>NZ_JBYTBE010000051.1:0-29650 GCF_058788955.1 Roseateles sp. FW301-B2
GCTCCACATCGCCCTGGATCGGGCGCGCCAGCCAGGAGCGCCCGATGATGCTGGCCACGGTCAGCAGCGCGGTCAGGCTGGCGCAAAGGCAGCCGGCCAGCGCGCACCAGCGCGCCAGGGTTCGCAGGCCGGCGGGCACGGCCACGCCTTACTTCTTGTACTTGGCCAGCAGGCCTTGCGCGTCCTGCAGCATCTGCTTGCCGGGCAGACCGCGCTTGTCCATATCGGCCGCCCATTCGTCGTAGAGCGGATGGCTGGCCTTGATCCACAGATCGACCTCGGCGGCCGGCACGGTGTAGAAGACGTTGCCGCGGTCCAGCGCCGGCTTGCGGCCCACCGCCTGGCTCTCGTCCCAGGTCTTGCCGGCCTGCTGCGAGAACGCGGCGCCGGAGTTCTTGTCGATCACCGCCTTCAGCTCGGCGGGCAGGCCCTCGTAGCGGGCCTGGTTCATCGCCAGCACGAACACCGCGCTGTAGAGCGCCGGCCGCATGCGGTCGGTCTCGGTGTGGTACTTCACCATCTCATGCAGCTTCACCGAGGGGATCACCTCCCAGGGCAGGGCAAAACCGTCGATGGTGCCCTTGCTCACCGCATCGGCCACCGCCGGCAGCGGCATGCCCACCGGCGTGGCGCCCAGCGAGGCCAGCAGCTTGTTGGTCTGGCGCGTGGGCGCGCGCAGCTTCAGGCCCTTGAAGTCGGCCAGGGTCTTGATCTGCTTCTCGCGCGTATGCAGATAGCCCTCGTCGTGCACGCTGAACATCAGCGGCTTGAGGCCGGCGAATTCCTTGCTGGCGTACTTGCCGTAGAAGTCCCAGGCGGCGCGCGCGCCGGCCTCGGCGGAATTGGTCATGAAGGGCAGTTCGAACACCTCCATGATGGGGAAGCGCCCGGCCGTGTAGCCCGGCAGGGTGAAGGCGATGTCCACCACGCCGTCCTTGGCCTGGTCGATCAGCTGCGCCGGCGTGCCACCCAGCTGCATCGCCGGGAAGATCTGGCACTTGAGCTTGCCGCCCGAATCAGCGGCGATCTTGTCGCACCAGGGCTGCAGGATCTTGGTGGGCGGCATCGCCGCCGGCGGCCAGAAGTGATGCACCTTGAGCGTCAGCTCCTGCGCCAGCACCGGTGTGGCGAGGGCCAGCGCGGCGGCCAGGGCCATGGCAGATCGGAACAAGGGGCTTGCGGGGTTGGTCACGGATGTCTCCTCTGGGGGCCTGCGCCAAGCCGGCGATGTTATGCCCACGGGCGCGGGCGGGCGCCTGAGGTTTGCCCTGCAACTGCTGACATCTTTGGGCAGCAAGATAGGCTACCGTTGCGCCATGGAGGCCCTGGTGAACATGAGCAGCACAGCACAGACCCTGCGCCAGCGCTATCTGGCGGTGCGCGCCCATACCGAGGCGCTGGCCGCGCCGCTGTCGGCGGAAGACCAGGCGCTGCAGTCCATGCCCGATGCCAGCCCCTGCAAATGGCACCAGGCCCACACCAGCTGGTTCTTCGAGACCCTGCTGCTGGCGCCGCGCATGCCGGGCTACCGCTGCTTCGACCCCGCCTACCCCTACCTGTTCAACTCCTATTACGAGGCCCTGGGCCCGCGCCATCCGCGCCCGCAGCGCGGCCTGCTGAGCCGGCCCGGCCTGGCCGAGGTGCAGGCCTATCGCCGCCATGTCGACGCCGCCATGCAGGACTTTCTGGGCCAGGCGCTGGGGCCGCAAGACCTGGCCCTGGTCGAGCTGGGCCTGCAGCACGAGCAGCAGCACCAGGAGCTGCTGCTCACCGACATCCTGCACGCCTTCTCCTGCCATCCCCTGCTGCCCGCCTACCGGGCGCACACCCCGCCGCCCGCTGCCGCCCCGCCGCTGCGCTGGCTGGCCCATGGCGGCGGCACGGTGGAGATCGGCCATGCGGGCGCGGGCTTTGCCTTCGACAACGAGCTGCCGCGCCATGCCCAGCTGCTGCGGCCCTTCGAGATCGCCAGCCGGCTGGTGAGCTGTGGCGACTATGCCGCCTTCATCGCCGACGGCGGCTACCGGCGCGCCTCGCTGTGGCTCTCGGACGGCTGGGCGCTGGTACAGGCGCAGGGCTGGCAAGGCCCGGCCTACTGGCGTGAGCAGGACGGGCAGACCCAGGTGTTCGGCCTCGCCGGCCTGCAGCCGCTGGACCCGCAGGCGCCGGTGCTGCAGCTGAGCTTTTACGAGGCCGCCGCGTTCGCCGAATGGGCGGGTGCGCGCCTGCCCAGCGAATTTGAATGGGAGGCCGCCAGCGCCCTGCCCGGCTTCGCGCAGGCGGCCGATCAGGCCTGGCAATGGACCTACTCGGCCTACCACCCCTATCCGGGCTTTCGCCCGATGGCGGGCGCGGTGGGCGAGTACAACGGCAAATTCATGGTGGGCCAGCTGGTGCTGCGCGGCGGCAGCCTGGCCACCCCGCCGGGCCATGCCAGGCCCAGCTACCGCAACTTCTTCCCGCCGGCCGCGCGCTGGCAGTTCAGCGGCCTGCGCCTGGCGCGCGATCTGGGAGCCAGCGCATCATGAATCAAGCGGCCAGCGCCAAACAGCGGTTTGCCAGCGACCTGCACCTGGCCCTGAGCCAGCGCCCGCGCAGCATCGCGCCCAAGTACTTCTACGACGAGATCGGCTCGCAGCTGTTCGAGCGGATCTGCGAGCTGCCAGAGTACTACCCCACCCGCACCGAGCTGGCCCTGCTGCGGGCCCATGGCGCCGAGATGGCCGCCTGCATGGGGCCGCATGCGCAGCTGGTGGAGTACGGCGCCGGCGCATTGCGCAAGGTGCGGCATCTGATCGCGCATCTGGACGAGCCCCATGCCTTCGTGCCGGTGGACATCTCGGGCGCGCATCTGCTGAGCGCCTGCGCCGAGCTGCAGCAGGCCTACCCGGCGCTTGCCATCAAGCCGGTGGTGGCCGATTTCACCCAGCCGCATGACCTGCCGCCGCGGCCCGCACGCGGCCGCCGCGTGGGCTTCTTCCCGGGCTCCAGCATCGGCAATTTCTCGCCCGCGGAGACCCAGGCCTTCTTCCAGATGACGGCCCAGGAGCTGCGCGGTGGCGGCCTGCTGATCGGCATCGACCTCATCAAGGACCCCGCCGTGCTGCATGCCGCCTACAACGATGCCGCCGGCGTCACCGCGGCCTTCAACCTCAACCTGCTGGCGCGCGCGCGGCGCGAGCTGGGCGCCGAGTTCGACCCCGCGGGCTTCGAGCACAGCGCCTTCTACAACGCGCCGCAGCAGCGCATCGAGATGCATTTGCTGAGCCTGCGCGAGCAGCGGTTCAGGCTGGACGGGGTGGACTACGAGTTTGCCGCCGGCGAGACCCTGCACACCGAGAACTCGCACAAGTACAGCATCGCCGGCTTCCAGGCCCAGGCGGCGCGCGCCGGTTTTCGCGCCGGCCCGGTCTGGACCGACGCGCGCGGCTGGTTCAGCCTGCTGTGGCTCGAGGCGCCGGCGTGATGGTGCCGGCGCAATCGCCAAAGCCGATGCGGCGCGCCCCCTCCTTGACCGCATAGCCGCGCAGGATCACGGTATCGCCGTCCTGCAGGAAGCTGCGGGTCTCGCCATTGGGCAGGCTCAGCGCCTGCTTGCCGCCATTCGAGAGCTCCAGCAGCGAGCCGCCCTCCTCCGCCGCCGGGCCCGACTGCGTGCCCGTGCCCAGCAGGTCGCCGGGCTGCAGATTGCAGCCATTGCTGGCGTGGTGGGTGAGCATCTGCGCCAGCGTCCAGTAGGCGTGCTTGAAGTTGCTGCGCATCAGCCGCGTCGGGGCCAGGTCTTGCGCGCGCATCGCCTCGGTCTGCAGCCACACCTCCAGCTCGATCTCGTAGCCGCCCGCGGCGCGGTTGGCCGGCGAGTCCAGATAGGGCAGCGGCTGCGGGTCGCTGGGCGGGTGCGAGAACGGGGCGCGGAAGGGCTCCAGCGCCTCCATCGTGACGATCCAGGGCGAGATCGTGGTGGCGAAGTTCTTGGCCAGGAAGGGGCCCAGCGGCTGGTACTCCCAGCCTTGCATATCGCGCGCCGACCAGTCGTTCAGCAGCGTCACGCCAAACATATGCTGCTCGGCCTCGGCCATCGGGATGGGCTCGCCCAGCGCATTGCCGCCGG
This sequence comes from Roseateles sp. FW301-B2, assembly GCF_058788955.1. Classification (NCBI taxonomy): domain Bacteria; kingdom Pseudomonadati; phylum Pseudomonadota; class Betaproteobacteria; order Burkholderiales; family Sphaerotilaceae; genus Roseateles; species Roseateles sp. FW301-B2. The sequence continues at coordinate 4,112 of NZ_JBYTBE010000051.1, forward strand.
CCACGAACAGGCCCAGCTCGAGTTCATAGTCGAGCCGCTTGCTGGCGGCCTGCACCGGGGCCTCGGCCCCGGGGGCCATCAGCTGCCCCAGCGGGCGGCGTACCGTGGAGCCGCTCACGACTATCGACGAGCTGCGGCCGTGGTAGCCGATCGGCACCCATTTGTAGTTGGGCAGCAGCGGGTTGTCGGGACGGAACAGCTTGCCCACCGTGGTGGCATGGTGGATGCCGGTATAGAAATCGGTGTAGTCGCCGATGCGGCAGGGCACGGCCATCTGCGCAGCGGCCTGCGCCAGCAGGCAGGGGCGCAGCGCGGCCTCCTGCTTGCTGCCGGCCTGCAGGGCCAGGAACAGGGCCTGGCGCAGGGCACGGCGCCGCGCCTGCGGTTGCGCCATGAAGGCGTTCAGATCGCCATGGGCCAGGGCCTGCAAGAGCACCTGCTCGGCGCTGCTCCAGCGGCCCGCGGCCGCGGCCAGCTGCAGGTCCAGGATCTGGTCGCCGATGGCCACGCCGACGCGGGCGGCCTCGTTGCTGCCGGCGCGGCGGAACAGGCCATAGGGCAGGTTCTGCAGCGGGAAATCGGTGGCGGCGGCATTCGCGCTGACCACCCAGCTCTGCGCGGCCGGGTCATGGGTGAAGTCGAGTTGGCTCATGGTGTCGTGAAGTTGTCGGCCAGACCGTTCCAGCAGTCGGCATAAGTGGTTTCAAGTGCGCCCCCCGCCTGCATCGCGAAGGCGGTGGGCAAGAGGCGGTAGCGGGTCTCGAACATGAAGGCCAGGGTGTGGTCCAGCTTGTGCGGGGTCAGCGCGGCGGCCGAGGCCTTGGCGAAGGCCTCGGTGTCGGGGCCATGTGGCACGAAGGCGTTGTGCAGGCTGGCGCCGCCCGGCTTGAAGCCCTCGGGCTTGGCATCGTACTGGCCCAGCACCAGGCCCATGAACTCGCTCATCACATTGCGGTGGTACCAGGGCGGGCGGAAGCTGTGCTCGGCCACCATCCAGCGCGGCGGGAAGATCACGAAGTCCACATTCGCCCAGCCGGGCGTGTCCGAGGGGCTGGTGAGCACGGTGAAGATGCTGGGGTCCGGATGGTCGAAGCTGATCGAGCCCACCGTCATGAAGTGCGCGGTGTCGTACTTGTAGGGCGTCAGATTGCCATGCCAGGCCACCACATTGAAGGGGCTGTGGGCCTGGTGCGCGCGCCACAGCCGGCCGCCGAACTTCTTGATGATGTTGTAGTCGCCGGGCTCCTCGTCCTCGAACCAGGCCACCGGCGCGAGGAAGTCGCGCGCATTCGCCAGGCCGTTGGAGCCGATCGGGCCGAGCTCGGGCAGGCGCAGGGCGGCGCCGTAGTTCTCGCACACATAACCGCGCGAGGGCCCGTCCACCGCCACCTTGAACACCAGGCCGCGCGGGATCAGCGCGATCTCGCCGGGCCGCACGTCCAGGCGGCCGAGCTCGGTCGTGATGCGCAGCACGCCCTGCTGCGGCACGATCAGCAGTTCGCCATCGGCATTGACGAAGGCCGCGCGCTCCATCGAGCGATTCGCCAGATAGAGGTGGGCCGCCATGCCCACTTGCGCATCCGGGTCGCCGTTCACGCACAGGGTGCGCAGGCCGCTGACGAAGTCGCAGTCGGCCGCGGGCACCGGCGTGGGCGCCCAGCGCAGCGGATCGGGGGGCACGACCTGACCCTCCGCCGCGCCGGTTTTCAGGAACTCATGCGCCAGCGGCGCGTAGCCGCCCACCACCACCGAGGGCTGGCGGCGGTAGAGCCAGCTGCGCTGGTTGTCGGCGCGCGGCGCGGTGAAGGCGCTGCCCGAGAGCAGCTCGGCGTAGAGGCCGTGCGCCACCTTTTGCGGGCTGTTCTGGCCCCGCGGCAGGCTGCCGGCCACGGCCTCGCTCTGGTGCTGGTTGCCGAAGCCGGCCAGGTATTGCAATGCGTCGTCGCTCATCGTTCTCAGTTCAGCGTGTTCGTACGGGCCAGCGCCAGCGCCTCGGCCAGCACCGCGCGGTCGCCCACCTGGTTGGCCAGGATCAGCACCAGCTTGGCCAGCAGCATCTCAGCCTGCTCGTCGCTGAGATCGCGCTGGGCATGGATCAGCTGCTCGTAGAAGCCGTCGGGATCGGGAATATTGGGGGAGCGGATCAGCTGGGTCATCATGGTCACTCCGGCGTTCAGTGGATGGCGAGGGCGCAGCGCAGCGCGGCCTGCACCTTGGCGGCGTCGAAGCCGCGCCAGCGCGCAGCCACATGCTGGTCGGGGCGCAACAGGTAGACCGTGCCGGGCCGACCATCGTAGCGCTGGGCCAGCACACCCTCGCTGTCGATCAGGTCGCGGCCGATCTCCAGCACGCTCAGGCCCTCGACGGCCGGCACCGGCCCGAAGCTCAGCAGCACAAAGCCCTGGCCCAGGTGCTTGAGCAGCCAGTCCGGCTGGCCGGCGCGGTTGTGCACCGGCGCATCGGCACAGTGGCTGCCGGGCTTCATGCGGCCATGGAACAACTCTTCGTCCGGCGTGTTGAGCGAGGAGTTCAGGTAGGGCGTGGGCGTGGAAAGCCGGCCGCTGTTGACCAGCGGGCGCGCAAAGGCCTCGGTGCGCGCCAGCTCCAGCACCGCATTGCGCAGGCGCAGCGAGGTGCGGCTCTTGGGCGTGATGAAGTCGGTGGAGCGGGTGGAGTTCAAGAGGTTGTCGTCGGCGGCGACGGCACGCTCCTCGTGGTAGCTGTCCAGCAGATGCTCGGGCGCGCGGCCGCTCAGCACCGCCTGCAGCTTCCAGGCGAGGTTGTCGGCATCCTGCACGCCGGTGTTGGCACCGCGCGCGCCGAAGGGCGAAACCTGGTGCGCCGAGTCGCCGGCAAACAGCACGCGGCCATGGCGCAGGCGGTCGATGCGGCGGCAGGCGAACTGGTAGACCGACACCCACTCCAGCTCGAATTCGACCTCCGGCCCCAACATGGCCTGGATGCGCGGGATCACCTTCTCGGGCTTCTTCTCCTCGTTGGGATCGGCGCCCCAGCCGAGCTGGAAGTCGATGCGCCAGACCCCGTCGCATTGCTTGTGCAGCAGCACCGACTGGCCGCGATGGAAGGGCGGGTCGAACCAGAACCAGCGCTCGGTGGGGAAGTTCGCGTCCTTGATGATCACGTCGGCAATCAGGAAGCGATCCTGGAAGGCCTGGCCGGTGAACTCGGCGCCGATCATGCGGCGTGTGTCGCTGTTGGCGCCGTCGCAGGCCACCACCCAGTCGGCCGCGCTGTGGAACACGCCGTCGGGCGTCTCGATGGTGAGGCGCACGCCAGCGCCGTCCTGCTCCAGGCTCAAGAGGCGATGCTTCCAGCGCAGGTCGATGAGGGGCTCAGCCTCGCAGGCGGCCACCAGCTTTTCTTCCAGGTGGTACTGCTGCAGATTGATCATGGCCGGCATCTGGTGATGGGCCTCGGGCAGCAGGTCGAACTGGTAGGCCAGCTCGTCGCGGAAGAACACCTTGCCGACCTGCCAGCGCACGCCCTGCTCCACCAGGCTCGCGCCCACGCCCAGGCGGTCCCAGATCTCCAGCGGGCGCTTGGCATAGCAGACCGCGCGCGAGCCGATGCTGACGCTGTTGTTGTCGTCCAGCAGCACGCAGCGCAGGCCGCGCGCGGCGCAGTCCAGCGCCAGGGTCAGGCCGATGGGCCCGGCGCCGACGATCAGCACCGCGTGGTGCTCTGGCCGGCCGCTGCGCTGCTCCTCGCTCTGGCGGTAGGCGAACTCGGGATAGGTATATGTCTTCTGCATGGCCGTCTCCTGCCCTTTCGCTCACTCAACGGGGTTGCGCGAATTCCTTGTCGTGCATCCAGGCGGCATGCTTGGGCGCCTTCTTGGTGGCGGCCCATTCATTGAGCATCTCCCATTTGCAGGCATCCAGCGCCTGGTACATCGCCGGCGTGCCCACATCGGCCGCGAGTTCGAGGCGGTGGCCGTTGGGGTCGAAGAAATAGATGCTCTTGAAGATGGTGTGGTCGGTGATGCCGATCACCTCGATGCCCTCGGCCTGCAGGCGCGCCTTGGTCTCTTCCAGCTCGGCCACGCTGCCCACCTTGAAGGCGATGTGCTGCACCCAGTCGGGCGTGTTGGTGTCGCGCCCCATCTCGGGCGAGTTGGGCAGCTCGAAGAAGGCCAGGATGTTGCCATTGCCCGCATCCATGAAGAGATGCATATAGGGGTCGGGGGCATGGGTGGAGGGCACCTTGTCCTCGGCGATGGCGAGCACGAAGTCCATGCCCAGGTGCTTGCGGTACCACTCGACGGTGGTCTTGGCGTCCTTGCAGCGGTAGGCGACGTGGTGGATGCGTTCGATCTTGGTCATTGCTTCAATTCCCTTCCAGGGCTTGCCACATGGCGATGTCGCGCTCGGCGGTCCAGATGCGCGGGTCCGGGTACGCGGTCGCCTCGTCGTAGGCGCGCGTCACGTCAAACGGCATGCAGTGGGCAAAGATCACCCACTGGCCGTACTTGGGCGCGAGACGCTCATAGGTCTCGCGGTACACGGTCTTGAGGTCGCGGCCGGCGCTGGCGCCGGCCTTGACGCTTTCATAAAGCTCGCTCACGAAGGCGCGCGTGCCGGCCAGGCCGGCGGCCACCTGCGCGGGGCTTTGCAGCGCGGCGCCGCGGCCCGGCACCAGCTTCTCGGGCTTGAGCGCAGCGATGTTGTCAAGGGTCTGCGGCCAGTCCTGGAAATAGGCATCGCCGGCATAGGGCGTGGCGTCGAACTCGACCAGATCACCCGAGAACAGCACCTTGTCCTGCGGCAGCCAGACCACCGTATCGCCCTTGGTATGGCCACGGCCCAGTTGCAGGATCTGCACCTCCAGCTTGCCCAGCCACAGCGTCATCTTGCCGCTGAAGGTGAGCGTGGGCCAGGTCAGGCCCGGCGGCACCGATTCGACGTTCTGGAACAGGCGCGGGAAGCGGCCGATCTCGCTCGCCTTGTCCTGCTCGCCGCGCTCGACGATGAGCTCGTAGGTGTCCTGGCTGGCGATGATGTGCTCGGGCTGATAAGCCGAGGCACCCAGCACCCGCACCGCGTGGTAATGGCTCAAGAGCACGTACTTGATCGGCTTGTCGGTGACCTCGCGGATACGGCGAATCACGTCGGCCGCCATCACCGGCGTGGCCTGGGTGTCGATCACCATCACCGCATCGTCACCGATCACGATGCCGGTATTCGGATCGCCCTCGGCGGTATAGGCATAGGCATGGTCGGAGAGGCGATCGAAGCTGACGCGCTTCACTTCCAGATCGGCCTGGGAGGCAAAGGTCTTGGTGCTCATGAGACTGGCTTTCCTCAAATGGGGCGGCTACATTTCGTCATAAGCAAACTAATTCACCTATAACGAACAACAGGGCTTGATCTTAGTTAGGCCGTTTGTTAATGTCTAATTGATTGTTTTAGGTATAAACCCGCATGCCCGATAGCCAGAGCCTTGATGAAGAAGCCCCCGCCGCCGAGCGCGGCCCGCGCGGCATCCAGAGCGTGGAGGTCGGCGGCGCGCTGCTGATTGCCCTGGCGCATCTGGGCCGGCCGCTGGCGCTGAAGGATCTGGCGCGCGAGGCCGGCATGCCGCCGGCCAAGGCCCACCCCTATCTGGTGAGCTTCATCAAGCTGGGCCTGGTGGAGCAGGAGGCCGGCAGCGGCCGCTACGGCCTGGGGCCGCTGGCCCTGCAGCTGGGCCTGATCAGCCTGCAGCAATACGACCCGGTGCGCCTGGCCACGCCGCGCGTGGAAGAGCTGGCCCAGGCGCTGGACGTGACGGTGGCGATCGCCGTCTGGGGCAACCGCGGCCCCACCATCGTGCGCGTGGCCGAGGCGCCCAGCCCGGTGCATGTGAGCATGCGCCATGGCACGGTGATGAGTTTGCGCGGCACCGCCTCGGGCCGGCTGTTCGCCGCCTATCTGCCGCGCGAGCAGGTGCTGGAGGCGCTGGGCCGCGAGGGCGGCCCAGCGACGTTTGACGCTGAACTCCAGTCCCACCTGGATCAGGCGCGCGCGCTGGGCATCGCCAGCTCACGCGACGGCGTGGTGGCGGGCGTCTCGGCCCTGGCCGCGCCGGTGTTCGACGATCAGGGCCGCATGGTGCTGAGCATCACCGCGATCGGGCCCAGCAGCGGCTTCGAACTGGCGGCGAACGGTGCTATGGCCCAGGCGCTCAAGCGCACCGGCAGCGAGCTGTCGCGCCAACTGGGTTGGCGGGGGTGACGTGCTTGGCTTCGGTGTTCAGTCAGCCCGGGCGCTGGCAGGCGCCCTGGCCTGACTGAGCCGTCGGGCAAGCCGCGGGGCTTGCCCTCGGTGCTCAGTCAGTCCCAGCTCCAGATGGCGCGCATCACCTCGGCCTCCTCGGCCATCGGCAGGCACATCGGATAGAGATTGCGCGACAGGCGCACCAGCTCGGGCTGGCCGCCATAGAGCATGATCTGACCCTGCACAAAGCTCAGGTCCAGGCTCAACAAGGTGGCCGGCGCATCCACCACCGGATGGCGCCACACCTCGCCATGCTCGACAAAGCCCAGCATGCGCTTGTAGAACGAGACATGACGCGGGTTCACCTCGATCACCAGGCGGTCGGCCTGGAAGCGATCCTTGGCCAGCAGGTAGACGACGTGGAACAGGCTGGCCAGCACCGCGCGCGCGGGCGCATCGCGCTCCACCGCAAGGCGCGTCACCTCGCACAGGGAATAGCCCTCGTCGCGCAGCGCGTCCAGCACATGGCCGAAGGCCAGGTCGGCGGTCAAGCCTTCCATGCTGTCGGGGCGCACGCCCACCGTGCCGGCGATTTGGCGATCCAGCAGGGCCTGCACCGTGCACACCACGCCGCGGTGCGCCATCTGGGCGGCGCTCAGGTCGTAGCCGCTGTCGGCATAGCGCCGCCGCACCAACTGCCCCGCCGGATGCTCGGCGGTCGAGGCGTCGCCGGCCAGCACGCTGATCAGGCCGGCCTCGGTGGTGCGCGTCAGCAAGGAGCGGAAATCGCTCTCGCTGCGCCGCGCCGACACGAGCGCGCCGGCACCATGGTCGCGCACCATCTGCGCCATGCCCGCCGTCAAGTCCATGCCATCCGCCGCCATACAACCACTCCCTCAAGCCAGGCGCGAGTCTATGCGACTCTCCGTGACCAATTTCACGAACCCGCCGCTGTCACACGAATGAGCCTCAAGGCTTGCAGTTGCTTACACAAGCAGGGCTTGGCGTGGCCTCAAACACACAGCCGCGGCGGCATCAAGGCCTCGGGCTGTCCATCAGGGCGGCCCATTGAGCGCGCGCCTGCAGCAGGGCGGCTTGCACGCGTTCGTCGGCCTGCTGGGCCGCCGCATGCACATCGAACACCGCCTCCAGCTGCGCCGGCACGATGCCCGCCGCCAGCTCGGCGTCGGCGGCCACGGCCGCGCGTGCCAGCACGCGCAGGGGCGCCTCGCCCTGCCGCACCCGCGCCACCAGCGCGTCCACGCAGCGCCGGGCGCGTGCGCCGCCCAGCACCTGTGCCAGCAACATGCTCAAGCCCTGCGCGAAGATCAGATCGCGCTGCGCATCGATGTTCTCGAGCATGCGCGCGCCCTGCGGCTGCATGCCTTCGGCAGATTGGGCCAGCGCCTTCACCGCGCCATGCGTGCACACCAGCAGCCCGCAGCATTCGGCCCATTCGGCCGGCCAGTTGCCCAGGCCGCCCTCCTGCTGCTGCTGCATGCAGCCCAGCAGGGCCGCGACGCGCTGGGGTGCGCGCTGGGCCGCCGCCAGGGCCTGCTGGCAGGCGACCGGCCCGCTCAGCTCGCCCAGCTCGGCCTGCGCCAGCAACGCCAGGTCGAGGGCCAGCTTGCCCAGCGAGCCGCACAGCACGCCCAGTTCGGCCGCCAGTCTCGCCAGCCGGTCGCGCTGGGTCGGCCAGGGCATTGCCGGCAGCGGCAGCTGCAGCTCCTGGCCCATCAAGACGCTCACTTGTGCGGAGGTGCCGTCCCCGCCGGCGCCCAGTTGCAGGAGCAGCGCCTCGTCGGCGCGCTCACGCAGCGCCTGCGCGGAACGCAGCAAGGGGCTCAGCCAGGCCACCAGCTTGTGGCGCAGGCTGGTCACCTGCACCGGCTGCAGCTGGACGCGGGCCAGCAGGGCGGTACGGGCATGGCGCTCGGCCAGGTCCAGCAACTGCCCGCACAGCCTGAGCAGGTCCTGCTCGATCAGCTGCAGAGCCTTGCGCGTCTGCAAGACCATGGCGGTGTCCAGCAGGTCCTGGTGGCTGCTGCCCCAGTGCACGAAGCCGGCGGCCAGCGGGTCGAACAGGGCCACCGTCTCGCTGAGCTTGCGCACCACCGGCAGCGCCAGGCTGCCGGCGCGACCGCTGGCGGCCAGCATCGCCGCCACATCGTAGAGCTCGGCACGGCAGAGGCTGGCAATGGCCTGCGCAGCGCCCGGCGGTATCGCGCCGGCCTTGGCCTGGGCGCGTGCCAGCGCGGCCTCGAAATCCATCATCGCCTGCACGACCGCGGTCTCGTCAAAGACCTCGACCATCTCGGGCGTCGACAAAAATCCCTCAAATACCAACACTGACATCACCGCGTCCCAAAGGATCTTTGTTCGGCGGGATGCTAGCGAGGGCCGCGCCCGGCAGCCGTCGCGACAAACCCGGGGCGGGTTTGTCACAAGGCTGCATGTACTCAGGCAGCGTTATGCATGCCGGCCAGGCGGCTCATATGGCCCAGAGAGAGGCGGTGCATTTCCAGCAGGGCCAGCAGGCCGTTGCGGTGCAGCTCACCCACGGTGGCATCGTCCAGCGCGGCATACTTCTCTTCGTCCAGGGCCAGGAAGCCCTCGACGTCGATCTTCTCGCCGTTCGTCAGCGTGGCCTCGAAGCGCATGTCGCGCAGCAGTTCCAGCTGCACCAGGCGTTCGCAGGCCAGGCGGGTGCGCTCGGCCTCGCGCTCGAAGCTCTCCAGGAAGTTCTTGGCGTTGACCGTGAACTCGGTGGGCTGGCCATCTTCGGAGAACAGCTGGGTGCCCTCGGTGTCCGAGAAGCCCTTCCAGTCGGCGTCATAGCAGACCGCCATGTCCTCGCTCTCGTTGATGCGGGCCATCGCGAAGGGATAACGGCGCAGATAGGCGGGCATGTACTGGCCTTGCCACTCGCCGTTCTTGATGAACAGATTGCTGCCGGCCTTCAGGCCGAACACGGCCAGGGGCGCCACCGGCGCCTTGCCGCCGGTGGCGTTGGTCGGGTCGCCGACGCGCACGAACACGATCGGGAACTCCTTGCAGGCGTCGGCGAATTCCACCACGGCCAGGAACAGCGAGTTCATGCCGGCCACGCGGTCCACGCTGCTCAGCTCGGTCTGCAGGCGCAGCTTCTTGTGCTGCTCACGGTCCAGCGGCACCAGGTTGCCGTACATCGGGGGGTTGCTCATTCAGTTTCTCCATCAGCGGCCAGTCTCGAGACCAGCACCTTGTCCACACGCTTGCCATCGAGGTCCACGACCTCGAATCTCCAGGCGTTCCACTCCACCACATCGGCCGTGCGCGGCAAGCGCCCCAGCAGCAGCATCACCATGCCGGCCAGGGTGTTGTAGCGCCCACGGTCCTCTTCGGGCAGTTCCTTCAAGTCCAGGCGGTCCTTCAGCTCGGGCACGGGTATCAGGCCATCCATCAGCCAGCTGCCGTCCTCGCGTTGCACCGCCCAGGCATCGCCATCGCTGGGCGCATTGAACTCGCCAGCGATCGCTTCCAGCACGTCGCGCACAGAGATCACCCCCTGCACCTCGCCGTATTCATCCACCACAAACACCAGCGGCGCGTCCGACGCGCGGAAGTGCTCCAGCAGCTCCATGCCCGAGAGCGTCTCGGGCACGAACACCGGCGCCTCCAGGCCCTCGCCCAGGGCCAGGTCTTGCCCGGCGAGCGCGCGCGCCAGCAGGCCCTGGGTACTGGCCACGCCCAGCACATCGCCCAGGCCGCCGCGGCAGACCGGGTAGCGGCTGTAGCCATGGGCCTGCAGCATCTTCAGCACCTGGGCGGGCGAATCGCTCACGTCCAGCCAGGCGATCTCGGCGCGCGGGATCATCATCGAGCCGATCTGGCGCTCGTCCAGGCGGAACACATTGCGCACCATCTGGTGCTCGTGCTCCTCGATCACGCCGGCGTCCAGGCCCTCTTCCAGGCTGGCGGCAATCTCTTCCTCGGTGACGCTGCGCTGGGTCTTGCCGCGCAAACCCATCAGGCCCAGCGTGGCCTCGGTGCTGAAGGTCAGCGCCCTCACCAGCGGGCGCGCCACCAGGGAGAGGAATTCCATCGGCGGCGCCACCATGCGCGCCACCGTCTCGGGATAGATCTGGCCCAGGCGCTTGGGCACCAGCTCGCCGAAGATGATGGTCACCACCGTGATGATCACCACCACCAGGGCGGTGGCGGCAATGTCCACCGCATTGCCATGCAGGCCGAAGGTCTCGCTGAGCCAGCGCGACAGCGGCGCCGAGAAAGCGGCATCACCCACGATGCCGTTCAGCACCCCGATGGAGGTGATGCCGATCTGCACCGTGGAGAGGAATTTGGTCGGGTTGTCGTGCAGGTCCATGGCGGCCTGGGCACCCGACTCGCCCGCCTCCACCAGCACCTGCAGGCGCGCCTTGCGACTGGCCGAGAGGGCCATTTCAGACATCGCAAAAAAGGCGTTCAGCAACAACAGGAAGAGAAGTAAGGCGGTATCCATTGAGCGCGCCGCCTGATCCGGGTTTACCCGCGATGCGGCGCTGTGGGTTCGAAGAAGCCGGCAAGAGTAGCAGAAGCCCAAGACGATTCCGACAGCACAATCCCGGTATGAACTACCTGATCGGTGACCTGCAAGGCTGCTGCGATGCGCTCGAGCGCCTGCTGCAGAAGATCGACTTCTCGCCCTCGCGCGACCGCATTTACCTGCTGGGCGACCTGGTGAACCGCGGCCCGGCCTCGCTGCTGACCCTGCGCCGCCTGCAGGGCCTGGGTGCGGCCGCCACCTGTCTGCTGGGCAACCACGACCTGCACCTGCTTGCCGCCGCCCAGGGCACGCGCAAGCCCAGCCGCAGCGACACCCTGCACGAGATCCTCGAAGCACCCGACCGCGCCGCCCTGCTCGAGTGGCTGCGCCAGCAGCGCATGGCCTGCTTCGAGCAGGGCTGGCTGATGGTGCATGCGGGCGTGGTGCCGCAATGGGACCTGACCCAGACCCTGGCGCTGGCCGGCGAGGTGGAGGCGCTGTTGCGCGGCCCGGAGCTGCCCGAGTTCCTGGCCCAGATGTATGGCAACGAGCCGGCGCGCTGGGATGCCGGCCTTGCGGGCGTCGCACGCCTGCGCTTCGTCGTCAACGTGCTGACGCGGCTGCGCTTTTGCACCGCCGACGGCACGCTGGACTTCAAGACCAAGGACGGCGCCGGCAGCGCCCCGCCCGGCTTCATGCCCTGGTTCGATGTGCCGGGTCGGCGCAGCGCCGACACGCCCATCGCCTTCGGCCATTGGTCCACCCTGGGCCTGCTGCAGCGCCCCGGCCTGCTGGCCCTGGACACCGGCTGCGTCTGGGGCGGCAGCCTGAGCGCGGCGCGCGTGGAGAACGGCCACGCGCTGGAACTGATCCAGGTACCCTGCGCGCAGTCCCAGAAACCCGGGGAATAGCCGGTGCAATCACAGCTAGAATTCGCGCTCTTCACTCGGGAGACGTGGCCGAGTGGTTTAAGGCAGCGGTCTTGAAAACCGCCGAGGGTTTATCCCCTCCGTGAGTTCGAATCTCACCGTCTCCGCCAAGCAGCTTCGCACCAGGCCGCGCACGCCGTTAGCGTGACGCGTGTCACGAGCTCCTCAGCGCGAAGTCCCGCGTGCTTGGATCAGAATGGCGGCACCCTTGCCCGGATCCAAATACTTGTCGTTGAAGCAGCCCCCCACCCCATTTGCCTCCAGGGCCAAGCGCGCCCTGTTGCTCTTGCTATGCCTGGCCGGCCAGGCCGGCTGGGGTCAGCGCATCACCGTCGAATACCGCGACAAGCCCCCCTACAGCTTCACCGACCGAGGCCAGCCCGCCGGCTTCCTGCTCAAGCGCACCATCGAGATCATGAAGCTGGCCCGGGTCGAGGCCCTGTATGTCGAGATGCCGCTGAAGCGCATCATGAACGACATCCAGGCCAACCAGGAGGAGCTGTGCTCGCCGAGCTGGTACAAGCTGCCGGAGCGCGAGAAGTTCGCGCGCTTCTCGCTGCCCATCCACCAGGACAAGCCGCATGTGGTGCTGGCCAGCGGCGCGGCCGCGCCGGCCCTGCGCGCCCATGCCAGCATGGCCGCCATGATGGCGGACACCCGCTTCAGCCTGGGCGTGGTCGAGGGCGTGTCCTACGGGCCCGAGCTCGACAAGGCGATCGCCGCGATGGCGCGGCCGCCGATACGCGCGGTGATCTCGCCGGTGCAGCTCGCCAAGATGGTGGCGGTGCGGCGCGCCGACTACATGCTGATCGACCAGGAAGACCTCAACTGGATCGACACCAAGGGCGAGATCAACGCGCTGAACCTGGTGCGCATCAACTACCCGGACGCTCCCGAGGGCCTCAAGCGCTATCTGATGTGCTCCAGGCAGGTGGACCCGCGCACCATGGAGCGCATCGACCAGGCGATCCGGCAGTTGCTGCCCGAGCTCAACCCACGGGCTGATTAAAGTCATGCCGCTGCCAGCGGCCCGCGCCTAGACTCGGCGTCCATGGACAAACACTATCTCGCGCCGCTGTTCACGCCCAGCTCCATCGTGGTGTTTGCGGGGCAGGCGGAGACGCCCGAGGGCCTCACCCCCCAGGCGCAGAACCTGCACGCCGCGCTGCGCGGCCAGCGCTACACCGGCACGCTGCAGTTCCTGGACATCCACACCAGCGGCACGCTGGCCGACCTGGCCCAGGCGCGCGCCGATCTGGCCATCATCGCCCTGCCACCCGCCGACCTGGCCGCCGCGCTGGAGATTGCCGGCCGCATGACCTGCCGCGCCGCCCTGCTGCTGAGCAGCGGCATCAGCGCCGAGCAGGCGGCGGAGCTGAAGAAGATCGCGCGCCGCGAGGGCGTGCATCTGCTCGGGCCCAACAGCCTGGGCCTGCAGCGCCCCGCCCTGCAGCTGAATGCCAGCGTGGCCGGCCCGCTGGCCGCGGCGGGCCCGCTGGCCCTGGTGTCGCAGTCGGGCGCGCTGACCGCCGCGATGCTGGACTGGGCCAGCAAGAATGCGGTGGGTTTTTCCAGCGTGGTCTCGCTGGGCCCGCACACCGGCGTGGACATTGCCGAGGTGCTGGACTTCCTGGCGCATGACGCGCAGACGCAAAGCATCATCGTCTACCTGGAGGGCATCTCGAGCGCACGCCGCTTCATGAGCGCGCTGCGCTCGGCCGCCATCGCCAAGCCGGTGGTGGTGCTGAAGGCGGGCCGCAAGCCGGCCGGCAACGAGGCCGCGCACACCCACAGCGCCAGCATCATCGGCAGCGACGAGGTGTTCGACGCCGCGCTGCGCCGCGCCGGTGCGGTGCGCGTGCGCTCCTTCGTGGAACTGTTCTCGGCCGCCAAATGCCTGGCCTCGCGCTACCGCCCGGTGGGCCGGCGCCTGGCCATCGTCACCAACGGCGGCGGCCCCGGCGTGCTGGCGGCCGACTGGGTCAACGAGCTGGGCCTGCAGCTGGGCAAGCTGGCGCCCGAGACGGCGGCGGCCCTGCAGCCGCAGCTGCCGGCGCTGGCCTCGCTGAGCGATCTGGTCGACCTCTCCGAGGAGGCCGGGCCGGCGCATTTCCGCGCCGCCGTCGAGGCCGCCGCGCGCGATGCCCAGATCGACGGCGTGCTGGCGATCTGCTCGCCCAAGGCGGGCGGCGATGGCGAGGCGGTGGCGGCGGCGCTGGCGGCGCTCAAGCCCGCGCTGGGCAAGCCCCTGCTGGCCTGCTGGATGGGCGATGCCTCGGTGGGCGCGGCGCGCAGCCTGCTCAACCGCGCCGGCATCCCGAGCTTCCGCACCCCCGAGGCGGCGGTGGGCGCCTTCGACAACATCGCCTCCTACTACCAGAACCAGCGCCTGCTGCAGCAGACCCCGCCGCCGCTCTCCACCCTGGCCAAGCCCGACATCGAATCGGCGCGCCTGGTGATCGAGAGCGTGCTGGCCGAACGCCGCAAGGTGCTGACCGAGCTGGAATCCAAGACCCTGCTCTCGGCCTTCCACATCCCGGTCACGCAGACCATCCTGGCGCGCAGCGCCACCGAGGCGATGATGATCGCCACCCAGCTGGGCTTCCCGGTGGCGCTGAAGATCGATTCGCCCGACATCAGCCACAAGTCCGATGTCGAGGGCGTGGCCCTGAACGTGATGAACGGCGCCGGCGCGCGCGACACCTATACCGAGATGGTGGAGCGCGTGGCGCGCCTGCAGCCGCAGGCGCGCATCAACGGCGTGACGGTGCAGAAGATGGCCCGCGCCAGGCGCGGCCGCGAGATCTATATCGGCCTGGTCACCGACGACCCCTTCGGCCCGGTGGTGGTGTTCGGCGCCGGCGGCACGCGCATCGAGCTGATGAACGACCGCGCCATGGAGCTGCCGCCGCTGAACCAGTTCCTGGCGCGGCGCCTGATCGAGCGCGCCCGCGTGGCCGAGACCCTGGGCGAATGGCGCGGCGCGGCGGCCGTGCACATGGAGGCACTGGAACAGCTGCTGCTGCGCGTCTCCGAGATGGTGTGCGAGCTGCCCCAGCTGCGCGAGATGGACATCAACCCCATCATCATCGACGCGCAGGGCGCGGTGGCGGTGGACGCGCGCATCGTGGTGGACCACGCGCCGCCCGCCGGCGCGGCCGGCCGCGCGCCGAGCTACCAGCACCTGGCCATCCTGCCCTACCCGGCGCGCTACGAGCGCATGCTGCCGCTGCGCGGCGGCGGCGAGTACCTGCTGCGCCCCATCCATCCCGACGATGCGCAGATGCTGCAGGTGCTGGTGCAGCAGCTCTCGCCCGAGAGCCGCTATTTCCGCTTCGTCTCGCACATGAGCGAGCTGCCGGCCTCGATGCTGGCGCGCTTCACCCTGATCGACTACGACCGCGAGATGGCCCTGGTGGCAGTGGTGAAGGAGCGCAAGCCGGGGGCCGATGGCGCGATGGTGGAGAGCGAGCGCATCATCGGCGTGTCGCGCTACATCACCAACCCCGATCGCAGCAGCTGCGAGTTCGCCCTGGTGGTGGCCGATGATTTCAACGGCAAGGGCCTGGGCTCGCGGCTGATGGAGTCCATCATGGACGTGGCGCGCGACAAGGGCCTGGCCGAGATCGACGGCCTGGTGTTGGCCAACAACGCCGGCATGCTCAAGTTGATGCGCAGCCTGGGCTTTGCCGTCAAGCCCTTCCCCGAGGACCCGGACTTCAGGCTCTGTACGCATGCGCTGTAGCGCGCTCGTGTGAAGAAATTCACACCATCCCCCCCGCGGAACAAGGGTGGACACCAGCCCCGGCGCGGCGGGCCAGCGCGGACAATCTGCTGTAACAACAGACACGGGACCCCGCCATGCAAAGCGCACGCCGCTTCTTGACCTTTATTTCGGGTTTCGCGCTCTACACCTGCGCGATGGTGGCCTCCAAAGTGATCACCACCATCACCCTGCCACGCAGCTGGGTGCTGGTCTCGGGGCGCAGCGACACCATGATCGCCCAGGCCTGGAAGGCCGGCCTGCTGGCCCTGCCCCTGCTGGTGCTGGCCGCCATCTGGGTCAACATCACCCTGCGCGCACGCCAGCGCAGCCGCAAGCATGTGGTGGCCTGGGTGTTCGGCGGCCTGGTGACCGGCTGGCTCGTATGGTTGATGTATGGCTTCATCGTGTTCGGCGTGCAGACCGCCGAGCGCACCTGGCCGGTCGCGTCCATGCTGTTCTCCTCCCATCTGCCGCCCCTGTGGGGCGTGCTGAACACGGCGGGCATCTTCCTGGGCGCCCTGATCGGCCTCTGGACCGTGCCCGAGCGCGTCTCGAGCCGCCAGCAGCGCGCCGACGCGGCTGCGGCCGCCAGCGCCGCCAAAGCACCCGCCCCCAGCCGAGGCCCCCGCATCCCGCGCCTGAGCAACTGGCGCAAGCCGGCCGCGCCGAGCGTGGAGGCGGCCAGCGGCAAGGCGCGCGAGAAAGCGCTCAGCCAGCCATAGGCCCAGCCTGTTGACACCGCGGGCGCCAGCGCGGCTAGCATTGGCGGCAGCACCACAGCCCAAAAGGCGCCGCCCATGAGCCTAGCCCGCCACTTCCACCAGATGGCCTACAACAACGCCTGGGCGAACCACCGCCTGCTGTCGGCCTGTGCGAAGTTGCAGCCCGGCGAGTTCGAGGCCGCGCGCAGCGGCTTCTTCCCCTCGCTGCGCGCCACGCTGAACCACAACCTGACGGTCGACTGGTTCTATATCGATGCGCTGGAGCGCGAATTGCGCGGCGCGGCGCCCAACCCGGATTGCTACCAGTTCTTTGCGCAGGACGAACCCTGCCAGAGCCTGGAACAGCTGAGCCAGGAACAGCGTCAATCCGACCGCCGCCTGCTGGCCTATTGCGCGCAGCTGATGGACAGCGAGCTGGAGCGGCTGGTGACCATAGACCGCCCCGGCCGCCAGCAGCAGGACACGCGCAGCCGCCTGCTGGCGCATCTGCTGCAGCACCAGATCCACCACCGCGGCCAGGCGCATTGCATGCTCTCCAGCAGCTCGGTAAAGCCGCCGCAGCTGGACGAGTTCTTCTGCGCCGGCGAGGCCCATCTGCGCGCCGCCGAATTCGCCGAACTCGGTTTCACCGAAGCGATGATCTGGGATTGACCCGGCTTGTGCCGCCGCGCCGCGGCGCATACCCTGGGCTCTCAACCCCTGCCCAGGAGCCGAGATGGACCGTCGCCGCTTGCTGCATCAATCCGCCCTGCTGGGCGCCGGCGCGCTCAGCGCCGCCTGTGCCGACACGCCGCGTGCCGCGGAGGGCGGGCCCCTGTTCCAGTTGCCGCTCACCACGATTGCCATTGCCGGCAGCAGCCAGCGCTTTCCGGTGCGGCGCATCTACTGCATCGGGCGCAACTACGCCGCCCACGCACGCGAGATGGGCTCGGACCCGACGCGCGAGCCCCCCTTCTTCTTCCAGAAGCCCAGCGACGCGATCCAGAACGTCGCGCCCGGCAGCATTGCCGACCACCCCTACCCGACGCTCACCAAGAACTACCACTACGAGGTGGAACTGGTGGCGGCCCTCAAGGCCGGCGGCCGCAACATCAAGGCCGAGCAGGCCCTCGCCCTGGTCTACGGCTATGCCGTCGGCCTGGACATGACGCGCCGCGACCTGCAGCGCGGCATGGGCGACCAGAAGAAGCCCTGGGAGATTGGCAAGAGCTTCGACCGCTCGGCGCCGATCGGCCCGCTCCACCCGGCGCGCGGCGGTGCGCCCTTTGCCGACGGCGCCATCTGGCTCAAGGTGAACGGCGAGCTGAAGCAGAACGCGCGGCTCTCGCAGATGATCTGGAGCGTGGCCGAGCAGATCAGCCAGCTCTCCCAGGCCTTTGAGTTGCAGGCCGGTGACATCATCTATTCGGGCACACCCGAGAACGTCGGCCCGGTCGTGCCGGGCGATCTGATCGAGTGCCATATCGACGGCCTGCCCGAGCTGCAGCTGCGCATCACACCGGCCGTCTAGGGCCGGCAAAAAGAAACCCGCCAGCTCCTTCGAACTGGCGGGTCAGGTGAAGGCCTCAGGACGCGGCGGTTTCACGGCCCGTCCAGCCTGAGGATGCTGCCTTCACCACGTCTGATGTCGGGGACATCAGGCTGTTTCCCCTTCCCGGGGAATCCTCAGTCTCGTGGCGCTACCGTCTGCTTTCCCTGCTACCGGCTTCGCCACATAGCAAATCTAGTCGCTGCCGGGCCGGGTGCTTTGCGCTGGCTCAATAAGCTGCCGCGCTGGCTACTCGCCCAGCTCGGCACGCGCCTTTTGCTGGCCGCGCAGGCGGCCGATGCGGTCTTCCAGCTGGCGCCGCATATTGTCGAAGGCGTCGCGCAGCGCGACATAGGCATCCTCGTTCTGCACATGGCTGACGCTCAGCTCGTGGCCGGGGAAGGTCAGGTCGATGCGCACGACGAAGGGGCGGCCTTGCTGGCTGTGCTTGTGGTCCAGTTCGATGCAGACGCGGCAGCTGGTCAGGTCGGCACAGAATTGCTCCAGCTTGAGCGCGCGCTCCTCGGCGGCGGCGCGCAGGGCGGCGGATTCTTCCATGCCTTGGAAGCGGACATGCAGTGCTTGCCTCATGAGAGTCTTCTCCTCGTTGTCGCCAGCGGCCGCGCCCCTGATGGTCGCGAATCCCGCTTGGCATGGCTCTACGATGCCTGAGTCGCGCCTTGCGGCCTTGATGTAGCGCAAGAGCCTGCGAGGCTCACCTCAGCCGAGCAGCATGCCGCGCTGCTCGATGAAGGCCACCACCCGATCCAGCCCGGCCAGGGTCTTCAGATTCGTCATCACATAGGGCCGCATGGGCCGCATGCGCTGGGTGTCCGCCTCCATCACCGCGAGGTCGGCGCCCACATGCGGGGCCAGGTCGGTCTTGTTGATGACGAAGAGATCGCTCTTGGTGATGCCGGGCCCGCCCTTGCGCGGAATCTTCTCGCCCGCCGCCACGTCGATCACATAGATGGTCAGGTCGCTGAGCTCGGGGCTGAAGGTGGCGGCCAGGTTGTCGCCGCCCGACTCGATGAACACCACGTCCGCGTCGGGGAACTGACCCAGCATGCGGTCGATCGCCTCGAGGTTGATGGAGGCATCCTCGCGGATCGCGGTATGCGGGCAGCCGCCCGTCTCCACGCCCATGATGCGCTCGGGCGGCAGCGCGCCGCTGATGGTCAGGAGGCGCTGGTCCTCCTTGGTGTAGATGTCGTTGGTGATGGCCACCAGGTCCCAGCGCTCGCGCATCGCCTTGCAGAGCATCTCCAGCAAGGTGGTCTTGCCCGAGCCCACCGGCCCGCCTATGCCCACGCGCAGCGGCGGCAGCTTCTTCGTGCGGTTCGGGATGTGGTGCAGGATGCTCATGATCGGAACAGTCTGGAGTACTGGGTTTCATGCCGCGCCGAGAGGATGGCGAGCATGGGAGAGAAAGCCTGGCGCTCGCCGTCGCCCAGGGCCAGCGCGGCCTGCACGGCCGAGGGGATCGCATGGCTGAGCGAAGCCAGGATGCGCTGCCCCGCCAGCTGGCCCAAGGGCACGGCCTTGATGGCGGCCTGCACCATGTTCTCGGCCCAGCCGAAGGCATAGGCCAAGAGGGCGGATTCGGTGTCGGCGCCGGCGGCCGCATAGGCCAGCGCCATCACCACCGGGTAGGTGGGCGGGCCCAGCGCCAGGCAGGCCTGGATCTGCGCCGGGCTGGCACTGTCGTGGTTGCGCAGCCACTCGATCAGCGAGCGGCCCATCTGCTCGCATTGCAGGCGCAGCTCGGCGCTCTCGCGCGTCTGCAGCACCCAGTCGTTGAGCCCGCGCAGCCGCGGCATATCGTGCGCCGCCCAGGCCGGCAGGGCCTGGGCCAGCAGGGCGAGGTCGCCGCGCGCCAGCGCCAGGGTCAGGTGTTGCCCGAGCCAGTTCGCGGCGCTGGCTTCGTCGCGCACCAGCCCATGCTCGATCGCCGACTCCAGGCCCTCGGAGTAGGAGAAGCCCCCCACCGGCAGGGCCGGCGAGGCCAGCCAGATCAGCTGCAGGAGGCTGGCGGGATTCATCATCATCGCGCTTGATCAGAACAAAAAGTAGCGCTGCGCCATCGGCAGCACGGTGGCCGGTTCGCAGGTCAGCAAGAGGCCGTCGGCGCGCACCGCATAGGTCTGGGCATCGACCTCCATGCGGGGTGCATAGTCGTTGTGGATCATGTGGCGCTTGCCCACGCCGCGGATGTTCTTCACCGCCGCCAGGGTCTTGGCCAGGCCATAGCGCTGGCCCACGCCGGCGGCAAGCGCGGCCTGCGAGACAAAGCTCAGCGAGCCACGCGCCAGCGCGCCGCCATAGGCACCGAACATGGGCCGGTAATGCACCGGCTGCGGCGTCGGGATGGAGGCATTCGGGTCGCCCATCGCGGCCATCGCGATGCTGCCGCCCTTCAGGATGATGCTGGGCTTGACGCCGAAGAAGGCCGGCTTCCACAGCACCAGGTCGGCCCACTTGCCCACCTCCACGCTGCCCACCTCATGGCTGATGCCATGCGCGATCGCCGGGTTGATGGCGAGCTTGGCCACATAGCGCTTCACGCGCGCGTTGTCGTTGCCCGGCCCATCGCCCGGCAAGGCGCCGCGCTGCAGCTTCATCTTGTGGGCAGTCTGCCAGCAACGCATGATGACCTCGCCCACCCGGCCCATCGCCTGCGAGTCGGAGCTGAACATGCTGATCGCGCCCAGGTCGTGCAGGATGTCCTCGGCCGCGATGGTCTCGCGGCGGATGCGGCTCTCGGCAAAGGCCAGGTCCTCGGCGATGGCCGGGTCCAGGTGGTGGCACACCATCAGCATGTCCACATGCTCGTCCAGCGTGTTGATGGTGTACGGCCGTGTCGGATTGGTGGAGCTGGGCAGCACATTCGCCTCGCCCACCACCTTGAGGATGTCGGGCGCATGGCCGCCGCCGGCGCCCTCGGTGTGGAAGGTGTGGATGGTGCGGCCCTTGAAGGCCGCCACCGTGTCTTCCACAAAACCGCTCTCGTTGAGCGTGTCGGTGTGGATGGCCACCTGGGTGTCGGTGGCCTCGGCCACGTTCAGGCAGTTGTCGATGGCCGCCGGCGTGGTGCCCCAGTCCTCGTGCAGCTTGAGGCCGATCGCGCCCGCGGCTATCTGCTCGTGCAGCGCGCCGGGCAGGCTGGCGTTGCCCTTGCCCAGAAAGCCCAGGTTCATGGGGAAGGCTTCGGCCGCCTGCAGCATGCGTTCGATGTGCCAGGCGCCCGGTGTGCAGGTGGTGGCAAAGGTGCCGGTGGCCGGCCCGGTGCCGCCGCCCAGCATGGTGGTGACGCCGCTGGCCAGCGCCTCCTCGATCTGCTGCGGGCAGATGAAGTGGATATGGGTGTCGATCGCGCCGGCAGTGACGATAAGCCCCTCGCAGGCGATCACCTCGGTGCCCGGGCCGATGATGATGTCCACGCCCGGCTGGGTGTCCGGATTGCCGGCCTTGCCGATGGCGACGATGCGGCTGTTCTTGAGGCCGATATCGGCCTTGACGATGCCCCAGTGATCCAGGATCAGGGCGTTCGTCATGACCGTGTCCACGGCGCCTTCATCCCTGCCCCTCTGCGATTGCGCCATGCCGTCGCGGATGGTCTTGCCGCCGCCGAACTTCACTTCCTCGCCATAGCCTCCGGCGCGCAGGGTCAGGTCTTGCTCGACCTCGATGATCAGCTCGGTGTCCGCCAGGCGCAGGCGGTCGCCCACGGTGGGGCCGTACATCTCGGCATAGGCACGTCGGGCGATCCTGGCCATCACAGACGCCCCTGCACCAGGCCGCGAAAGCCGTAGACGATGCGCGCGCCGGCCAGCTCCACCAGTTCCACCGTGCGTTGCTGGCCCGGCTCGAAGCGCACCGCCAGGCCCGAGGCGATGTTCAGCCGCATGCCGCGCGCGGCCTCCCGGTCGAAGGCAAGCGCCGCATTGGTCTCGGCAAAGTGGTAGTGCGAGCCCACCTGGATGGGCCGGTCGCCGCTGTTTTGCACCACCAGGCTGAGGGTGCGGCGTCCCGGGTTGAGCTCGTGCTCGCCCGCGGGGGAGAAGAGCTCGCCGGGGATCATGCGCGCCCCGCCCTTGCCTGCCGCTTCAGCCACAGCTGGCGCAGCGCCACGCCCGCGCCGGGCAGCAGCAGCACCAGGCCCGCCAGCGCGGCGGGCTCGGACAGCCACTCCAGCAGTTCGTCCAATGCCGCATGGCTGTGGGCGTGGTCGGCGGCATGGGCCAGGGCCAGCGCCGGCAGCAGTGCAAGGCTCAGGGTGAGGATGCGCTTCATGAGAAGAGTTCCTTGGCTCAGACGATGGGTTGATGAACGGTCACGAGCTTGGTGCCGTCCGGAAAGGTGGCTTCCACCTGGATGTCGGGGATCATCTCGGCCACCCCGTCCATCACGTCGGCGCGCGTCAGCAGCGTGCGGCCCTCGCTCATCAGCTGGGCCACGGTCCTGCCGTCGCGCGCGCCTTCCATCACCGCGGCGCTGATGAAGGCCACCGCTTCCGGGTAGTTGAGCTTCAGGCCGCGGGCGCGGCGGCGCTCGGCCAAGAGGCCGGCGGCGAAGATCAGGAGCTTGTCGCGTTCTCTGGGTGTGAGTTCCATGCACAGGACATAGCAAGCCCCGTGCCTCGCCATCCAGGCACGGAAGCTGCGACATGGGAGGGCCATGTCGACTGCCGCCCCCCAACGCGTCATCAAGGTGCGCCGCGACTACAACGCCTGGGTCGCGAGCGAAACCCTGGAGGACTATGCGCTGCGCTTCACGCCGCAGCGCTTTCGGCGCTGGTCGCCGTTCCGGGTGGCCAACACCGCGTTTGGCGCCGCCAGCTTCCTGATCCTGGAGGCGGTGGGCGCCACCCTGCTGCTGCAATACGGCTGGGCCAACGCCGCCTGGGCGATCTGCGCCACCGGCCTGATCATCTTCCTGGCCGGCCTGCCCATCAGCATCGTCGCGGCCCGGCACGGCGTGGACATGGACCTGCTGAGCCGCGGCGCGGGCTTCGGCTATATCGGCTCCACCCTCACCTCGCTGATCTACGCCAGCTTCACCTTCATCTTCTTCGCGCTCGAGGCGGCGGTGATGGCCTATGCCCTGGACCTGGCGCTGGACATCCCGCCGCGCTGGGGCTATTTGATCTGCGCCCTGGTGGTGATCCCGCTGGTCACGCACGGCGTCTCGGCCATCAGCCGGCTGCAGCTCATCACCCAGCCGCTCTGGCTGCTGATGCTGATCCTGCCCTTTGCGGTGGTGCTGTGGCGCGACCCCGGCACGTTCGCGGGCATCGTGCACCATGCCGGGGAGCAATCGCACAGCGCCGGGTTCGAGCTGCGTTACTTTGGTGCGGCGCTGACGGTGGGCATCGCCCTCATCACCCAGATGGGCGAGCAGGCCGACTACCTGCGCTTCATGCCGGCCGAGACCCCCGCCAACCGCCGGCGCTGGTGGGCCGCGGTGCTGATCGGCGGGCCGGGCTGGGTGCTCCTGGGGGTGCTGAAGATGCTGGGCGGCGCCCTGCTGGGCTGGCTGGCGCTCAGCCATATGGTGCCGGCCGAGCGCGCGGTGGACCCCAACCAGATGTACCTGGCGGCCTACGAGGTGGTGTTCCCGCGCTATGGCTGGGCGGTGGCGGCCACCGCGCTGTTCGTGCTGATCTCGCAGCTCAAGATCAATGTCACCAACGCCTATGCGGGCTCGCTGGCCTGGAGCAATTTCTTCTCGCGCCTCACGCACAGCCACCCCGGCCGCGTGGTGTGGGTGGTGTTCAACACGGTGATCGCCTTCCTCCTGATGGAGATGAATGTGTTCGAGGCGCTGGGCGCGGTGCTGGGCCTGTACGCCAATGTGGCGATCGCCTGGATCATGGCGGTGGTGGCCGATCTGGTGATCAACAAGCCGCTGGGCCTCTCGCCGCCCGGCATCGAGTTCAAGCGCGCCCATCTCTACGACATCAACCCGGTGGGCGTGGGCGCGATGGCGCTCGCCTCCACGCTCTCGGTGAGCGCCTACCTCGGCCTGTTCGGCGAGCTGGCCCAGGCCTTCTCGGCGCTGATCGCGATGGCCACCGCCTTCATCACCGCGCCCCTGATCGCCTGGGCCACGCAGGGGCGCTACTACCTGGCGCGCCAGGGCGAGGCGAGCAGCTATGTGCGCTTGCAGGCCAGGCACTGCGTGATCTGCGAACGCGAGTACGAGGGCCCCGACATGGCCCACTGCCCTGCCTACCAGGGCCCGATCTGCTCGCTGTGCTGCACCCTGGATGCGCGCTGCGGCGACCTCTGCAAACCCCAGGCGCGCCTGGCCGCGCAATGGTCGGCAGCCCTGCGCGCCCTGCTGCCGCGCAAGACCTGGCCCTATCTGGACACCGGCCTCGGCCACTTCATCCTGCTGATGGCGGTGGTGATGCCGCTGCTGGCGGCGCTGTTCGGCCTGCTCTACCACCAGGAGCTGCGCGGCATGCCGGCACCAAGCGACCCGGCCGCGATCCAGAGCCTTGGCGCCGGCTTCCTCAAGGCCTATGCGCTGCTGGGCCTGGGCTCGGGCATCGTGGCCTGGTGGCTGGTGCTCACCCACCAGAGCCGCGAGGTGGCGCAGGAGGAATCGAACCGCCAGACCGAGGCGCTGATGCGCGAGATCGAATCGCACCGCCGCACCGACGAGGCCCTGCAGGCCGCGCGCACCGTGGCCGAGCGCGCGCAGGCCGCCGCCGAGGCCGCCAACCAGGCCAAGAGCCGCTATGTCAGCGCCATCAGCCACGAGCTGCGCACCCCGCTCAACAGCATCCTCGGCTACGCCCAGCTGATGGCCGCGGACGGCGATGTGCCGCCGCGCCGGCGCCAGGCGGTGCAGGTGATCAAGCGCAGCGGCGAGCACCTGCTCTCGCTGATCGACGGCACGCTGGACCTGGCGCGCATCGAGGCCGGCAAGCTCTCGCTGGAGGCCGCGCCGATGGCCTTCGAGGATTGCATGCACGAGCTGGCCGAGATGTTCGAGCCGCAGGCCGCCGCCCAGGGCCTCAGCTTCGTGTTCGAGCCGCAGGGCGAGCTGCCGGCCCAGGTGCGCGCCGACGAGAAGCGCCTGCGCCAGATCCTCATCAACCTGCTGGGCAATGCGCTCAAGTTCACCGCCAGCGGCAGCGTCACGCTGCGCGTGCGGCATGCACGCGAGATCGCGCAGATCGAGGTGCAGGACAGCGGCCCCGGGCTCAGCGAGGCCGAGCTGCAGCGCATCTTCGAGCCCTTCACCCGCGGCAGCACGCGCGGCACCGGCGCGGCGCCGGGCGCGGGCCTGGGCCTCACGATTGCCAAGATGCTCACCGAGCTGATGGGCGGCGAGCTGAGCGCGCGCAGCACGCCGGGCGAAGGCTCGGTGTTTGCCGTCAAGCTGTTCCTGCCCGCCCTGCATGAGGCGCCGCCGAGCGCGGCGCGCGGCCGGCCGCCCCCACCGCGGCGCGGCTACAGCGGCGCGCGCCGCCGGCTGCTGCTGGTGGACAACGAGGCCGCCGATCGCCAGCTGCTCGTCGAGCTGCTGCAGCCGCTGGGGTTTACGCTGCGCAGCGCGGCCAGCGGCCACGACGCGCTGGACCTGATCGCCGGCGGCTACCGGCCCGACGCGGTACTGATGGACCTGGCCATGCCCGGCATCGACGGCTGGGAAACCATCCGTCGCCTGCGCCTGCTGGGCCTGCAGGATCTGCCGGTGGCGGTGGTCTCGGCCAATGCCTTCGAGAAGGGGCAGGAGAACGAGGTGGGCATCGTCGCCGCCGACTTCATCACCAAGCCGGTGCGCCACGCCGAGCTGTTGGACTGGCTGGGCCAGCGCCTGCGGGGCCTGGGCATGTGGTAC
>NZ_JBYTBE010000052.1:0-27901 GCF_058788955.1 Roseateles sp. FW301-B2
GCCGAACCCCGCCCCCCGGAATTCCGACGCGCCAGCGGCCACGACGCTCAACCCGCTCATGCGTTGTCGCCCTCGCAGGTGCACCGGCCATCCCCGGAGCACAGGCGCACGTTGCGCGACTCGACCCAAACGCGGCCAAGCTGGCAATCAACCTTGAACCACTCGCCTTTTGCATCCATGGCGAACTGCTCGACCATCTGGGCAACCGTGCCGCAGAAGGTGACGCCCTGGCGGCGGATCTGCACGTGAACTATCGGAGTCTTCCCAGACTCAAGCGCGCGGCTGACAAAGTGACCTGTGTAGGCCCTATGCGTCAGTGGGCCACATGCTGGCCCTGCTCCCGTGTTTTGTGCGCTTATCATCGCGTCCGCGTACCCCTTTCGGGTGCAGACTATGTACTCATAATGAGTACGGAGGCAACGACAAATGTTTCTCCCACTTCTGGAGGGATTGACGCCTGAGCAGCGTCATGAGCTAGAACTACTTGGCATCACGCGGGCCAAACGTAGTGACTGGAAACATGGCCGCAGGAAGCCCACGGCAGCGCAGCTTATGGTGCTTGCCACGATCACAAAAACTGACCCTCTGCCGCTGCTGTACTGGCTGGCCGAGGAGGAGGCAAACCCCGCTCAGCGGGACTTGTTTCAGCGGGCCAAAGAGCGGGGAGCCTGGGCCGTCTTGACTGTCATTCTGGCACTGGGTATCGCATCGCCTGAATCGAGTTTTGCCCAGCATTCATCGGCTCAAACTCGAAACGCCATCGACTCCGACAGAGTACACATTGTCGAACTATCGTTCGCCCCACGATGGAAGGATTAGGCCCCAGCGCAGTCACGGCTGGACCTTGTGGGCGACGAGCGCAATTGGGGTGTATCCGTCACGCTCATAGACAAGCTTGAAGTCATTGCCAGAGAGGTCCCCAGAGAACGACTCCGGAACTGGAACCAAGGGCCCGCCCGATGGAGGACTTCTCTTCAGGCCGCCGACAAAGGAAAGCGTGACCTTGTTCGACTCGCGCTTGCCTTGAATATCGAACTCAGGTGACGCTGGTTTCCCCTGCGAGTCGTAGAAGCGAACGAAACCAGCGAGCCTTCCTTCGGCGACCTCCTTGACCTCTAGCACGAGAGTCTGCTTGCCCGAGCCATAGGGCTCAAATGGCTCTGACTTCCATTGACCGTCAACTGCGTCCTTGGATGGCGCAGGCAAGACCTGGTACAGCTTCTTCAGTGAGTCAGTCAAGCTTGCCAGCGCGCCGAGGCCAATGCACAGAATGATGACCGCAGCTGCCACCCGATTGTTTTTGATGCGATCGAGCGCGCGATCGACCAGTGTTCGCTTGTCTGGCGCTGTGGAGGGCTTGGTCATATTTGGGCCTCACGTTGAAGCTATGCCGGGAGCGGCGACCTGCCGACGCGAGTCGGCTCGAGCGACTGGTTAGGTTGCACGCGCCTCACCGCGAACCGTAGAAGTGTAGGCATAGCAAAGCCAGTAGTAGGCCGCCCAGCAGCAACCCGATGCCACGCACAACCCAGCCCACTAAGACCGCGTACCTTGGCGTGGCCTTTCCAAACGGCTGCCTGCCGGAAAAAATCTATGGTGGCGCGGGCTTGACAGTGAACGCGCCGCTTATCGCAGCTTCGCGCGCTGCCATGACTCAGCGGATACGGAGGTAGCGCCTTGGTACGCCACCGCACGGACGTCGGCCTGGCCAAGCCCTATGTTGGGCTTGTCGTTTTCAGCTTTACTACCGAGGTCCCATCATGATCAACCACTACCGTACTCAGATCAGCCTGTGCTCACTGATTCTTCTGCTTGGCCTGAGCGCCTGCGCGGGTATGTCGCACCGCGATCGCAATGTGGCCGTGGGGGCTGGCGTTGGCGCCGTGGGCGGCGCGGTGTTGACCGGCGGCAGCACAGTGGGCACCGTGGGCGGTGCCGTCATCGGCGGTGTGATTGCCAATGAACTGGAGAAGGACAAGAAGCGTTGATGCAAGGAATGGAGCCCACCTTGTCACACGACGCCTACTTTCATCCCGATTCGGAGGCCGTGCGCTTCTGGGTCTGTCATGGGGATGCGCTGGTGGGCGCCAGCGTCAGCCGGCGCGCCCTGCATTACCGGTTTCGCCCCGAGGCCGTCGACGACGATCCGCTGGAGACCTATCAGCGCTTCGCGGCATTGATCAATGCTGCGGTGTTGCGCCGCGTCGCCGAGGGTGCGCTCGAGCCGGTGATGTTGCGCGAGTTCGACTTGCGCGTGCAGGACGCGTCCTAGCGCAGTTGCGTCAGCAGGCCTGCGCGTCGTCGGCGTCGCATTCGAGGCCGGCGTCATCGACCATGCGGTCGAAGTCGGCCAGCTCGCTGAGCGCCTTCAGTGCGGCCTTGCCCTTGGGGATCAGCGGCTTGTCCAGCGGGCGGTAGATGCGGCTGCGCAGGCGGCTGAGGCGCTCGGAATGTTCCATCGCGAACACCACGCTGTCCAGGTCCAGCAGCATGGCGAAGGGATCGACGAGCGACGTGGCGTTGGGGTTCAGGCGCATGGTTTTGCTCCGGTAGGTATGGGAGCAACTGTAGGGAGCGGCGGCGGCGTCCGTCAGTCGGCCCAGGGCCAAACCGCTTGTCAGGCAAGTTCCTACGCCGGTGCTGCGGCGCAAGCCTTATTCAACGTCTGCGCGCCAGGGCAATTTGCTCGGCCACCCGATCGCGTCCGGCGCGGCGTGCGAAGTCCGCCGCGTCCATGCCCTGCTCATTGCGCAGGCCGGCATCGGCACCGGCCTTCAGCAGCACCTCGACGCTGCTGCTCTCGCCGTAGCCGGCCGCCATCATCAGCGGCGTGCTGCCATTGGGCGAGCGCGCGTCGATCTCGGCGCCCTGCTCCAGCAACCAGCGCACCGCGCCGCGATCGGGGCCGCTGCAGGCGTAATGCAGGGCGGTCCAGCCGGGTTCGTTGACGAGCGCGCCGCGCGCCACCAGGGCCTTCATCCAGTCCAGCCGCGCCTTCAGGGCCGCCAGCATCAGCGGCGTCTCGCCGGCCTGGTTGATGGCGTTGACGTCCAGGCCGGGATGCTTGAGCAGGGTCTGGACGGTCTTGTCGGCTTCGTTGCGCAGCGCCAGATGCAGCGCGGTCTGGCGCTCGGCATTGCGCAGATTGGGGTCGGTGCCGCGCAACATCAGGGTCATGATGAGGCCGGCGTTGTCGCGCTGCGCGGCCGCCAGCCACTGCTCGGTCAATGGGTCGCCGGCCTGGGCGCCGGCTGCTTGCGCATGCAGCAGGGCGGGCATGGCCAGCAGCAGGCCCAGCCACAGCCCCACCCAGACGCGCAGGCGCTTTGCGCCCATCTCAGGCCTCGGGCAGGCGGAACAGGCGCCTGGTGTTGGCACTGCAGGCCTCGGCCACCGCTTCCACCGCCAGACCCTTCACGGCCGCCAGATGTTTCGCCACATGGGGCACATAGGCCGGGCTGTTGGTCTTGCGTCGGTGGGGCATGGGGGCGAGATAGGGGCTGTCGGTCTCGATCAGCAGATGGTCAAGCGGCAGGGCCAGCGCCACGGCGCGCAGGTCGGCGGCGTTCTTGAAGGTCAGGATGCCAGAGAACGAGATATAGAAGCCCAGGTCCACCGCCGCCTTGGCCACTTCCAGGCTCTCGGTGAAGCAATGGAACACCCCGCCGGCCTGCTCGCCGCCCTCCTCCTTCAGGATCTCCAGCGTGTGCGCGGCGCTGCTGCGCGTGTGGATCACCATCGGCTTGGCGGCCTGGCGCGCGGCGCGGATATGGGTGCGAAAGCGCTCGCGCTGCCATTCCATGTCGGCCAGGGTGCGCTCGCCCAGGCGGTAGTAGTCCAGGCCGGTCTCGCCGATGGCGAGCACCCTGGGGTCCTGCGCGCCCGCCACCAACTCGGCCACGCTGGGTTCGTGCACGTCCTCGTTGTCCGGGTGCACGCCCACGGTGGCGAAGAGCTGCGGGTGCGCATGGGCCAGCGCGCGCACCTCGGGAAACTCTTCCATGGTGGTGCAGATACAGATCGCCTGCGTCACGCGCGCGGCCTGCATCTCGGCCAGGATCTGCGGCAGATTGGCCTTGAGCTCGGGAAAGCTCAGATGGCAATGGGAGTCGATGTACATGGCAGCCTCACACGGGCCCGCGCCGGGCGGCGCGCCGTATGTCAAAAGGAGTCAGATGGTCTGCGTCGCCTTGGCCGAGGAAATCGAGGTGCCCAGCATCTCTTCGATCTTCAGCTTGATGAGGCGGGTTTTCTCGTCGCCCGGAAAGCGCACGCCCACGCCCTGGGTGCGGCCGGCCGAGGCATTCGCCGGGGTGATCCAGGCAATCTTGCCGGCCACCGGGTAACGCTGCGGGTCCTCGGGCAGCATCATCAGCAGATAGATGTCCTCGCCCAGCTTGTAGTCGCGCGTGGTCGGCACGAAGATGCCGCCGTCGGTGAAGATGGGAATGTAGGCGGCATAGAGCGCGCCCTTTTCCTTGAAGACCAACTGCACCACGCTCGGGCGCGCACCCCCGCCAGCCGGCACGGCTGCCAGGGCAGCGGCCTGGGGTTTGGTTGGAATTTCACTCATAAGCGGCAGTGTAGCGAAGGTCAAGGCCGCCTATCCGCGCGAATGCACCGACAAGCGGGAGCTTCTCTGCTTTTCTCGTTCAGGCCGCCACGCGCATCGCGCGCTGCCCCTGCGCCACCAGCGATTCCATCAGCAGCCCGGCGTTGAGCGGGTGCTCGGCATGCCGCGCCGCGTCCTGCAAGGCCCGGCCCCAGGCATGCAGGCCGGCCGCGCCGCGCGGCTTGGGCAGGGCCGTGGGCGGGAAATAGCTGGGCGGCGCACCGTGGCTGCCGCGCAGCAGGTCGTGGGTGAGGCGCTGCAGCGCGGCGATGGCGCGCGGCACCGGCCAGTCGCTCAGCGCCGCGCTTTCGCCGCGCGCCACGCGGCGCGGCAGCTCCAGCCAGGCCTGGGCGCGCACGCCGTCGGCATACCAGGCCAGCGCCTCCTGCGGGCGGCCGCCGGTGGCGGCCAGCAGCACCTCGGCTGCCTCCACGCCCTGCTCGGACAGCCAGGCCTGCGCCAGTTCCTGCGGCGGCAGGCCCAGCGGCACCGGCTGGCAGCGGCTGCGTATGGTGGGCAGCAAGGCCTCGGGGGCACTGCTGGCAAGCGCGAAGCGCAGCATGCCGGCCGGCTCTTCCAGGGTCTTCAGCAAGGCGTTTGCGGCCACGGTGTTGAGCGCCTCGGCGGGATAGACCACCACCACCTTGGCGCGCCCGCGCGCCGCCGTGACCTGGGCGAAACCCAGCATCTGGCGCACCGCGTCGATCTTGATCTCGCGGCTGGGCTTGGCCTTGCTGGCCTTACCGGTCTTGGCCTCGGCACCGCCCTCCTCGTCATCGGCGCCGTAGCCCAGGCTCTCGCGCAAGGCCTCGGGCAGCAGCACCATGAAGTCAGGATGGGCATGGGCCAGGAACAGGTGGCAGGCGGCGCAGCGGCCACAGGCCAGCTTGCCGGCGGCGGGCGCCTCGCACAACCAGGACTGGGCCAGCAGCAGGGCCATGTCGAACTGGCCCACGCCGGCCGGGCCCTGCACCAGCAGCGCATGCGAGCGCGCGTTCGCCAGCGCCTGCGCCAGCGGCGCCTCCAGCCAGGGCAGCGGCAGCTTGCCGTCGGGGCCTAGCATCCCCGCGCCTCCATCACGGCACGCAATTGCGCCGCGACCTCGTCGACCGTGCCGCTGGCGTCGATGCGGGCAAAGCGCGCCGGCGCGGCCGCGGCGCGTGCCGCGTAGCCGGCGCGCACGCGCTCGAAGAAGTCCAGGTCCTGCTGCTCGAAGCGATCGGCCTCGCGCGCCGCGGCCCGGCGCTGCGCGGCAGTGGCGGGCGGCAGGTCGAACCAGATCGTCAGGTCGGGTTGACGAAGAAGACCCTCGGGGCCCTGCTGCACCCATTGCTCCAGCGTCGCCAGCACCTGCAGGTCCATGCCGCGGCCGGCGCCCTGGTAGGCGAAGGTGGCGTCGGTGAAGCGGTCGCACAGCACCGTCTGGCCGGCCGCCAGGGCCGGCTCGATGACGCGCTGCAAATGGTCACGCCGGCCGGCAAACACCAGCAGCGCCTCGGTCAGGCCGTCCATGCCGCTGTGCAACACCAGCTCGCGCAGGCGCTCGGCCAGCTCGGTGCCGCCGGGTTCGCGGGTGTTCAAGACCTTGGCCCCGCCGGCGACCAGGCGTTCGGTCAGGGCGGCGATATGGGTGGACTTGCCGGCACCGTCGATGCCTTCAATGCTGATGAAACGGGGATGAAAGCTCACTTGCCGCGCTGGTATTTGTTGACGGCGCGATTATGCGCGGCCAGGTCATCGCTGAATTCGCTGCTGCCATCGCCGCGCGCCACGAAGTAGAGCGCGCGCGAGGGCGCCGGGTGCAGGGCCGCGGCCAGCGAGGCGGCGCCCGGCATGGCGATGGGGGTGGGCGGCAGGCCGCCACGGGTGTAGCTGTTGTAGGGCGTGTCGGCCAGCAGGTCGCGCTTGCGCAGATTGCCGTCGAAGGCCGCGCCCAGGCCATAGATCACGCTGGGGTCGGTCTGCAAGGGCATGCCGAGGCGCAGGCGGTTCACGAACACCGCGGCCACCAGGCCGCGGTCGGCCGCGGCGCCGGTCTCCTTCTCGACGATGGAGGCCAGGATCAGCGCCTCGTCGGGCGACTTGAGCGGCAGCTTCTCGGCCCGGCCGGCCCAGGCCGCGTCCAGCTTCCGGCCCATCGTGCGGTAGGCCCGCCTGAGCACGGTGAGGTCGCTGACGCCGCGGCTGTAGGCATAGGTGTCGGGAAAGAAGCGCCCTTCCGGGTGCTGGCCCGGCGCACCCAGGGCGGCCATGATGTCGGCCTCGCTGAGTTCGGCGGTCTGGTGCTTGAGCGCCGGCGCGGCGGCCAGCGCGGCGCGCCATTGGCGGAAGGTCCAGCCCTCGATGAGGCGCACCTGCTCGAGCACCTCGTCGCCGCGCACCATCTTGGCGAGCAGTTCGCGCGGCGTGGCGCCTTGGTGGATCTCGTAGCTGCCGGCGCGTATCTGCTTGGCCTGGCCCGACCAGCGGAACCATTGGTACAGCACTCTCGCATCCTCCTGCACCCCGGCCGCCACCCAGGCCTGGGCCACCTCGCGCGGCGAGCTGCCGGCCTCGATCGAGAGCTCGACCGAGGCCGCCGCCAGCGTCATCGGCCGTTGCAGCCACCACCAGGCGCCGCCCGCAGCCGCGCCCAGGGCCAGCAGCGCCAACAAGGAAAGGGTCAGCAGGGCCTTGCCCAATGTCTTCATGGTCTCGAAATGTCCTTGCAAGCCGCCCTGGATGCGGCAGTGATGGCGGCGGTGTTGGCGGGCGCTGATGATAATCGCCCCCCATGAGCCAAGAAACCATCGCCCCCCTCTCCGGCGCCGCGCTGCGGCTGACCCAATTCGGCGTGATCCGCGCGGCCGGCGCCGAGGCCGCCAAGTTCCTGCACAGCCAGCTGACCCAGGACTTCGCCCTGCTGGGCGACGGCCAGGCCCGCCTGGCCGGCTACTGCTCCGCCAAGGGCCGCCTGCTGGCCACCCTGGTCGGATGGAAGAGCGGGCCCGAGGAGCTCTTGCTGGTGCTGCCGGTGGAGCTGCTGGCGCCGACGCTCAAGCGTTTGAGCATGTTCGTGATGCGCGCCAAGTGCAAGCTCAGCGATGCCACGGCCGAGTTCCAGCTCTGGGGCCTGGCGGGCGCGCCGGCCAGCGCCTGGCTGGGCGCGGTGGCGCCGGCCCAGACCTGGGACCTGGCAGCTTTCAACGAGGGTCAGGTCTTGCGGCTGCCGAATGCGGCTGGTCAGGCGGCCGGCCAGGCGCGCTATCTGCTGGCCCTGCCCGCCACGGCGCCGGCGCCCGCGCTGCCGGCGCTGAGCGCCGCCGACTGGCAGTGGCTGGACGTGCAAAGCGGGCTGGCCTGGGTGCAAGCCGCCACGGTGGAGCAATTCGTGCCGCAGATGCTGAATCTCGAACTGCTGGGCGGGGTGAACTTCCAGAAGGGCTGCTACCCCGGCCAGGAGGTGGTGGCACGCAGCCAGTACCGCGGCACCCTGAAGCGCCGCACCTTTCTGTTCGAAACCGCCGCGCCGGCGCAGGTCGGCCAGGAAATCTTCCACAGCGAAGATCCGGGCCAGCCCGCGGGCCTGGTGGCGGCGGTGGCCGAGCGCGACGGCCGCGCCCTGTTGCTGGCCGAAACCAAGATCGCGGCCCTGGAGGGCGGCAGCCTGCACCTGGGCGCCGCCGACGGGGCCCTGCTGGAGGTGCGCCCCCTGCCCTACGAGCTGCGCGAGCCCCAGTGAGCCGCAATGAGCAGCAGCGAGCTCTACGTCTACTACAAGCTGCGGGCGGCGCAGGCCGCCGTGGCAAGCGAGCGCATCGCGGCACAGCGCCACGAACTGCCGGCCGGCGTCCAGCTGCGCCTGCTGCAGCGCGACGCTGATGATGTGAAGGCGGCCGAGCTGCTGACCTGGATGGAGATCTACCAGGGCGCCTCGGCGCAAGAGCTGGCCCTGGCCGAGCGGGCGATGGCGGCGGCACTCGCGCCCTGCATCGAGGGCGAGCGCCATGTCGAGCGCTTTTTCCCCCTGCTGGCGCTCACAGCGCCCTGACCATCTCCACATGGCCGATGCCGGCCTCCTCGAACACCGGGCCGCGCTGCACAAAGCCGGCACGGGTGTAGAAACCGGCGGCGCTGAGCTGCGCGTGCAGCAGCACCTCGCGGTAGCCGCGCTCGCGGCCGGCCGCCATCAGCGCTTCCAGCACCTGGCGCCCGACCTGGCCGCCGCGCATCGGCCGCAGCACCGCCATGCGGCCGATCTTGGCCACGCCCGGCACATGCTCCAGCAGCCGGCCCGTGGCCAGGGCCTTGCCGAGGCGGTTGTAGGCCACCGCATGCAGGCAGCTGGCGTCACCGGCGTCCCATTCCATCTCGGCCGGGATCTTCTGTTCGTCGACGAACACCGCCTGGCGGATCTGGCTGGCGTCGGTGCCCAGCTCCGACCAGGCGCCGACATGCACCTCGACCATGGCCGCGCCGGCCTCGAAGCCGGTGAGCGCCTGGCGCAGGGTCTCGGGCACCGGCTTGGGGGTCTGGGTCTGCGCATCGGCAAACACATAGATCAGCTCGCCATGCACCAGCAGTTCGTCGGCGCGGAACACCGCGCATTGCACCAGCATGGAACTGTTGCCGACGCGCTCGCAACGCACGCCGATCTCGAGCTGATCGTCGTAGCGCGCCGAGCCCAGGTATTCCAGCGTCGCCTTGCGCACGAACAGGTCGCCGCCCAGCGACTGCATGGTTTCGGCATAGGGCAGCGCCAGGGCGCGCCAGTAGCCGCCCACGGCGGTGTCGAAGTAGGTCAGGTAATGGCCGTTGAAGACGATTTGCTGGGCGTCGATCTCGGCCCAGCGCACGCGCAGGCGCTCGAAGAAACGGAAGTTGCTGCGGTTCATGGCTTGAAAAGCGCCTCCTTCAGCGCCAGGGCGCAGGCGTCCAGCGCCAGCAGGGCCTCGGGAATGCTGCGGCCCATCTTGATGAAATCATGGGTCACGCCGCGGTACAGCTCCAGCTGCACCGCACCACCATTGGCGCGCAGCAGGTCGGCGTAGGCGACACCCTCGTCCACCAGCGGATCGCATTCGGCCAGGATCACACAGGCCGGGGCCAGGCCGCTGTGGTCGGGCGCCTCCATGGGCGCGAAGCGCCAGTCGCGCTTGTGATGGTGCTCGATGTAATGGTCGAAGAACCAGGCGATCGCCGCCGCGTCGAGCAAAAAACCGTTGGCGAACAGCTTGTGCGAGGGCGTGTCGGCATGGGCGCAGGTGCCGGGGGTGATCAGCAGCTGCAGGGCCAGGTCTTGCCCTAGATCGCGCGCGTGCAGCGCGCACACCGCTGCCAGCGTGCCGCCGGCGCTGTCGCCGCCCACGGCGATGCGGCTGCCGTCCAGCCCCAGGGCCGCGGCCGCACCCGGCAACCAGCGCATCACCGCCCAGGCATCGTCCACCGCGGCGGGGAACTTGTGCTCCGGCGCGAGCCGGTAGTCCAGCGACAGCACCGCCGCGCCGCTGCGCAGCGCGAGCTGCCGGCACAGCGAGTCGTGCGTTTCCAGGCTGCCGATGGTGAAGCCGCCGCCGTGCAGATAGAGCAGCACCGGCAGCCTGGCTTCCTCGGCGGTCTTGGGCGCATACAGGCGCGCGGCCAGCGGCCCCTCGGCGCCCGGTACGCTGAGGTTCTCCACGCGGGGCAGCGGCGCGCGCGGCAGGTCCAGGATCTCGGCCCCCATCAGGTAGCCGATGCGGGCCTGCTTGGGCGTGAGGGAATGAAAGGCCGGGCGGTTGGCGCGGTGGATGCGCGTCAGCACACCCGCCATGCGCGGTGTCAACAAGGTGCTACTCAACAAGAACTCCAGGGCTTAGGCTCGGCCAATCCAACGATGGCGGATTTTCGCAGACTAGGAAGGAACATCAGCATGGCCCTGATCCAGTACCTCACCCATATCCACCTCGCACATGGCGCGCGCGAGTTGCTGGGCGCCGAATGCGCGCGCATCGGCATGCGCCGGCCGCTGGTGATCACCGATGCCGGCGTGCGCGCGGCCGGCGTGCTGGAGCTGGCGCTGTCGGGCTGGCAGGGCCCTGCCCTGCCCGTGTTCGACGGCACCCCCGCCAACCCCACCGAAGCGGCGGTGCGCCTGGGTGTGCAGGCCTGGCGCGAGGGCGGCTGCGACGGCCTGATCGCCATCGGCGGCGGCTCGGCCATGGACCTGGCCAAGGGCGTGGCGATCGCCGCCACCCACGAGGGGCCGCTCACGCGCTACGCCACCATCGAGGGCGGCAGCGGGCTGATCACCAAGGCGGTGCTGCCGCTGATCGCGATGCCCACCACCGCTGGCACCGGCAGCGAGGTGGCGCGCGGCGCCATCGTCATCGTGGACGATGGGCGCAAGCTGGGCTTCCACAACTGGGAGCTGCTGCCCAAGTCGGCGATCTGCGATCCCGAGCTGACCCTGGGCCTGCCGCCGCTGCTGACGGCCGCCACCGGCATGGACGCGATTGCGCATTGCATGGAGACCTTCATGTCCGCGGCCTTCAACCCGCCCGCCGACGGCATCGCGCTGGAAGGCCTGCGGCGCGGCTGGGCCGCGATCGAGCGCGCCACCCGCGACGGCAGCGACCGCGATGCGCGCCTGCAGATGATGAGCGCCAGCATGCAAGGCGCGATGGCCTTCCAGAAGGGCCTGGGTGCGGTGCATTCGCTGAGCCATTCGCTGGGCGGCGTGAACCCGCGCCTGCACCATGGCACGCTGAACGCGATGTTCCTGCCGGCGGTGGTGCGCTTCAACGCCCAGCATGAGAGCCTGCAGCAGGATGCGCGCCTGCCACGCATGGCGCAGGCGATGGGCATCGCGCGCTGCGATCCTGCCGGCGAGGCGATGGCCGAGGCCCTGCGGGACATGAACGCACGTCTGGGTCTGGCGAGCGGGCTGGCGGCATTGGGCGTGACAGATGACCTCTTCGAGCGCGTCATCGACGGCGCCATGAAGGACCATTGCCACAAGACCAATCCGCGCGTGGCCACGCGCGAGGAGTACGCGGCGCTGCTGCGCGCCTCCATGTAGAGACAGGCACAGGCATGAAAAAGGCCCGAACCTTTTGAGTTCGGGCCGGCTGCTGAACGCGATCGCGATCAGCCGTGCTTCTTGTCGAAGAACTGTTCGTCTTCGGTCGAACCCTTCAGCGCCGCGGTGGAGGCATCGGCTTCGATGGTGGTGGTGACGGCGTCGAAGTAACCCGTGCCCACTTCGCGCTGGTGCTTCACGGCGGTGAAGCCACGCTCGGCAGCTGCGAACTCGGCTTCTTGCAGCTCCACGAAGGCGCTCATATTGTTGCGTGCGTAGCCGTAGGCCAGGTTGAACATCGAGTAGTTCAGGCTGTGGAAGCCGGCCAGGGTGATGAACTGGAACTTGTAGCCCATCGCACCCAGCTCGCGCTGGAACTTGGCGATGGTGGCATCGTCCAGGTTCTTCTTCCAGTTGAAGGAAGGCGAGCAGTTGTAGGCCAGCAGCTTGCCGGGGAACTTGGCGTGGATGGCGTCAGCGAAAGCCTTGGCGAAGGCCAGGTCGGGCTTGCCGGTCTCGCACCAGATCATGTCGGCGTAGGGGGCATAGGCCAGGCCGCGGCTGATCGCCTGGTCCAGACCGTTGCGGGTGCGGAAGAAGCCTTCGACGGTGCGCTCGCCGGTGCAGAAGGGCTTGTCGTTGTCGTCCACGTCGGTGGTGACCAGATCGCCGGCTTCGGCATCGGTACGGGCCAGCAGCACGGTGGGCGTGCCCATCACGTCGGCCGCCAGACGCGCCGCCACCAGCTTGGCCACGGCCTCGCGGGTCGGCACCAGCACCTTGCCACCCATGTGGCCGCACTTCTTGGCGGCGGCCAGTTGGTCTTCGAAGTGCACGCCAGCGGCGCCGGCTTCGATCATCGACTTCATCAACTCGAAGGCGTTCAGCACGCCGCCGAAACCGGCTTCGGCATCGGCCACGATGGGGGCGAAGTAGTCGATGTCGTTCTTGCCTTCGCTCCACTGGATCTCGTCGGCGCGCTTGAAGGTGGCGTTGATCTTCTTCACGACCTTGGGCACCGAGTCCACCGAGTACAGCGACTGGTCGGGGTACATCTCGCCATTGCTGTTGGCGTCGCCGGCGACTTGCCAGCCCGACAGATAGATGGCCTTCAGGCCGGCCTTGACCTGCTGCATGGCCTGGTTGCCGGTCAGCGCGCCCAGCGAGTTGACGAAGGGCTCGGTGTTCACCAGGCCCCAGAGCTTCTCGGCGCCGCGCTTGGCCAGGGTGTGCTCGATGGCCAGCGAGCCACGCAGACGCACCACATCGGCAGCGGTGTAGCCGCGCTTGATGCCCTTCCAACGGGGGTTCTCGGCCCAATCCTTCTCGAGGGCGGCGATTTGCTGGTCACGGGTGAGTGTCGTCATGGAAAGCTCCTGCTGTGAGGTGAAAAACAAAGGATTCGATGGGTCCTAGATTAGGCCTTTGCCAGTTTTCGTGGAAGACTTGTGTCTTATATAAGACTAAAAAAGTTTCCCTTTAAAATCAATGGCTTGTCTTGCTGATATCGGATTGTGAAACGACACTCACCATAATGAGAAAAATTGCGGCAGCGCAGCAAGCCCAGATTTTGCGATCTGATAACGCTGTTTCGTATCGTGAAATTTAGGCCAGTCACAGGCCACCGATGAAATAGCGCTTCAGCCCGGCCAGCACCATTTCCACCGCAATCGCGGTCAGCACCAGGCCCATCAGCTTCTCGATCGCCGAGACCACCGAGTCGCCCAGGATCTTGCGGATGCGGTCGGCCAGCAGCAGGGTCAGGCCCGAGACCAGCATGGCGGCGGTGAGCGCGCCGATCCAGTCGAAAATGCGCTCGGGCTGGCGCGAGGCCAGCAGCAGCACCGTGGCCATCGCCGAGGGGCCGGCCAGCAGGGGCACGGCGAGGGGGAAGATGAAGGGTTCGCGGCCGGGCTCGATGCCATAGGCCGACTCGCCGGCGCTGCCGAAGATCATGCGGATCGCGATGATGAGCAGGATCACCCCGCCGGCCACCTCCAGCGAACGCTCGGAGAGATGCATCACTTGCAGAAAGCTGCCGCCCAGGAACATGAAGGCGAACAGCACCGCGAAGGCAATGCCCACCTCGCGCGCGGCCATGCGGGTGCGGCGCGGCTTGGGCACCTCGCGCATGATGGAAATGAAGATGGGCAGGCTGCCCAGCGGGTCCAAGACCAGCAGCAGCAGGATGAAGGCGGAGAGAAAGCTATGGTCCATCGCGGGATTGTCCCTCAGGGTCAGCCCTTAGACTGCGCTTCTATGCCAGCCGCCACCCCTGCCCCGCCCACCCTGGACGCCATCGACAGCAAGATCCTCGAGATCCTGCAGCGCGATGGCCGCATCTCGAATGTGGACCTGGCGGCGCAGATCCGTCTCTCGCCGCCGCAATGCTTTCGTCGCGTGCGCGCGCTGGAGGAGCGCGGCGTGCTGCAGGGCTACCGCGCCCTGGTGGCGCCAGCCAGCCTGGGCCTGGGGGTGACCGCCTTCGTCAGCCTCAACATCGAGGCCCAGGCCTTTGCGCGGGTGCGCGAGCTGGAGGCCTTGCTGCGCGACTTCCCGCAGATTCTGGAGTGCCACACCGTCTCGGGCGATTGCGACTACCTGCTCAAGGTGGTGGCCAGCGATCTCAAGGCGCTCTCGCAATTCCTCACCGACAAGCTGATGCAGCTGGAGGGCGTGGCCGATGTGCGCTCGATGATCTGCCTGGAGGAGATCAAGCCGCCCTCGGCGCTCCCCGTGCGCTAACTAGCCTCTGGGATGGTGCGCCGCATGCAGGCTTTTGAGCCGCTCGCGCGCCACATGGGTGTAGATCTGGGTGGTGGAAAGGTCGGCGTGCCCCAGCAGCAGCTGCACCGCACGCAGATCGGCGCCGTGGTTGAGCAGATGGGTGGCGAAGGCGTGGCGCAGGGTATGCGGCGAGATCGGCGCCAGGATTCCGGCCTCGACGGCGTATTTCTTCACCAGTTTCCAGAACATCTGCCGGCTCATGCCCTCGCCCTGCACGGTCACGAAAAGCGCCTCGCTGCGCCGCCCCTGCAGCAGCTCGGCGCGCGCCTCCTGCAGATAGCGCAGCAGCCAGCCATGGGCCTCCTCGCCAAAGGGCACGAGGCGCTCCTTGCTGCCCTTGCCGGTGATGCGCAGCGCCGCCTCCTTCATGCCCACATGCACGCTCTTGAGGGTCACCAGCTCGCTCACGCGCAGGCCGCTGGCATACATCAGCTCCAGCATGGCGCGGTCACGCAGGCCCAGCGGCTCGCCGACGTTCGGCGCCGACAGCAGGGCCTCGATCTGGCCCTCGCCAAGCGTCTTGGGCACGCGCAGCGGCTGGCGGGCGTTCTGCAGGCGCAGGGTCGGGTCTTGCGTGCAGCGCTGTTCGCGCAGCGCCCAGCGGAAATAGCGCTTGAACACCGAGAGCCGCCGGTTCGCGCTGGTGGCGCGGCTGGCCTCGTGGCGCGCGCTGGCATAGCCCAGCAGGTCCAGCTCGCGGGCCTCGTCCAGCGCGCGGCCGGGCTCGCGCGCCAGCCAGTCGGCCAGCAGCAGCAGATCGCGCTTGTAGGCCTCCAGGGTGTTGCGCGCCAGCCCGTCCTCGATCCAGAGGGCTTCGACAAAAGCGTCTATGCCCTGCCGGCTGCGCTCGCGTGCGTCAGTCAAGCTTCAACTTCTGCGACTCGACGACCTTCTTGTAGACCTCGTACTCGGCCCTGATCTGGGCGCCGAACTGCTCGGGCGTGTTGGCCACGATCAGCGAGCCGGTGTCCTCGATGCGCTTCTTCACATCCGGCAGCTCCAGCGTCTTCTTGACCGCGCCGTAGACCTTGTCCACCACCTCCTTGGACAAGCCCTTGGGCCCGTAGATGCCGTAGTACGCCATGCGGTTGACCGGATCCAGCCCGACCTCCTTGAAGGTGGGCACATTGGGCAGCTGCGTCAGGCGCTGCGGCGCCGCCACCACGATGGGGATCAGGCGCCCGTCCTTGATGAAGGGCAGCGCCGAGGGCAGGTTGTCGAAAATCATCGGCACCTGGCCAGCCACCGTGTCGTTCAGCGCCGGGCCGGCGCCGCGGTAGGGGATGTGCAGCACGAACACGCCCGCCAGGTTCTTGTAAAGCTCCATCTGCAGATGGCCGATGCCGCCGGTGCCGGAGCTGGCGAAGCTGTACTTGCCCGGGTTCTTCTTGAGCTCGGCGACAAAGCCCTTGTAGTCGCGCGCCGGGAAGCTCGGGTGCACCGCGATCACATTGGGCGTGGCCGCCACATTGGTGATGGGGGTGAAGTCGGTGAGCGGGTTGTAGGGAATCTTGGGGTCGATGGCGGGGTTGGCCGCGGTGGTCGAGACCGTCGCCATGCCCAGGGAATAGCCGTCCGGCGCGGCCTTGGCGGTTTCGTTGGCACCCACCTTGCCGCCGCCGCCGGCCTTGTTCTCCACCACCACGGTCTGGCCCAGCGCCAGGTGCAGCTTCTCGGCCACCACGCGGGCCACGATGTCGGTGGTGCCGCCGGGTGCAAAAGGCACCACCAGCCGGATCGGCTTGTTGGGATAGCCCTGCGCATGCGAAAGGGTCGGGGTCAGCAGGGTGCTGGCGGCCAGGGCCACGCTGGCTTGTAGGCAATGACGGCGCTTCATCGTGAGGTTTTCCTTATCGTAGTCTTGGTGGATGTCTCCTGCCGCGATGCTAGGCGGCCCGGTCGCAAGCCATGCTAGCGGAATTACGTAGCCTCACGCATGGGGCGCGCCCGGCCCGCAGGCACACTGGGCGCATGACGGACCTGCTGTTGCTGCTGCCTGACTTTCTGCTGATCCTGACGGGCTTTGCCCTGTGCCGCGCCACCAGCCTGGATCGCCCGGTCTGGGAGGCGGCCGAGAAGCTGGTGTACTACCTGCTGTTCCCGGTGCTGCTGTTCAACTCGATCTCGCGCAGCGTGCTGCAGCCGGCCGCCACCCTGCACCTGGCCCTGGGCGGCTTGGGCGTTGTGGGCAGCGGCGTGCTCTTGGCCTATGCGCTACGCCTGTGGCCCGGGGTGGATGCGCAGACCCATGCCTCGGGCGCCCAGGTGGGCTTTCGCTTCAACAGCTTCATCGCGCTGGCCCTGGCCGAGCGCCTGCAAGGCGCGCAGGGCGTGGCCTGGGTGGCGCTGCTGATCGCCATCTGCGTGCCGCTGGCCAATGTGGCCGCGGTCTGGCCGCTGGCGCGCCATGGCGGGCACGGCTATTTGCGCGAACTGGGGCGCAACCCGCTCATCCTCGCCACCGTCGCCGGCCTGCTGGCCAATCTGCTGGGCCTGCGCCTGCCCGAGGCGGCTGCCATCAGCCTGCAGAAGATCGGCCTGGCCGCCCTGCCGCTGGGCCTGATGGCGGTGGGCGCCGGCCTGCGCCTGGGCGCCTTGAAGGACTCGCCCAAGCTGGCCGCCGCGCTGCTGGCGATACGCCACGCCGCCCTGCCCCTGCTGGCCTTTGCCTTCGCCTGGGCGCTGGCGTTGGCGCCGGGCCAGCGCAGCATCCTGGTGGCCTTTGCCGCCCTGCCCACCGCGTCCAGCGCCTATGTGCTGGCGGCGCGCATGGGCGGCCACGCCTCCTTCGTCGCCGGGCTGGTGACGGTCTCCACCCTGCTGGGCATGCTGACCGTGCCGATGTGGCTGATGCTCTTGCGCTACTGAGCCAGCGCCCAGGCGATGTGCTCGGCCAGCAGCTCGCCGGCCTGCGGCAGTCGCTTCTGCAGCGCGGCGCGCAGCGCGGCCTCATCCGCCGTGGCCAGGTCCTTTCGCCTGAGCGCATTGCCCATCGCCACCGCCAGGTTGCGCTGCCAGCGCGCGTGGCCGATGCGGCGTATCGCC
Organism: Roseateles sp. FW301-B2; assembly: GCF_058788955.1. Lineage (NCBI taxonomy): Bacteria > Pseudomonadati > Pseudomonadota > Betaproteobacteria > Burkholderiales > Sphaerotilaceae > Roseateles > Roseateles sp. FW301-B2. Next base: position 17,484 of record NZ_JBYTBE010000052.1, read on the forward strand.
GAGCCCTCGGTGAGGCGCAGGAACTCGGCTTCGCTCCAGCCCCACAGCTGCAGCAGGGTGGGCGCCTCGAAGGGGCCGCGGGTGTCGAAATCCGCCAAGGCGTGGCGCTGCGCGAACTTGTTCCAGGGGCAGACGAGCTGGCAGTCGTCGCAGCCATAGATGCGGTTGCCCAGCAGCGGCCGCAGCTCCAGCGGGATCGGCTCGTCCGACTCGATCGTCAGGTAGGAGATGCAGCGCCGCGCATCCACCTGGTAGGGCGCGACGATGGCGCGGGTCGGGCAGACGTCGATGCAGGCCGTGCATTGCCCGCAATGGCCGCTGACCGCCTCGCTCAGCGGCAGCGGCAGGTCCACCATGATCTCGCCCAGGAAGAACATCGAGCCGGCCTCGCGGTGCAGGGTCAGGCTGTGCTTGCCGCGCCAGCCGATGCCGGAGCGGCTGGCCAGCTCCACCTCCAGCACCGGGGCCGAATCGGTGAAGACGCGGTAGCCCAGCGGCCCCACCAGCGCCTCCAGCCGGCTGGCGAGCTGCTGCAGGCGCTGGCGCAGCACCTTGTGATAGTCGCGGCCGCGGGCATAGAGCGAGACCTGGGCGGCCAGCGGCTCGGCCAGGCGCTGCCATTCGATCGCCTGCCAGTCACCCGGCAGCCGCTGGGGCAGATAGTCCATGCGCGCGGTCAGCACGCGCACCGTGCCCGGCACCAGCTCGGCCGGCCGGGCGCGCTTGAGGCCATGGCTGGCCATGTAATGCATGCTGCCGTGAAAGCCCGCCGCCAGCCAGGCCAGCAAGCCGGGCTCGGCGCTGCTGAGGTCGATATCGGCCACGCCAATCTGTGAGAATCCCAGCTCAAGCGCCCAGGCCTGCAGTTGCGCCATCAACGCCTGGGCATCGATCTCGGTTTGTTTTTCTTCAGTTCGCGGAGCGTGCTGCATTTGGCCATTCTAGAAACCCGCCTGTTCCACTGGCCCGACGAGTCGGCCTGCGAGCGCTTTGCGCAAGCCCTCGCGCAGGCCTTGACCCATGCTCCTGGCCCGATGCATGCCAGCATCGAGCTGCATGGCACCCTGGGCGCCGGCAAGACCAGCCTGGTGCGCCATCTCCTGCGCGCGCTCGGCGTGACGGGCCGCATCAAGAGCCCCAGCTATGCGGTGCTGGAGAGCTACCAGCTGCCGGCCGGCGAGGTCAGCCATTTCGATTTCTACCGCTTCAACGATCCGCGCGAGTGGGAGGACGCGGGCTTCCGCGAGATCTTCACCGCGCCCGGCCTGAAGCTGAGCGAATGGCCCGAGAAGGCGGCCGGCATGCTGCCCGCGCCCACGCTGGCGATCCACCTCGAGGCGCAGGACGACCAGAGCCGCCGCGTGCGCGTCGAGGCCTGCACGCCCGAGGGTCAGGTCTTGCTGGACGGGCTGAAAGGGCTGAGCGCATGAGCCGCCGCCACGCCCTGCGCGCCATGGGCAGCCTGGCGCTGCTGCTGCAGGCCCCGCAGCTGCGCGCCGCGAGTTCGCCGGGCAGCGCCAACATCGTGGCGGTGCGCGTCTGGCCGGCGGCCGACTACACGCGCGTCACGCTGGAGTCCGACAAGCCGCTCGCCGCCAAGCATTTCCTGGCCGCCAACCCGGACCGGCTGGTGATCGACATCGACGGTCTGGAGCTCAGCCCCGGCCTGCGCGAGCTGCTGGGCAAGGTGAAGGCCGACGACCCCTACATCGCCGGTGTGCGCGTGGGCCAGAACCAGCCGCGCGTGGTGCGCATCGTGCTGGACCTCAAGCAGGGCGTGGCGCCGCAGCTGTTCTCGATCGCGCCGGTGGCGGCCTACAAGCACCGCCTGGTGTTCGACCTCTACCCGCTGCAGGAGCGCGACCCGCTGCTGGCGCTGATACGCGAGAAGGAAAACGCGGAGAAGGCGGCGGCGCAGTCGGTGCAGGATGCGCTGGGCGAGCTGATCGGCCGCATCGACCGGCCCGAGCTGCCCAGGCCGCCGGCCTCGGCGCCGCTGGTGGCCCCGCCCGCGGCATCGGCGCCCGCCAGCGCGGCCGAGCTGCAGACCCCGGCACCGGCGCCAGCGCCGGCGCCCATCGTCGGCGCGCAGCAGAAGATCGACCGCCTGATCGTGATCGCGCTGGACCCCGGCCATGGCGGCGAGGACCCCGGCGCCGTCGGCCCCTCGGGCCTGAAGGAAAAGGACGTGGTGCTGACGATCGGCCTGCAGCTGCGCGAGCGCCTCAACGCCAACCCCAATATCCGCGTGATGATGACGCGCGATGCCGATTTCTTCGTGCCTCTGCACGAGCGCGTGCGCAAGGCGCGGCGCGTGAATGCCGACCTGTTCGTCTCCATCCACGCCGATGCCTTCTTCACGCCGCAGGCCAAGGGCGCCTCGGTGTTCGTGCTCAGCACCAATGGCGCCAGCAGTTCGGCGGCGCGCTGGATGGCCGACCGCGAGAATGCCGCCGACCTGGTGGGCGGCGTCAACAACCTGGCGGTGAAGGATGCCACCGTGCTGCGCACCCTGCTGGACATGAGCACCACGGCGCAGATCAAGGACAGCCTCAAGCTCGGCTCCGAGGTGCTGGGCCAGATCGGCCGTGTCGGCAATCTGCACAAGCGCCAGGTCGAGCAGGCCGGCTTTGCGGTGCTGAAGGCGCCCGACATGCCCTCCATCCTGGTGGAGACGGCCTTCATCTCCAACCCGGACGAGGAAAGCCGGCTGCGCGATCCCGACTACCAGGCCAAGCTGGTGCAGGCCCTGGCCACCGGCATCGCGCGCTACTTTGCCAAGAACCCGCCCCTGGCGCGGCACCGGCCGCTGTCCTGAGCCGGGCGGCTCAGCAGCAACGGCTCATGCGGCCCGTGCCGACGCCGTAGCGGGCGTCCTGGCGTTCGCGGAAGAAGGCCTCGTAGCTCATCGGCGCCTGCTCCGGGTGGGTGGCCTTCATATGGGCCACGTAGGCGCCGTAGTCCGGCTGGCCCACCATCAGGCGCAGGCTTTGCGCGAAGTAGCGGCCCGCGCGGCCGGCCGCCTCAACGACCTCAATCACCGCCGGCTCCCGCCGCAGCGGCAAAAGGTACGAAGGCCGCTTCCTGCACCGTCGGGCGGCGCTCGGCGCGCGCGGCCAGGATGGACTTGATGCTGTAGACCAGCACGCTCAGCACCACGAAGATGAAGAGCCCGCACAGCACGGCGTCGAGGCGGTCGTTGAAGACCACGCGTTCCATCGCCGCCAGCGACTTGGCCGGCGCCAGCAGCTTGCCCTCGGCCACCGCGCCCGCGTACTTGTCGGCATGGGCCAGGAAGCCCACCTTGGGGTCGGCCGAGAACATCTTCAGCCAGCCGGCGGTGAGCGTGCACACCAGCAGCCAGGCGGCCGGCAGCGCCGTCACCCAGGCGTAGCGGTCCTTCTTCATCTTGAACAGCACCACCGTGCCCAGCATCAGCGCGACGGCGGCCAGCATCTGGTTGGAGATGCCGAACAGCGGCCACAGGGTGTTGATGCCGCCCAGCGGATCGACCACGCCCTGGTAGAGGAAGTAGCCCCAGGCGGCCACGCACAGGCCGGTGGCGATCAGGTTGGCGGGCAGCGAATCGGTGCGCTTGAGCGCGGGCACGAAACTGCCCAGCAGGTCCTGCAGCATGAAGCGTCCGGCGCGCGTGCCGGCGTCCACCGCGGTGAGGATGAAGAGCGCCTCGAACAGGATGGCGAAGTGGTACCAGAAGGCCATCATGGCCTTGCCGCCCACCACCTGGTGCAGGATATGGGCCATGCCCACCGCCAGCGTGGGCGCACCGCCGGCGCGCGCCAGGATGGTCTTCTCGCCCACATCGGCGGCGGTCTGGGTGAGCATCTCGGGCGTGACCACGAAGCCCCAGGTCGAGAGCGTCTGCGCCACCGCGTCGACATTGCTGCCCACCAGGGCGGCCGGGCTGTTCATCGCGAAGTAGACGCCCGGCTGGATGCAGGAGGCCGCCACCAGGGCCATCACCGCGACGAAGGACTCGGCCAGCATGCCGCCATAGCCGATGAAGCGGGCGTGCGTCTCGTTCTCCAGCATCTTGGGCGTGGTGCCCGAGGAGATCAGCGCATGGAAGCCCGACACCGCGCCGCAGGCGATGGTGATGAAGAGGAAGGGGAAGAGATTGCCCGACCAGACCGGGCCGTTGCCCGCCGCGAACTGGGTGAAGGCCGGCATCTGCAGCGGCGGCGCCACGATCACGATGCCGATCGCCAGCGCCACGATGGTGCCGATCTTCAGGAAGGTGCTGAGGTAGTCGCGCGGCGCCAGCAGCAGCCACACCGGGATCGAGGCGGCCACGAAGCCGTAGCCGATCAGCATCCAGGTCAGGGCCTTGGCGTCATAGGTGAAGAGTGGTGCCAGCGTGGCACTCTCATGCACCCATTGGCCGCCGATGATGGACAGCATCAGCAGCACGAAGCCGATGATGGAGACCTCGCCGATGCGGCCCGGGCGGATGTAGCGCAGGTAGACACCCATGAACAGCGCCACCGGGATGGTGGCGGCCACGGTGAAGGTGCCCCAGGGCGAATCGGCCAGGGCCTTCACCACGATCAGGGCCAGCACCGCCAGGATGATGATCATGATCATGAAGGCGCCGAACAGGGCGATCAGGCCCGGCACGGTGCCCATCTCCTGCTTGATCAGGTCGCCCAGCGAGCGGCCGTCGCGGCGCGTGGAGATGAAGAGCACGATGAAGTCCTGCACCGCGCCGGCGAACACCACGCCGGCCAGCAGCCACAGCAGACCCGGCAGATAGCCCATCTGCGCGGCCAGCACCGGGCCCACCAGCGGGCCGGCGCCGGCAATCGCGGCGAAGTGGTGGCCGTAGAGCACGTATTTGTGCGTGGGCACATAGTCCAGGCCGTCGTTGTGGCGCCAAGCGGGGGTCTGGCGCTGTGCGTCCAAGCCCAGCACCTTGGTGGCGAGGAAGAGGCTGTAGTAGCGGTAGGCGATCAGGTAGACGCACACCGCGGCCACCACCACCCAGAGGGCACTGACCGCCTCGCCGCGGGCCAGGGCCACATAGGCGAGCGAGAGCGCTCCGACAATCGCCACACCCGCCCAGGCGAGGTGGCTACGCAGCTTCGAGATCATGATGGGAGTCTCCTGTTGGGGGCGGCCCATGAGCATCCGGATGCCGCCTCCCCATCAGTGTGCGAAATGCACCGCGACGGCGCATCGGTCAAGCTACGCGTGGCCCCCGCGTGGGACCACCTAAGGGTCAACCCGTGGTTTTCGAGTGTTCCACCGCGTACTTGATCAGCTCGGCTTGGCCGTCCAGCCCCAGCTTGCGCTTGATGCTCTGGCGATGCGCCTCGACGGTGCGCACGCTCAGGTCCAGGCTGCGCGCGATCTGCTTGCTGGACTCGCCGCGGCCCAGCGCCGAGAGGATCTCGCTCTCGCGCGGCGAGAGCATGGGGCGCGGCTGCTGCGCGCGGAACAGGCGCTGCGAGATGCCGGTGCTGAGATAGGTGCCACCGGCCGCCACCGCCTCGATGGCGGCAACGATCTCGCTGGCCGGCGCATCCTTCAGCACATAGCCGCGCGCACCCGCCTGCAGGGCGCGTTGCACATACTCGGGGTTGTCATACATGCTGAACATCAGCACGCGCAGGCCCGGGTGGCTCTGGCCCAGCTGCTCGGCCAGGGCGATGCCATTCGTGCCCTTGAGCCCCACGTCCATCAGCAGCACATCGGGCCGGCATTGCCCCAGCACCTGCACCGCCTGCTCGGCCGAACCGGCTTCGCCCACCACACGGAACTGCGGCACCGACTGCAGGCGCGCCACCAGGCCCTCGCGCACCATCGGGTGATCGTCGACCAGCATGATGTGGATGAGGGGCGGGCTGCTCATGGATGGGCCAGTTTAGCCAGGGCCGCCGCCGGCACGCGGGCTTCCAGCTGGGTGCCATGGCCCAGGCTGGCGTGCAGCTCCAGCCGGCCGCCGATCGAGACCAGGCGTTCGCGCATGCTGCGCAGGCCCAGGCCCAGCTCGGGGTGGGCCTGCACCGCCTCCACATCGAAGCCGCGGCCATCGTCGGCCACCGTCAGGCAGACGGCGCCCGTGGGCTCGAAGGCCAGGGTCAGCGCCACCCGCCCGGCCTGCGCATGCTTGGCGGCATTGGTGAGCGCCTCCTGGCCGACGCGGAACAGCACCGTCTTCACCACCTCGGGCAGCTCGCGCGCCTCGCCCTGCAGCACGAAGTCATGCGGCGTGGGGCCGGCCTCGTCGAACTCGTGCGCCAGGTGCTGCAGCGCGGCCGGCAGGCCCAGGGTGTCCAGCAGGGCCGGGCGCAGCCGGTGCGAGATGCGCCGCACCTCGGTGAGGCTGCTGTTGAGCCGGGCCAGCGCCTGGCCGAGCGGGCGCGCGGCAGCGCCCTCGCCCACCCGTTCGGCGGCCGATTCGATCAGCAGCTTGGTCGACACCAGGGTCTGGCTCACGCCGTCGTGCAGCTCGCGCGCCAGATGCGCGCGCTCGTCCTCCTGCGAGGCCACCACCTGGCGCGCCAGCAGGCGCAGCTTGGTCTCGGCGCTGCGGTGTTCGCTGAGGTTGAGCGCCAGCGCACTGGCGCTGATGAGGGCCACGCCGAACACCGCGATGCCGGCGATCCACAGCAAGGTGGTGGCGATATTGCGGCTGGCCGAGCGGTCCAGCTCGGCCATGGTGGATTCGATGCCGTCCAGGTAGAGGCCCGTGCCCAGCATCCAGCCCCAGCGCTCCAGCTGCACCACATAGCCCAGCTTGGCGGCCATCTGCTCGCTGGAGGGCTTGCGCCAGAGGTACTCGACATAGCCGCCACCGGCCTTGGCCTGGGCGATCAGTGCCTGGATGGTGAGCTGGCCGCGCGGGTCGCGCAGGCCCCAGAGGTTCTTGCCCAGCAGCTCGGGCTGGCGCGAATGCATCAGCACCGTGCCGCTGAGGTCGTAGACGAAGAAATAGCCGTCCGGGCCATAGTCCAGCGAGGACAGCAGGGCCAGGGCGCGCGCGCGCGTCGCCGCCTCGCCCTGCTGGGGGCCCGTGTAGAGCGGCTGCACCGTGCTCACCGCCAGGTCCACATAGTGGCGCAGCTCGGTGCGGCGCGCGTCCATATAGGTGGCGCGCACCAGCTCGCGTTCGCGCGCGGCCAGCTCGCGCTCCTGGTGGCGCACGGCCAGGGCGATCAGCAACAGCGAGACCACCAGCGGCAGCAGCGCCAGCAGGATGAGCTTGCCGCGCAGCTGCATGGTGGTTCAGGCCGGGGCGCGGCGCCGCGCCTTCCAGGCGCCGAAGATCGCGATCAGGCCCGGGATGCCGATCAGCGCCCAGATGATCTTCTCGAGGTTGTGCTGCACCCAGGGCACGTTGCCGAAGGCATAACCCATGCTCATCACGCCCACCACCCAGAGCAGGCCGCCGCTGACGTCGTAGAGCGTGAACTTGCGGCGCGTCATCTGCGCCACGCCGGCCACGAAGGGCGCAAAGGTGCGCACGAAGGGCATGAAGCGCGCGATCACGATGGTGATGCCGCCCCAGCGCTCGTAGAACTCATGCGCCTGGTTGAAGGCGCGCTTGTTGAAGAAGCGCGAGTCCTCCCACTGGAACACCTTGGGGCCGAAGTAGCGGCCGATGGTGTAGTTGGTCTGGTTGCCGGCGATGGCCGCCAGCGTCATCAGGCTCATCGCCACCGGCAGCTCCAGCAGGCCGGTGCCGCACATCGCTCCGACGATGAAGAGCAGCGAGTCGCCGGGCAGGAAGGGCATCACCACCAGGCCGGTCTCCACAAAGATGATCAGGAACAGCAGCGCATAGATCCAGTTGCCGTAGGCGGCCACGAACTGGTTCAGATAGCGGTCGACGTGGATGATGAAGTCGATGACGAGGGCGAGGTATTCCATGGGCGCGCATTATGGGGGCGCCGCGCGCGGCGCCTGCAGCGCCTGCCTGAGCTGCTGCGCATCGAGCTCCGGGCATTCGGCCAGCAGGCCCTCGATGAACTGCTCGGCGCTGCCGGCGCGCGCCGCCGCCCGCTTCACCAGCACTTTCGCGATCGGGCCCAGCTCGTGGCTCAGCACCGCCAGGGCATGGCTCTTGAGGGCCTCGTCCAAGGCCTGGCCGCTGGCGGCCAGCGCGGCGAGGCTGGCGTCGCGCGGCGGCGCGACGATGCCGGTGCTGCCCATGGGCGCGAGCTGGCTGCCCTCGGTGCTTTCCTGCAGGAAGCGCTGGCGCGCCTCGGCATCGGCGATATGGGCCGCCACCGCCGAGGCCAGGCTCTGCAGGTCGTGGCATTGGCGCGCGGCCTCGCGCACCATCAACCTGGCCATCGGCCCCACGTGGCTGGCCAGCGAGCGCTCGATGCGGCTCAGCGAGGGGCCGTCCCAGTGGCTGGCCCAGCTGCCATGCCCCTGGCTGGACGGCGCACCGGCCGACGCCGTGGCCGGCCGCGTGGTCGGATAGGTGGTCGCGGCCATCACCAGGGTCTTGGCCCATTGGTCGAGGGCGCCGATCTCGGCGTCGCCATGCAGCGCCGGGTCCAGCATCGAGGCCACGCCCGCCAGCATGCTGCGGAACTCCGCGGCACTGCCGAAGCGCTGCTCGGGCCGCTTGGCCATGGCGCGCTCGACCACGCTGTCGAAGAGCGCCGGCCGTGCCGCCAGCGCCACCTGGCTGGGCGGCGCCGCGGCCTCGTTGAGCACCTTATACATGACCTGCTGGGCATTGCCGTTGAAGGGCAGCACGCCGGCCAGCAGGCGGTACAGCAGCACGCCGGCGGCGAACAGGTCGGCGCGCTGGTCCACGCCCTCGCCCAGGTACTGCTCGGGCGCCATATAGCCGGGCGTGCCGATCACCGACGAGACCCGCGTCAGGCCCAGGTTCTCGATGCGGGCGATGCCGAAGTCGGTCAGCTTGAGCTGGCCGCTCACACCCAGCAGCAGGTTGGAGGGCTTGATGTCGCGGTGCCAGACGCCCTGGCGGTGCGCATGCTCCAGCGCATCGAGCAGCTGGTCCATCAGGTGCAGCAGCGCCGGCAGGCCCAGCATGGGCGTGGCCATCAGCACCTGCTGCAGCGTGCTGCCCTCGACGAACTCCATCACGATGTAGGCGCTGTCCGCGTCCTCGCCGAACTCATGGATGGCCACCACGCCCGGGTGGGCGATGCGGCCCACCGCCTGGGCCTCGTTGCGAAAGCGCGCCACCGCCATGGTGCTGCCCTGGTCGCCGTCCAGCAGGCTTTTCAGGATGGTCTTGATGGCCACGGCGCGCTGGATATGCGGGTCGAAGCCCTTGTAGACCACGCCCATGGCGCCACGCCCCAGCACGCCGGAAATGCGGTATTTGCCGATGTAGGCGGGCTGGTCCATGGCGGCGCCGGCTCACACGTCCAGCATCTTCATCGCATGGCTCAGGCTCTTGCGCATGCGGCCGAAGGACTGGGCCAGCACGCCCACCTCGTCGCGGCTGCGCGTCTCGAACTCGGGCGCCGTCAGCTCGCCCAGGCTGACGCGGTCGGCCAGCGCGGCGAGCTGGCGCACCGGCCGTATCACCAGCATCCAGAGCATGAAGTTGAGCGCCGCGCCGATCAGCACGAACACCCCGGCCAGCGCGCCCATCACCACCTTGAGCGCCTCGTGCGCGCGCTGCAGCGGCACCGTCATGGGCACCGACACCAGCTGCGCGCCCAGGGTGTCGCCCATCTTCCAGCCAAAGCCGTTCGAGGGGCCGTAGCGTGCCACCAGCGTGGCCGGTGCGGCCGCGGGCGTGCTGTGGCAGGCCAGGCAGACCGGGTTGCTGATGCGGATCGGGCGCGCCACATAGAGCGAGGGGCCGGTGGGCGTGTCGCGCTTGCCCACCAGCTCCTGCAACTCGGTGTTGCGGCTGAACTGCGCGATCACGTCCTCTTCCCAATCCACCGCGCGGTCGCGCGGATTGGTGGGGTTGAGCATGGCCGACTTGAAACGGTACTCGGGGTAGTGCTTCTGCAGCGTGGCCTGCACCTCGGCGGCCGAGTAGGCCGGCACCGACTGCGGCAGGAAGGCATCGGCCATCTGCGCCGCCAGCAGCGGCCTGATCTGCTCGGCCGTGTAGGCGCTCACGGCGCTGGCGTTCTGCATCAGCAGCTTGGCACTCTCGGCCACCTCGGCGGCAGCGGCCTTTTGCAGCAAACCGCGCGCCACCAGCGCCGATCCCGCCAGGCCCAGCACGAAGATGAGCAGAAAGATCAGGTTGAACTTGAGCAGCAGTTTCATGGTCTGGCGCCCGAATGTGCAGGTGCACGAGCATAGCCCTCCCTGCCCCCGGCCTTGTACCCACTTCAGGGGCAAGAGGCTGTGAAGCAATGGCTTGCGCCCGCGTGAGGCCCCCAAAGGGGTCCAATCTAGGCGCCGACGCGCAGTCGTGCTGTGCGCCCGACAAGCGTTGGCAA
>NZ_JBYTBE010000053.1:0-27351 GCF_058788955.1 Roseateles sp. FW301-B2
CTCCCAAGCCCGCTCCCACGCCTCCCGCTCCCGTGAGCGAGAAGGTCACCTTCGCCGCTGACGCCTTCTTCGACTTCGACAAGGCTGTGCTGAAGCCCGAAGCCAAGGCCAAGCTGGACGACCTGGTCAGCAAGACCGGTGGTATCAATCTGGAAGTCATCATCGCCGTCGGCCACACCGACAGCGTGGGCTCCGATGAATACAACCAGAAGCTGTCGGTGCGCCGCTCCGAAGCCGTGAAGGCCTATCTGGTGTCCAAGAACGTGGAAAAGAACCGCGTCTACACCGAAGGCAAGGGCGAGAAGCAGCCCGTGGCCGACAACAAGACCACCGAAGGTCGCGCCAAGAACCGCCGCGTCGAGATCGAAGTGGTTGGTACGCGCAACAAGTAATCATCCCCGCTGCGCCTGGCGCGCAGCTGCGATGCAAAGCCCCGCCCAGCGGGGCTTTTTCATTTCCGCCTTGCGCTACCATCCCCACCCATGACGAATGCCGACCCCCAAGAGCTCGCCAAATTCAGCGAGCTGGCCCACCGCTGGTGGGATGCCGAGAGCGAATTCAAGCCCCTGCACCAGATCAACCCGCTGCGTCTGGACTGGATCAACGCGCTCAGCCCACTGGCTGGGCAGAAGGTGCTGGACGTGGGCTGCGGCGGTGGCATCCTCACCGACTCGATGGCGCGCAAGGGCGCGATCGCGCTGGGCATCGACCTCGCCACCAAGCCGCTGCGCGTGGCCCAGCTGCACGCCATGGAAGCCGGTACCGAGAACGTCAGCTACCAGGAGATTGCCGTCGAGGCCCTGGCCGAGCAGCGTCCGGGCGAGTTCGACACCGTCACCTGCATGGAGATGCTCGAGCATGTGCCCGATCCCGCCTCGGTGGTGCGTGCCCTCGGCACGCTTGTGAAGCCGGGTGGCTGGGTGTTCCTCTCCACCTTGAATCGCAATTTCAAGGCCTTCATGCTGGCCATCGTGGGCGCCGAATACCTGCTCAAGATGCTGCCGGCCGGCACGCATGAATACGCGCGCTTCATCAAGCCGGCCGAGCTGGCGCAGATGTGTCGCGATGCCGGTCTGGAGCTGCACAGTGCCAAGGGCCTGGGCTACAACCCCTTGACCCAGCGCTACAGCATCGGTGGCGACACCGATGTGAACTACATGATCGCCTGCCGCCGCCCTCTATGAGCCTGGAACTGATGGCCGAGCCGCTGCTTGCGCCCGCGCGCCTGCTGCGCGCCGTGCTGTTCGACCTCGACGGCACGCTGATCGACAGTGCCCCGGATTTGGCCGGTGCCGCCAACGAGATGCGCGCGGAGCGCGGCCTGGCGCCGCTGGCCTACGAACTGTTGCGCCCCATGGTGGGCTCGGGCGCGCGCGGCATGTTAGGTGTCTCGCTGGCGGTGACGCCCGCGCATGAGGACTTTGAAAACCTCAAGGCCGAGTTCCTGGGCCGTTACGAACGCCGCATGCTGCAGGAAACCGCGGTCTTTGCCGATGTGCCGCCGATGCTGGCCCAGTTGCGTGCCCTCAATCTGCCCTGGGGCATCGTCACCAACAAGGCCGAGCGCTTTGCGCTGCCCATGACGCGCGCCCTCGGCCTGGCGGAGGCGGCCGGTGCCGTGGTGGGCGGCGACACCACCCCGCATGCCAAGCCGCACCCGGGTTCGCTGCTGGAGGCCGCGCGCCGCATCGGCGTGGCGCCCGAGCATTGCGCCTATGTGGGCGATGACGAGCGCGACATCCTGGCCGGCCGCGCAGCCGGCATGCTCACCGTGGCGGCCTCCTGGGGCTATCTGGGGCAAGGCGGCCGTGTGGACGCCTGGGGCGCGGATTTCATCATCGATGAACCGCTGGCCCTCTTGAAATTGCTGCAGCAGGCATAATGTAGAGCTTCTCTGGGGCCGACTTGGTTTCGACGTGGGTGCGGATCCGGAGTGGGGCATGCCGAGCACCAGTTCGCTCGTAAAACCACTGGAAACAAAGTAACTGCAAACGACTCTACGTTCGCACTCGCTGCTTAATTGCAGTTGAGCTTCTCAACGGCAGGCCAATGGGCCGGGCTCAAGTCGCAAGACGGAAAGCTGAGAAGTCATTCACATTGGCTGGTTCTGCGCCGGGTTACTCGGTTCAGGGCGAGATTAAGTGACTGGCGGGAAGGGTAGCGTGCCACTGCGCGACTCTTGCCGTGAGATTCAAATCAGCCGGCTAAGCATGTAGATCTGCCCGGTGATGGCTGACGGACGGGGGTTCAATTCCCCCCGGCTCCACCATCCAGAGCGCTGCAGGCGCACTTGCCGCAAGGCAAGTGGGCGTGCAGACAAGCAAGAACGAAGAAGGCCCGAGCTCGTGAGAGTTCGGGCCTTTTCTTTTGGGCGGCTGGCCGGGGCGGATCGACTGGCGAAATGGCGCAAGCGCCTGTCCCTTGCTGCATGTTCACAAGTGGCGGCCGGGTTGAATGCCGTCCGCCCTGGGCCTAGGCTCAAGAGCGATCCAGCCGGCCGCTCCGGGCCACCCTGCATCGCCCCCACCCCCGCGTTCGAGGCCGCCACCCGGGCTTGTGGGCAGTACCGCGGCCTCGCATCAACGCATCGAGGAGACTCGCATGGCAAGTTATACGGTATTGGCCAACTTCACCGACCAGGGCGTGAAGGGCTTGAAGGAAACGACCCACCGCGCCGAGGCAGTGGAGGCGCTGGGTCGCAAGATGGGGGTGACGGTGAAGAGCATCCAATGGGCGTTTGGCAGCTACGACTTGGTGTGCCAGTTCGAGGCCGCCGATGATCAGACCATCGCCGCCTTTGGCGCCGCCATCGCTATGCAGGGCAATGTGCGCACCCAGACCATACGTACCTTTACACGCGATGAGATGAACGCCATCTTGTTGAAGTTGCCGGGCTGAAGCGGAACGCATCACCGGCGAGAGAAAAGGGCCCAGGCTTTCGCGAGCCCGGGCCCTTTGCTTTGGGCGCCTTGCCGTGGTTTGCCGTGGCTAGGCGCGGCCTAGAAGCGGTACCTCGCCGTCGCATAGAACTGGCGGCCCAGCGGGTCGGTGTAGCGGCCGTCATAGCCAGACTGGTTGCCGCCGCCAGCGTTGCGGATCGAGAAGGGTGGGTCGGTGTCGAGCAGGTTGCGTACGCCCAGCGTCAGCACCAGCGCCTTGCTGGGGGCGTAGCGGGTCTGCCAGTCCAGCGTCTTGTAGGAACTCACGCGGCGCTGGATGGGCACGAAGGCGCCGGCGGAGCCGTCGGCATTGATTTCGATGACGGGCGAGCCATCGGCGCTGCTGTAGGTCTGGTCGGTGTAGCCCGAGCGGTAGTTGAGCGCCAGCGCATGGGTCCAGGCCTCGCTGAGCGTCAGTGCGGCGTTCAAGCGGCTGATGACGCGGAAGGTCGCGTTCGAGTAGGAGTTGAAGCGGCCGATGTTCTTCTCCGTCAGGCCACCGGGCACCGCCTGCTCGGACTTCAGCATATACGTGCCGGTCCAGTTGAGGTTGAGCCGACCCCAGGGCGTGGCGGTCTTGAAGCTGTGATCCCAGTCCAGGCCCTGGTAGCGCGAGCTGGCCAGGTTGAAGGGGGTGAGCGCGGCGGCCAGCACCTCCTGCTTTTGCGCCGGGCTGTAGTAGGCGCGGAACAGGCTGTCGTAGCGCGCCGGGTTGTCGAACACCATGTCCTCGGAGAGGGTCTGGATCTGGTTGCTCAGGCTCACGTTCCACCAGTCCAGGCCCAGCGAGAGGCCGGCGCCGGGCTCGAAGCGCACGCCCAATGTGGCCTGCCTGGATTCCTCCGGCTTCAGGCCGGCCTCGCCCTGGAAGGGGTTGCCGCCGGAAAGAATCGTGTACTCGGTCGAGCCGGGGTAGCACATCACATAGCGCGGGTCCGATTTGTTGGTGATCGGGCAGGCGTGGAACTTGGAGGCGCCGCCATCCTGCAGCGGATTCACGATGGTGGTCAGGTCCGCCACCTTGAAGCCGGTGCCATAGGAGGCGCGCAGCAGCAGGTTTTCCAGCGGGTGGTAGCGCAGCGCCAGCTTGTAGGTGGCCTTGCTGGCGGCGTTGCCCTGCTCGGCGGGGCCGGCCGGCTTGCCGCTGCTGTCGAAGGTCATACCGTTGGAGACGGCGCTGTAGCTGTCGTAGCGGGTCGATGCGGTGAGGTCCAGCTGGCGGGCCAGCGGCAGCAGCAGCTCGGCATAGCTGCCCCAGTTGCGTCGGCGCGCATCCACCGGGTGGCCGCCGGGGAAGAAGTCCAGATCCGGCTGGTAGATGTAGGACTGCCGCGTCGCGTCCGCGCCCAGGCCCAGCTGGGCGCTGCCGCCGGGCAGGCGGAACAGCTCGGTGGAGCCGCGCAGGCTGAGGGTGTCGAGCTTGGAGTCGGTGCGACTCACCACCTTGTGCAGCACCAGCGGCGCCAGCGTGTCCTGTGCCGATCCGGGCGGGGCGAAGGGGTCGAAGGCGCCGCTGTCGACGAGGCCCTGGAACTTGCTGAGGTCCACATAGCCGCCATCGGCCTTGTCGCTGGCCTTGTTGACCGAATGCGTCAGCGAGACACCGTAATCCCAACCCTTGGCGCTGCCTTCCACGCCCAGCACCAGGTGCTGGGCGTCGGTGCGGAAGGCATCGGTGCGGCCGCCGGCATCGGCCAGGCGCAGATTCATGGTCGCGTTGATGACCGAGGCCGGCGCGATGCCCAGGCGCTGCAGATAGGGCGCGATCGACTTGGCATAGAGGGCGCTGTTCAGCTCGATGCCGAAGCCATTGGCCGGTGGTGCGTACTGCGCGCGGTTCACGAAGCGCGAGAACAGCGTGTCGGCAAACAGCGTGGTGTCGGCATTCAGCTTGACGTTGAGCGTGGCGGTGGCGCTGTCGCGCTTGAGCCCGGGCACGTCCTGCACCGCACCGGTGTAGTCGAAACGGCAGGTGCGTTCCACCAGATAGAGGTTAAGCCCGTTGCACTTGCCGGTGGCCAGGTAGTCGGGGCTGAAGCGCGCGGCGTTGGCGACCCCGCTCGCGTCGGTGTACTTGACGGTGGCGATGCCGGGGATGGAGTTGCCGCTCAGCTGGTAGAAGCTGTAGGCCTTGCCCTCGTGACTGAACGGGATCACGCCGCTCTTGCTGAAGCTGCGCTGGCTGGCCAGCAGGGCGCGCTGCTCGTCGTGCGCGGCCGAGACCATCAGATTGAAACCGTCGCCGTCCAGATTGCCCCAGCCCTTGGATATACCGATATTCGTGCTCTGGCCGCCGCCCTTGGCCTGCGGGGTACTGCCTGACACCGATATTTCCAGTTCGGTCTGGTTTTTCTTGAGTATGAAATTGATGACGCCGGCAATTGCATCGGAGCCGTAAAGGGTATTGGCGCCGTCGGTCAATACCTCGACGCGTTCGACCGCCGCGAGCGGGATGCTGCCCAGGTTGACGGTGGAGCCTGAGGTGGCGGGGGCGAGGCGCCGCCCGTTCAGCAGCACCAGGGTATAGCCCTCGCCGATGGCGTGGATGGAGGCCGTCTGCAGCCCGCCGCCGCCGCCGTTCACCGAGGCCGAGGCCGTGGTGAAACCCTGCATGGAGGGCAGGGCGGCGATCAGGTCGGCCACGCTGTTGACGCCGCTCTGCTCGATCTGCGCGCGCGTCACCACCTGCACCGGCAGGGCGCCCTCGGCGGCGATGCGCTTGATGCTGGAACCGGTGACGATCACGCGCTGCAGCGACGCGTCCGCCGTCGTGTCCTGGGCCCAGGCCGCGCCCGCCAGCAGGCCAGCGCTCACGGCCAGGCCGCCGGAGCAGAGCTGGCGCAGGGCGCGCGCCAAATTGGTTTCAGTAAACATGGTTTGTCTCGCTTTTTGAATATATTGGCAATCACCAGGTATCGCGCTGAGATATTAAAAGTCGAGGGAATCCACGAAATATGGTTTAAATGCGATTTCCTATATGGAACGGACATATGGATGGCGCGCCTGCCGCGCGCCATCAGGCTGCTGACACGGGCTGACAGCAGGGCCGCCTAGCATGCGGATGCGTCGCTGCAATCCCTGCGGCGACGCCGCCAACAAGCATTCAGGAGGACCTATGTCGCAAGCCACGTCGCAACCCAATTTCCTCATCCTCTACGTCGAGAGCGCCATCGCCAGCGCATCCTTCTACACGCGCCTGCTGGGCCGCGAGCCCGTCGAGGCCTCGCCCGGCTTTGCCATGTTTGCGCTCGATGGCGGCGTGATGCTGGGCCTGTGGACGCGCTCCGGTGTGCAGCCCGCCGCCAGCGCCCCGGCCGGCGCGATGGAGCTGTGTTTTGCGCAGGACAACGCCGCCGCGGTGGACGCGCTGCTGGCCAAGTGGTTGAGCCTGGGGCTGCCCATCATCCAGACGCCCACGCAGATGGATTTCGGCTACACCTTCAGCGCCGCCGACCCCGACGGCCATCGTCTGCGCGTGTTCCACGCGGTCCAGGGCTGAGCCCGTGAGCGGCCCGCGCAACTGGCTGGCGGTGGCCAGCGCCGAGCATGTGCGGCGCGGCCGGGCCGAGGGCTTTATGCAGGTCTGCCATGGCAAGGCGGCGCCGCTGCGCCGGCTCGCACCGGGCGATCGGGTGGTGTATTACTCGCCCACCGAGACCTTTGGCGGCCAGGATCGCCTGCAGGCCTTCACCGCCATCGGCACGCTGCGCCGGGGCAGCCCCTACCAGGTGGAGATGGGTGAGGGCTTCTGCCCCTTCCGCCGCGATGTCGACTGGCTGGCGGCCCGGCCGCAGCCGATCGGGCCTCTGCTGGAGCACCTGGATCTGACGCGTGGCCAGCGCAACTGGGGCTACCAGTTCCGCTTCGGCCTGCTGGCGCTCAGCGCGGCCGATATGGACCTGATTGCGGACGCCATGCAGGCAGCGCTGCCGGCACGCGCGCAGGGCGATCTGGCGTTCAGCTGAGCAGCCAGCTGCTGACGCGGAAGGTCACGAACGAGGCCGCATAGGCCAGCGCGAACAGATAGGCCAACATGATGAGGGGAATGCGCAGGCCGCCGGTCTCGCGCTTCACCGCCGCCAGGGTGGCGATGCACTGCGGCGCGAACACATACCAGGCCAGCAGCGAGAAGGCGGTGGGCAGGCTCCAGCTCTGCGCGATCAACGGGGTCAGGGCTTGCGCCGCGTCCTCGGCCGTGGCCGAGAGCGCGTAGACCGTGCCCAGCGCGCTGATGGCGATCTCGCGGGCGGCAAGACCTGGCACCAGGGCCAGGCTGATCTGCCAGTTGAAGCCGATCGGCTCGAACAGGGTGGCGAGGCCCCGACCCAGCATGCCGGCAAGGCTGTACTGGATGGCCGGCCCGGCGGCCCCATCCGGTGGCGCCGGGAAGCTGGCCAGCAGCCACAGCAGCACCGTCAGCGTCAGGATGATGCCGCCCACGCGCTTGAGGAAGATCTCGGCGCGCTGCCACAGGCCGATGGCGATATTGCGCGCATGCGGCCAGTGGTAGGCCGGCAGCTCCATCATCAGCGGCCGGGTGTGGTGGCCGCCGGTATAGCGCTTGAGCAGCCAGGCCACCGCCATGGCGCCCACGATGCCGGCCAGGTACAGCACGAACAGCGCCAGGCCCTGCAGCTCGATGCCGGCCCACAACGCGCGCTGCGGCACGAAGGCGCCGATCAGCAGTGCATAGACGGGCAGGCGCGCCGAGCAGGTCATCAGCGGTGCGATCAGGATGGTGACGAGGCGGTCGCGCGGATTGGCGATCGAGCGCGTGGCCATGATGCCGGGGATGGCACAGGCAAAGCTGGAGAGCAGGGGAATGAAGCTGCGCCCCGAGAGCCCGACGCTGCCCATGATGCGGTCCAGCAGGAAGGCTGCGCGCGGCAGATAGCCCGACTCCTCCAGCACCAGGATGAAGAAGAACAGGATCAGGATCTGCGGCAGAAAGGCCAGCACGCTGCCTACGCCGGCGATCAGCGCGTCCACCAGCAGGCTGCGCAGCCAGCCGGGCGGCAGGGCGCTGCCGACCTGCTCGCCCAGCCAGGCCACACCGGCCTCGATCAGGTCCTTGGGCGCTTCGGCCCAGGAAAACACAGCCTGGAACAGCAGGAACAGCAGCAGGGCCAGCAGCAGCGGGCCCAGCACCGGGTGCAGCACGAAGCGGTCGAGGCGGTCGCTGGGCAGTTCGGGCGTCTGGGCGTCCAGGCCCAGTTCGTGCAGGATGCGGTTGACCCGTGCCTGGTCCTCATGGCTGGGGTGGGCGCTGGCGGCCGCTTGCGGTGCGGACCAGGCGTCGCGCCGGTCCAGCAACTGGCGCAACTCGTCCAGGCCATGGCCCTGGGTGGCGACGGTGCGCACCACCGGCACGCCCAGCGCCTCGGCGAGCGCCTGGGCATCGATGTGCAGGCCGCGCGCGGCGGCCAGGTCGGCCATGTTCAGCGCCACCACGCAGGGCAGGCCCTGGCGCTGCAGCGACAGCACCAGGCGCAGATTGCGGCGCAGATTGGTGGCGTCGAGCACGCAGATGATCAGGTCGGGCCGCTTCTCGCCCTTGGCGCGTCCGGCCAGCACATCGCAGGTGACGCGCTCATCGGGCGAGCGTGGGTAGAGGCTGTAGGTGCCGGGCAGGTCCAGCAGGCGCAGGCTCTTGCCGGCCAGGGTCTTGAGCCGGCCCTCCTTGCGCTCCACGGTGACGCCGGCGTAGTTGGCCACCTTCTGGCGGCTGCCGGTGAGGCGGTTGAAGAGGGCGGTCTTGCCGCAGTTCGGATTGCCCACCAGGGCCAGCAAGGGGCCGGCCGGGTGGATGTGGATGACCGAGGATGCCGTCATGCGAAAGATGCCGCGGGCTCAGGCCGCCACCAGTTGCACGCAGGCGGCTTCGGCCTCGCGCAGCGCAAAGGTGGATTGGCCGATGCGCACCACCAGCGGGTCGCCACCGGGCAGGCCGCGCGCCAGCACGCTGACATGCTCACCGGCGACGAAGCCGATTTCCTCCAGCCATTGCGGCCATTCCGGCGCATGCGCCGGCGCCGCCAGCCCGGCCACACGGTGGGCTGCACCCAGGGAGGCACGCGCGAGCGTGAACATGGAAGCGGGCTGGGACATGGGCGGGCCTTGCGGAGCGGTTGAGGGCGACGGATTCATTCTAAATGCGAAGAAATCGCATTCAGATCCCCATGGCTTTGTTTGCCCAGATGCTTTGATTTGGCGCAATTTGCTGCGGCGCCGCGGATTTGCGCAAACGAGCAAAGACGGGCGCGCAAACGTTTAGCGTTTTCCTTAGAAGCCGATACACTCGCGTTTTTTAGAATGCCCCTATCCCCGCCGGCCGCCCGTTCCGATCCGCAAGAATCGCCGTTCGGGCCCGCCCCCGTGCATGCTGGCGTCTATCCCAACCTGTGCAAGCTTGTATAGGACCGCAATGAAGCTCACTCTGTCTACGCTGGCCGGCGCTGCCCTGGCCCTTGCCGCCTCGTCCGCCGCCATCGCGCAGGCCACGCCGGCGGTGATCTTCGACATGGGCGGCAAGTTCGACAAGTCCTTCAACGAGTCGGCCTACCGCGGCGTGGAGCGCTGGAAGGCCGAGACCGGCGGCAAGTACCTCGAATTCGAGATCAGCAACGAGACCCAGCGCGTGCAGGCGATCCGCCGCATGGCCGAGCGTGGCGCCAGCCCCATCATCTCGATCGGCTTTGCCCAGGCCTCGGCGCTGGAGCAGGTGGCCAAGGAGTTCCCCAAGACCAAGTTCGCCATCGTCGACATGGTGGTGAACCAGCCCAATGTGCAGTCGCTGGTGTTCAAGGAGCATGAGGGAAGCTTCCTGGTCGGCGCGATGGCCACGCTCAGCAGCAAGACCGGCAAGGTCGGCTTCGTGGGCGGCATGGACATCCCGCTGATCCGCAAGTTCCAGTGCGGCTACGAGCAGGGCGCCAAGGCGGCCAATGCCAAGACCGAGGTGTTCTCCAACATGACCGGCACCACCGCCACCGCCTGGAACGACCCCACGCGCGGCGGTGAGCTGGCCAAGGCCCAGTTCGCCAAGGGCGTGGACGTGGTGTTCGCGGCCGCCGGCGGCACCGGCACCGGTGTCTACCAGGCCGCCAAGGATGCCGGCAAGCTGGCCATCGGCGTGGACAGCAACCAGAACCATATCCAGCCCGGCACCATGCTGACCTCCATGGTCAAGCGCGTGGACGTGGCGGTCTACAACGTGCTGAAGGACTGGAAGGCCGGCGTCAGCGTGCTCGGGCTCAAGGAGGGCGGCGTCGACTACGCCGTCGATCAGCACAACGCCAAGCTCATCACGCCCGCGCTGAAGACCAAGGTCGAGGCCTACAAGGCGGACATCATTGCCGGCAAGATCAAGGTGGCCGACTACATGGCCGACAACGCCTGCAAGTATTGAAGAAGCAGCCAATAGCAGAGCGGCCCATGTCTGATTCCAAGCGCGCGCCGGCGGTCCGGCTGTGCGAGATTTCCAAGCGCTTCGGCGCGGTGCAGGCCAACCGCGGCGTGACGCTGGCGGTGGCGCCCGGCACGGTGCATGGCATCGTGGGCGAGAACGGCGCCGGCAAGTCCACGCTGATGGCCATCCTCTACGGCTACTACCAGGCCGACGAGGGCCATATCGAGGTGGGCGGCGAGCGCGTCAGCATCGCCAACTCGCACCAGGCGATCGCCCTGGGCGTGGGCATGGTGCACCAGCACTTCATGCTGGTGGACACGCTGTCCTGCCTGGACAACGTGATGCTGGGTGCCGAGCCCACCTTCTTCCTGGCACGCGGCAAGCGTGCCGTGCGCGCCAAGCTCGAGGCCCTGATGCAGAGCACCGGCCTGCAGGTGCAGCTCGACGCGCTGGTGGGCGAACTGCCGGTCGGCGAGCTGCAGCGCCTGGAGATCCTCAAGGCCCTGTATCGCGGCGCCAAGATCCTGATCCTAGACGAACCCACGGCGGTGCTGACCCCGCAGGAGACCGAGCAGCTGTTCGAGACCCTGCGCAAGCTGCGCGCCCAGGGCACCACGATTCTGCTGATCACGCACAAGCTCAAGGAAGTGATGGCCTTGTGCGACGAGGTCACGGTGATGCGCGCCGGCCAGGTCATCAAGACCACGGCGATCGCCGCTACCAGCCCCGAAGACCTGGCCGAAGCCATGGTGGGCCGCAAGGTGAATCTGGGCCGCGCCGAGACACAGGCGGCGCGGGGTCAGGCCTTGCGCCTGCAGGCCTCGGGCCTGCGCCTGCGCGACGCCCATGGTGTGCCGGCGCTGGCGGGCGTGGACCTGCAGTTGCGTGCCGGCGAGATCGTCGGCGTGGCCGGCGTTTCGGGCAATGGCCAGAGCGAGCTGCTGGAGGTGCTGTCTGGCATGCGCGCGCCCGAGGCCGGCGAACTGCAGCTGGGCGAGGCGCGCTTCACGGCCGGCGCCTGGCTGGCGCCCAAGCGCGCGCGCGAACTCAAGCTGGCCCATGTGCCGGAGGATCGCCACCTGCTGGGTATGGTGATGAGCTTCCCGGCCTGGGAAACCGCCGCCCTGGGCTACCACGAGCAGGCACAGTACCGTGCCGCGCCGTTGGGCCTGGCGATGAACCAGGACCATATGCGCGCGCAGACGGCGCAGATGATGGAGCGCTTCGACGTGCGCCCCCGCGATGCGCAGCTGGGCTCGTCCAAGTTCTCCGGCGGCAACCAGCAGAAGCTGATCCTGGCGCGCGAGATCGGCCAGCAGCCGCAGGTGCTGCTGGTGGGCCAGCCCACGCGTGGCGTGGACATCGGCGCGATCGAATTCATCCACGGCCAGCTGCGCCGCCTGCGCGACGAGGGCTGTGCGGTGCTGCTGGTGAGCAGCGAACTGGACGAGATCCTGGCCCTGGCCGATCGCGTGCTGGTGATGAACTGCGGCCGTATCACCGGCGAACTGGGTATTGCGGAATGCGACGAAAAGACATTGGGCCTCTTGATGGCCGCACAAGCTGAGGTGGCCGCCGCATGAGCAATGCGCAAGCTTTTCAGATGCCGCGCTGGATGGATCTGGTGCTGCTGCCGCTGTGGAATCTGCTCGTCGCCCTGCTGGTGGCGGGCGGCGTGGTGCTGCTGATCGGCGAGAGCCCGTTGCAGGCGCTGTCCATCCTGCTCAACGGCGCTTTGGGCAATGCGCGCGGGCTGGGCTACACGCTCTACTACGCCACCACCTTCATCTTCACCGGCCTGGCGGTGGCGGTGGCCTTCCATGGCGGCCTCTTCAATATCGGTGGCGAGGGCCAGGCCACCTTCGGCGGCCTGGGCGTGGCCCTGCTGGCCCTGTGGCTGGGCCACCGCCTTCCCGCCTGGCTGGTGCTGCCCCTGGTGGTGCTGGCCGCGGCGCTGTTCGGCATGTTGTGGGCGGCGGTGCCGGCCTATCTGCAGGCCTGGCGCGGCAGCCACATCGTCATCACCACCATCATGTTCAATTTCCTGGCCGCCAGCCTGAACGTCTATCTGCTGGTGAACTGGCTGCGCCCGGCCGGCTCGATGTCGGTGGAGAGCAGTAACTTCGCCGACGGCGCGCGCATGCCGGCGCTGCATCAGCTGGCCGAGAAGCTCGGCCTCGAGCTGCCTTCATCGCCCTTGAACCTGAGCCTCGTGCTGGCCCTGCTGGCCTGCTGGTTCGTGACCTGGTTCCTGTGGAAGAGCCGCGCCGGCTATGCGCTGCGCGCGGTGGGTTCGGCGCCGCAGGCTGCGCATTACGCCGGCATGAATCCACGCCTGCAGGTGCTGATCGCGATGGGCATCTCCGGCGCCCTGGCCGGCCTGGTGGGCGTGAACGAGATCTCGGGCGTGCAGGGCAAGCTGACGCTGGACTTCGTGGCCGGCGCCGGCTTCACCGGCATCGCCGTCTCGCTGATGGGGCGCAACCACCCACTGGGCATCATCCTGGCCTCGCTGCTGTTCGGCGTGCTCTACCAGGGCGGCGTCGAGGTGTCCTTCGAGCTGCCGCGCTTCAGCCGCGAGATGGTGGTGACGGTGCAGGGCCTGATCGTCCTGTTTGCCGGCGCCATGGCGATGGTGAGCGCGCCGATGTTTGCGCGCCTCTATGCCTCGTTCAAGCGCAGGGAGGCCGCTCGTGGATGAAGTCCTGATCGGTTCGGTGCTGGCGTCCACGCTGCGCGTCACCACGCCCTTGCTGCTGTGCGCCCTGGCGGGCCTGATCTCGGAGCGCTCCGGCGTGATCGACATCGGCCTGGAGGGCAAGATGCTGTTCGCCGCCTTTGCCGCGGCCGCCGCCGCCAGCGTGGGGCATTCCACCGTGCTGGGCCTGGGGGCGGCGATGCTGGTGGCCTGCCTGCTCTCACTGCTGCACGGCTTTGCCTGCGTCACCCACCGCGGCGACCAGGTGGTGTCGGGCGTGGCCATCAATATGGTGGCGGCCGGCTTGACCGTGGTGCTGGGCATCGCCTGGTTTGCCCAGGGCGGCCAGACCCCGCCCATCGATGCCGCGGTGCGCCTCACCGGCCTCAGCGCCGCCTTTGCCGAGCCGGTGGAGGGCAGCTGGTGGGCCTCGGTGATCGGCCATGGCCTCCTGAGCCACAACATCCTGGTCTACCTGGCCTTTGCG
Source organism: Roseateles sp. FW301-B2 (assembly GCF_058788955.1). Classification (NCBI taxonomy): domain Bacteria; kingdom Pseudomonadati; phylum Pseudomonadota; class Betaproteobacteria; order Burkholderiales; family Sphaerotilaceae; genus Roseateles; species Roseateles sp. FW301-B2. The sequence goes on from NZ_JBYTBE010000053.1 coordinate 13,533, forward strand.
CTGGTGGGCTGCGTGTGGTTCTTCCTCGAGCGCACCAAGCCCGGCCTGCGCCTGCGCGCGGTGGGCGAGAACCCGGCCATGGTGGATGCGGCCGGCGTCTCGGTGCCGCGCCTGCGCTATGCCGCCTTGCTGCTCAACGGCCTGCTGTGCGGCCTTGCGGGCAGCTATCTGACGCTGGCGCAGAACGCCAATTTCTCGCCGAACATGACGGCGGGGCGCGGCTTCATCGCGCTGGCGGCGATGATCTTCGGCAAGTGGAAGCCCTTGCCCACGATGGCAGCCTGCCTGCTGTTCGGCTTTCTCGACGCCGCCGCCATCCGGCTGCAAGGGGTGGCCATCCCTGGCGTCGGCGAGGTGCCGGTGCAGGCGATCCAGGCCTTGCCCTATCTGCTGACCGTCGTGCTGCTGGCCGGTTTCATCGGCCAGGCGCTTGCGCCCAAGGCGTTGGGCCGGCCCTATATCAAGGAACGTTGATGTTGCAACTTCCACCCGATGTGCTGCAGCGCCTGCTCGCTGCCGCGCAGGCAGCGCGCGCGCGCTCCTATGCGCCTTACTCCAAGTACGCGGTGGGTGCCGCGGTGCTGGACGAGCAGGGCCATGTCCATGCCGGCTGCAATATCGAGAATGCGGCCTATCCTCAGGGTTGGTGCGCCGAGGCCACGGCCCTGGGTGCGATGGTGATGGCGGGTGGCCGCCAGGCGCAGGCGGTGCTGGTCACCGGCCCCGGGCCCGACATCATCACGCCCTGTGGTGGCTGCCGCCAGAAGCTGCGCGAGTTCAGCCTGCCGGCATCGCTGCTCATCATTGCTGCCGATCCCAGTGGCGTGAAAGCGCAGTGGACGCTGGAACAACTCTTGCCGGCCAGCTTTGGCCCGGACCATCTGAAGCACCTCTGAACGGTGCACCGGAGACACGCAACATGATCAACAACAACGAACTGAACCCCCTCATCGACGCCAGCGTCGCCCGCCTGCAGGCCGAATTTGGCGCCGCCCCCGAAGTCGCGGTGGTGCTGGGCTCGGGCTGGGCCGGCGCGGTGGACCAGGTGCAGGGCGCCAAGCACCTGGCCTATGGCGAGCTGCCGGCCTTTCCCCGGCCCAAGGTCGAGGGCCATGTCAGCGAGGTGGTGGTAGGCATGATGGGCGGGCAGCGCGTGGCCATGCTGCGCGGCCGCGCCCATACCTACGAAAGCGGTGATTGCACCGGCATGGCCGGCGCGCTGCGCAGCCTCAAGCGCTGGGGCGTCAAGGTGCTGATCCAGACCAATGCCTCGGGCTCGCTGCGCCCGCACATGCCGCCCGGCAGCCTGATGCTGATCGCCGATCACATCAACGCGCCGCAGCGTTCGCCCCTGGTGGGCGAGCCCGGCAGCGAGCGCTTTGTGGACATGAGCAGCGCCTATGACGCCGAGCTGCGTGCCCATGCCAAGAAGGTGGCACAGACGCACAACCTCAAGCTCGGCGAGGGCACCTATGTCTGGGCCCTGGGCCCGCAGTTCGAGACCCCGGCCGAGATCCGCATGTTTGCCGCCTGGGGCGCCGATGCCGTCGGCATGAGCACCGTGCCCGAGACCATCCTGGCGCGCCATGCCGGCCTGCGCGTGATGGGCCTGGCCCTGATGACGAATATGGCCGCCGGCCTGTCGGCCGAGGCCCTGACCCATGCCCTGACGCTGCAGCAGGCGGCCGTGTCGGGCGAGCGCGCCGCGGCCTTCCTGGCGCAGCTGGTGGCCGGCATGACCGAACTGGCTTCGCTGCGGGCCTGATATGAGCACTACTCAAGACCTGACCCCGCAGGAAAGCGCCCGCCTGGCCCTGCAATGCCTGGACCTCACCAGCCTGAATGACGCCGACACCGAAGCCGACATCGAGGCCTTGTGCCGCCGCGCCCAGAGCGCCCATGGCCCGGTGGCCGCGGTGTGCGTCTGGCCGCGCTTCGTGGCGCTGGCGCGGCGCCTGCTGCCGGCCGAGATCCAGGTGGCCGCGGTGGCCAATTTCCCGGATGGCTCGCTGGACCTGCCGCGCGCGCTGGCCGATGTGGCGGCGATCGCCCAGGCCGGCGGCAACGAGGTGGACGTGGTGCTGCCCTACAAGGCCTTGATGGCGGGGCAGGGCAGCGAGGTGGCCGAGTTCCTGGCCGAGGTGCGCCATGCCAGCCGGCCGCTCACGCTCAAGGTCATCATCGAAAGCGGCGAGCTGGCCACGCCCGAGCTGATCGCCGAGGCCACCCGCCTAGCCCTGATGGCCGGTGCCGATTTCGTCAAGACCAGCACCGGCAAGAGCCGCGTCTCGGCCACCCCCGCGGCGGCCGCGGTGATGCTGCAGGAGATCGCGGCCAGCGGCCTCTCGGCGGCCGGTTTCAAGGCCTCGGGGGGCATCCGCTCGGTGGCCGATGCGCGCGGCTATCTGCTGCAGACCCGTGCCAAGCTGGGCGAGGGGGCGTTGAACGCGCGCCGCCTGCGCTTCGGCGCCAGCGGTCTGCTCAATGACATCGAGGCGGTGCTCGCGGGCCAGGCCTCGGCAGCGCCTTCCCGAGCCCCCAGCGCCTACTGACGAACATGCTTGCTCAAGAAATCATCCGCGCCAAGCGCGACGGCCATACCCTGTCCGAGCCGCAGATCCAGCACTTTGTGCGCGGCCTGGTGGACGGCAGCTGGAGCGAGGGCCAGGTGGCCGCGCTGGGCATGGCGGTGTTCCTGCGCGGCATGGGCCGCGATGAAGCGGTGGCGCTGACCCGCGCCATGATGCATTCCGGCCGCGTGCTGGCCTGGCCCGACATGCCCGGCCCGGTGCTGGACAAGCATTCCAGCGGCGGCGTGGGCGACAAGGTCAGCCTGATGCTGGCGCCCATGGTGGCGGCCTGCGGCGGCTATGTGCCGATGATTGCCGGCCGCGGCCTGGGCCATACCGGCGGCACGGTGGACAAGCTCGAGGCCATCCCCGGCTACAACACCATGCCCGCGCCCGCGGACTTCGACCGCCTGGTGCGGCGCCTGGGCTGTGCCGTGATCGGCCAGACCGGCGACCTGGCCCCGGCCGACAAGCGCTTCTACGCCTGCCGCGACGTCACCGCCACGGTGGAGAGCGTGCCGCTGATCACCGCCAGCATCCTGTCCAAGAAGCTGGCCGCCGGCCTGCAAGTGCTGGCCATGGACATCAAGTGCGGCAATGGCGCCTTTGCCGACACGCCCGCCTTTGCGCAGGAGCTGGCCGAGAGCATCGTCAGCGTGGCCGGCGGTGCCGGCCTGAAGACCCGCGCCCTCATCACCGACATGAACCAGGTGCTGGGCTACGAGGTGGGCAATGCCCTGGAGATTCACGAGACCCTGGACTACCTGACCGGCAAGCGGGTGGAGCCGCGCCTGCACGAGGTGACGCTGGCCCTGGCCGCCGAGATGCTGGTGCTGGGTGGCCTGGCCGCTGACGCCACGGCCGCCCGCGCCAAGCTGCAGGCCGGGCTGGACAGTGGCGCCGCGGCCGAGAAGTTTGCGCAGATGGTGGCGGCCCTGGGCGGCCCGGCGGATCTGCTGGAGCGCCCGCAGCAATACCTGACCCCGGCGCCCGTGGTGCTGCCGGTGCCGGCGCCGCGCGACGGCGTGCTGAGCGCCATGAAGACGCGCGAGATCGGCCTCATCATCGTGGAGATGGGCGGCGGCCGCCGCCAGGCCGGCGATGCGATCGACTTCCGCGTGGGCCTCTCCGAGGTGCGCCATCTGGGCAGCCGCTTCAAGGCCGGCGAGACCATGGCCCTGGTGCATGCGGCCGATGAGGCCAGCGCGGCGCGCGCCGTGGCGGCCTACCAGGCCGCCTGCACGCTGGGTGAGGCTTATGTGCCCACGCCCATCGTGATGGCGACGGTGGGCTAGACTCCTGCCCCCTGCAGTCCTTCGCTTTCCCCGCCATGACCGACCCCGCCGAGTCCCCCGCCGAGCCGACTGAAGCACCCGAGCGCCGCCGCATCAAGAGCTTCGTGACGCGCCCCGGCCGCATGGGCACGGGCCAGGTCAAGGCCCTGGCCGAGCTGGGCCCGCGTTTCGTGCTGCCCTACACGCCGGGTCAACGGCTGGATCCCGTGGCCCTGTTCGGCCGCGAGGCGCCGCTGGTGCTGGAGATCGGCTTCGGCATGGGCGCGGCCACGGCGCTGATCGCCAAAGAGCTGCCGGACCACGACTTCCTCGGCTGCGAGGTGCACGAGCCCGGCGTGGGCGCGCTGCTCAAGCTGATTGGCGAGCAGCAGATCGCCAATATCCGCATCTTCCAGCACGATGCCGTCGAGGTGCTGGAGCAGATGATCGCGCCGGCCTCGCTGGCGGGCGTGCACATCTTCTTCCCGGATCCCTGGCACAAGAAGCGCCACAACAAGCGCCGCCTGATCCAGCAGCCCTTTGTCGCCAAGCTGTTGCAGCACATCCGCCCCGGCGGCTACCTGCATTGCGCCACCGACTGGGAGCCCTATGCCCAGCAGATGCTGGAGGTGCTGGCGGCCGAGCCGCTGCTGGAGAACACCGCCAACGCTGCCGATGGCTATGCCGAGAAGCCGGCCTACCGGCCGCTCACCAAGTTCGAGCACCGCGGCATCCAGCTGGGCCATGGCGTCTGGGACCTGGTGTTCCGCAAGCGCTGAGCAGGCACTGTTAGAGTGCCGCTTCATATGTCTGAAGCACAACAACTCCAGGGCAAGCACATCCTGCTGGGCCTCTCCGGCGGCATCGCCTGCTACAAGATCGCCGAGCTGACGCGCCTGCTCAGCAAGGCGGGGGCGACGGTGCAGGTCATCATGACCGCCGCCGCCGAGGCCTTCATCACCCCGGTGACCATGCAGGCGCTCTCCAACCGCAGCGTCTACACCAGCCAGTGGGATGCGCGCGAGGCCAACAACATGGCCCACATCAATCTGAGCCGCGAGGCCGATCTGATGCTGATCGCACCCGCCAGCGCCGATTTCATCGCCAAGCTTGCGCAGGGCAGGGCCGATGAACTGCTGAGCCTCGCCGCACTCGCGCGCCCGGCCGAGCGCTGCGCCCTGCTGGTGGCCCCAGCCATGAACCGTGAGATGTGGGCCCACCCCGCCACCCAGCGCAATGTGGCGCAGTTGCGCGCCGATGGCGCGCTGGTGCTGGGCCCGGCCAGCGGCGACCAGGCCTGTGGCGAGATCGGCGATGGCCGCATGCTGGAGGCCCAGGAGCTGCTGGACGAGGTGATTGCCTTCTTCCAGCCCAAGCTGCTGGCCGGCAAGACGCTCTTGATCACCGCCGGCCCGACCTTCGAGCCCATCGACCCGGTGCGCGGCATCACCAATCTCTCCAGCGGCAAGATGGGTTTCGCGATCGCGCGTGCCGCCGCCGAGGCCGGCGCCCAGGTCACCCTGGTGGCAGGTCCGGTGCACCTGGCCACGCCGCGCGGCGTGCGCCGCATCGACGTGCAGACCGCCCAGCAGATGTTTGAGGCGGTGCTGCCGCGCGCCGCCCAGCACGATGTGTTCGTGGCCACCGCCGCGGTGGCCGACTGGCGCCCGGCGCAGATGAACGAGCACAAGATCAAGAAGAAGGACGGTACGAAGACGGCGCCGACCTTCGAGCTGGCCGAGAACGCCGACATCCTGGCGGCGGTGGCCGCCTTGCCCGATGGACCCTATTGCGTGGGCTTTGCCGCCGAGAGCCAGGAGCTCGTCAAGCATGCACGCGAAAAGCTGTTGCGCAAGAAGGTGCCGCTGATCGTCGGCAATCTGGGCCCGGCCACCTTCGGCCGCGACGACAACGCCCTGGTGCTGGTGGATGCCGCCGGCGAGCGCGAGCTGCCGCACAACGACAAACTCCATCTGGCCCGCCAACTCGTGGCCGAAATCGCGACCCGACTGCAACAAGCATGACCACCACTGTTGATCTGAAAGTGCTCGACGCCCGCATGGCCGAGCAGCTGCCCGCCTACGCCACGCCCGGCAGCGCCGGCCTGGACCTGCGCGCCTGCCTGGATGCGCCCGTGACCCTGGAGCCCGGGCAGACCAGCCTGGTGCCCACCGGCCTGGCCATCCACATCGGCGACCCGGGCCTGGCGGCCATCATCCTGCCGCGCTCGGGCCTGGGCCACAAGCATGGCATCGTGCTGGGCAATCTGGTCGGCCTGATCGACTCCGACTACCAGGGCCAGTTGATGGTGAGCTGCTGGAACCGCGGCAGTACCACCTTTGTCATCAACCCCATGGAGCGCATCGCGCAACTGGTGCTGGTGCCGGTGGTGCAGGCGGCGTTCCGCGTGGTCGAGGAATTCAACGCCTCCGATCGAGGCGAAGGCGGCTTCGGCTCAACCGGCAAGCACTGAAAAAAACCGTTCAGTGCAGCTGCGCGTCGGGAGGCGCGCCGGTGGCGACGCTGAACACCGCCTCGCCCAGGCTGCCCACCTCGATCTCGGCCTCGGTGGCCTCGCGCACATCGCGCACGCGCAGATGCATGCGCAGGCCGATGCCGGCGAGCGGGTGGTTGCCGTCCAACACCGCATGCTCGGGATAGAGCTCGGTGACGGTGTAGATGGCCTCGGCCGGCATGTCCTTGGTGGTGGCGCCTTCGGGCATGCCTTCGAACTGCATGCCCACGTCGACGTTCTCGGGCAGCACGCTGCGCGGCTCGAAGCAGACCAGGCCGGAGTCGTAGTCGCCAAAGGCATCGTCGGGCTGCAGGGCCAGGCTGGTTTCATAGCCGGTTTCCTGGCCGGCGATGGCCTCTTCCACCTTGGCGAACAAGTCGTCGCCGCCGTAGAAGAACTCGAGAGGGTTGACCAGTTCGTCGATCAACTGGCCTTGGGCGTCTTCCAGTCTCCAGCTCAGGGAGACGACGCAGGGGGCAGAAATTAGCATGGCTCAATTGTTTCACATCGGCGCAGGGCGACAATCGCCGCCATGAATATCAAGCTCTCCACACCTCTGCTGGGCGGTCTCAGCCCCGAACAATTCATGCGGCGCCATTGGCAGAAGAAGCCGCTGCTGGTGCGTCAGGCCTTGCCAGGCATCCGCCCGCCGGCCTCGCGCAGCGAACTCGCCGCACTGGCCGCCAGCGAGGACGTCGAGTCGCGCCTGGTCTCGCAGTTCAGCGGCAAATGGGCCCTGAAGCAGGGCCCCGTCGCCAAGCTGCCGCCCTATAGCAAGCCGGGCTGGACCCTGCTGGTGCAGGGCCTGGACCTGCATCTGCAGAACGCCCATGAGCTGCTGTCGCAGTTCCGCTTCGTGCCCGAGGCGCGCTTGGACGATCTGATGATTTCCTATGCCAGCGATGGCGGCGGCGTGGGCCCGCATTTCGATTCCTACGATGTGTTCCTGATCCAGGTGCATGGCCAGCGCCGCTGGCGCATCGGCCGTCAGGGCGTGGCCACCACCGGCGCGCTGCGCGCGGGCGTGCCCGTGAAGCTGCTGGCGGATTTCGATCCCGAGCAGGAGTTTGTGCTCGAGCCCGGCGACATGCTCTACCTGCCGCCCGGCTGGGCCCACGACGGCATTGCCATCGGCGAGTGCATGACCTGCTCGGTGGGTTTTCGCACGCCCTGGCGTGCCGAGCTGGCGCGCGAGCTGCTGCAGCGCCTGATGGACGATGACTCCCAGGCCTATGCCAACAAGATGTATGCCGACCCCAAACAGGCCGCCACCGAGGCGCCGGGCGAGATTCCGCAGCAATTGCTGGACTTCGCGCGCGACGCCACCGAGCGCGCGCTGAAGGAGCCGCTGGCGCTGGAGCGCGCGCTGGGCGAGGCGCTCACCGAGCCCAAACCGCGCGTCTGGTTCGAGCAGGGCGGCGTGCTGCCCGCGGGCGCCGGCATCGCACTGGATCGGCGCAGCCGCATGATGTACGACCGCGCCCATGTCTTCATCAATGGCGAGTCCTTCCGCGCCGCCGGCCGCGATGCGCAGCTGATGCGCCGCCTGGCCGATGCGCGTGCCCTGAGTGCCAAGGACCTGGCCAAACTCTCCGATGGCGCGCGCGAGTTGCTGGAGATCTGGGTCGAGGACGGTTGGGTGCAAGCCCAGCAGTGAGGAAAGCATGGAACTGCAGACAGGCATCCTGAATTCGCGCGAGGAGGCGCTCGCGGCGCTCAAGACCGGCCTGCTGCAGGCCCTGGCCCAGGGCGGGCGCGAGCAATGCTGGCTGGACAAGGACTTCTGCGATTGGCCGCTCTCGGACCCCGAGGTGCTGGCCGCGCTGAAGGCCTGGGCCCTGCCGCATCGCCGCCTGCATCTGCTGGCGCATCACTATGAGGGCCTGCGCCGCGCCCATCCGCGCTTTGTGAGCTGGCGTCAGAACTATGGCCATGTGGTGGAGGCGGGCAGCTTCACGGACGAGGACATGGCGCTGGCGGGTGGCCGCAAGCTCGATGCCCTGCTGCTGGCGCCGGGCACGCTATGCCTGCGCGTGCTGGATAGCGAGCATTGGCGTGCGGTCTTGTCCGCAGAGCGCCCGGATGAACTGCTGGCACGTGAATGGTTTGATGCGATTCAGCAACGCTCAAGCCCTTCCTTTAGTGCCACGACATTGGGTTTGTAAGGAGACCGCAATCAACCCCCTATAATCGCGGGCTAGGCGAGGGAGCGCTCGAGGTTTCCCCCGTCTTGATCTGCTGGGGCTTGCCACTGCGTTTTGCTGTCAGAGGCGGTGCTCCATTAATTACCGGTAATTGATCTTCGTCTCACCGAATCTTTGAGGACAAGTATGAAAAAGTCGATCCTGTTGGCCTCCCTGCTGGCTGCTGTTGCCCTGACCGCCTGCGGCAAGAAGGAAGAAGCTGCTCCTGCACCGGCTCCTGCTGCTGCTCCCGCTCCTGCTGCTTCGGAAGCCGCTTCGGCTCCTGCAATGGAAGCTTCGGCACCCGCCGCCGCTGACGCTGCTTCGGCCGCCGCCAGCAAGTAATCGGTTTTCTTCCGATCACGCAAAAGCCGCCTGGGCGCAAGCCCCGGCGGCTTTGTCGTTTTAGCTCAGAACCTGCCAGTCAACGCCAGTAGCCTGCTCGGCGATGCGTATCTCGCAGCCGCCCGTCGTGCCGCGCGCGGCCAGCAGTTCGGCCATGGCGAGCTCCGGCAGGTTGTTGCGCTCGCTCAGGTGCGCGGCCACCACCTGGCGCAGGCCGGGATGCAGGCAGGCCGCCAGCAGCTCGGCCGCCTGCTGGTTCGAGAGATGGCCGTGGCTGCCGAGGATGCGCCGCTTCAGGCTCGCCGGGTAGCTGGCGTTGCCTCTCAGCATCTCCACATCGTGATTGCATTCCAGCAGCAGGGCATGGCAGCCGGCGAGGGCATCGCGCATGCCGGGGCTGATGGAGCCGGCGTCGGTGAGCACGCCCAGATGGCGGGCGCCGTCATGGCAGCGCAGCTGCAGGGGCTCCATGGCGTCGTGCGGCACCGCAAAGGGCTGCAGGCACAGGTCGCCCAGCGGGATGGCCTCGCCGGCGCGCGCCACATGGCGCAGCTTGGCGTCGACATCCTCGGCGCGCAGCGCCTGCCAGGTGCCGGCACTGGTCCAGATCGGGATGCCGTGGCGCTGCGCCAGATTCAGCGCGCAGCCGATGTGGTCGCCATGTTCATGGGTGATGAAGATGGCATCCAGATCATCGGGGCTCAGTCCGCGCAGGCCCAGCCGGCGCGTCAGTTCGCGCAGGCTGAAGCCGGCATCGATCAGCACTCTGGTGCTGGTGATGCCCTGACTGGCCTCCACCACGGTGGCGTTGCCGCCGCTGCCGCTGCCCAGGCTGCAAAAACGCATGGCCAGCGGCGCTGCCGCCTCAGCGCAGATCGTCCATCAGCAGGTTCAGGATGCGCTTGGCGATCTCACCGGTCTGCTGCTGGCCCTTGTCGTCCAGCACCATCACCGTGCTGCGCTCGCCCTCGGACTTGACCGAGACGCGATAGCGCGCCGCGGTCTGGCCCTTGTCGCCGCCGAACAGCTTGCTGAAGAAGTTGGGCTCGTCCTTGCCGGCCTCGTTGGGATCGGCATAACGCAGGAAGAACAGGCCCTGCTTGCGGTCGCGGTCTTCCACCGTGAAGCCATGGCGATCCAGCGACTGGCCGACGCGGCGCCAGGCGCGCTCGAAGCCTTCGTTGACCTGCAGGCTGGTGGGCACGTCCGCCAGCGCACGCGTGCCGGCATGCACGGCGGCCGTGGCTGGTCCCTTGGCGGGCGCGGCCGGCGCGGCGGCCAGCACGGCCTTGGCCTGCTCGTCCTTGGCGCCCAGCTTGAGCATCAGGCGCGAGAGCATTTCGGCTTCCAGCTGCGGGTCGGCGGGGCGGGGCTGCCAGGCCGTGTTGTCGCGCTGGTTGTTGGTGTAGACCTCGACCATGCCGCGGTGGCTGACATAGATCTCGGTGCCGCCATTGACGCGCTCCAGGCGGGTGCGGAACTTGTCGCGCTCGCCGGTGGAGTAGAGGCCGTCCAGCACCTTGCCGATGGTGCTGCGGATCAGATCCTGCGGCAGCTTGGCGCGGTTCTCGGCCCAGTTGGTTTCCATCACGCCCACTTCGGTCTGTTCGCTGGCGAGCTCGAAGCCGCGCTCGAGCCAGAAGCCGCGCACCTGCGGCCAGAGCTGTTCGGGCGTCAGCGAACTGCGCAGCCAGCGCTGCTCACCCGAGCGTTCGATGCGCAGATCGCCCACCTGGTCCAGCGCCACCTTGCTCATGCTGCCAGCGCTGGGCTTGGCGGTGGTGGAGGCCTGCTGCATGGCGGAGGCGCTCACCACGCCGCCCTGCACCTGGGCGCGGCCATCGCGCGCCAGCTGGGTCAGATCGGGCGGCACATCGAGGCCGGTGGTCTGGCGTGCACCGCTGCGGTAGTCGACCTTGTCGGAGGAGAACATGTTCTCGATCGAGCTGCAGGCCGTGAGCGAGGTGCCGACGAGCAGCAGGCAAGCCAAGCGGACCGCGGTCGGTGCGGCAGTTGCTTTGAAAGTTGGGGTCACGCTGGACATCTCCGAAGGTCAGGCATGCGCCCATGCGCATGCTGTCAGGGTCGCAATGATAGGGGCTGTGGCTTAGAGCAGGCCTGCGTCGCGCAGGGCCTGGCTCACCAGTTCCTGGCCGCCGGCGGTGAGCGGCGTGATCGGCAGGCGCATATGCGCCTGGATTCGGCCGAGCTTCTCCAGCGCCCATTTGGTCGGGGCCGGGCTGGGCTCGCAGAACAACTGCTTGTGCAGGCTCAGGAGCTGGAAATGGATGCGCTTGGCCTCGGCCACATTGCCGGCCAGCGCGGCCTTGCAGAGCTCGTGCATGGCGCGCGGCGCCACATTGGCGGTGACGCTCACATTGCCATGGCCGCCCAGCAGCATCAGCGCGATAGCGGTGCCGTCGTCGCCCGAGTAGATCGAAAAGCCTTTGGGGGCATGCTTGATCAGGTAGGCGGCGCGCTCGATATTGCCGGTGGCCTCCTTGACGCCGAACACGCCCGGCAGGGCGGCGCAGCGCAGGGCGGTGTCGGGCAGCATATCGGCCACGGTGCGGCCGGGCACGTTGTAGAGCATCATCGGGATGTCCACCGCCTCGGCGATCGCCTTGTAGTGCTGGTAGATGCCTTCCTGCGAGGGCTTGTTGTAGTAGGGCACCACCGACAGCGTGCAGTCCGCACCCACCTGCTTCGCGTAGCGGCTCAGCTCGATGGCCTCCGCGGTGGAGTTGGCCCCGGTGCCGGCCATGATGGGCACCCGGCCGGCCGCATGTTCGACCGCCGCGCGAATGATCTCGCGGTTCTCTTCCATGCTCACGGTGGGCGATTCGCCGGTCGTGCCGACCACGCCGATGACGTCCGTGCCTTCGGCGATATGCCAATCAATCAAACGGCGCAGCGCGGCGTAATCGACGCTGCCATCTTCCTGCATCGGCGTCACCAGGGCGACGATGCTGCCTGCTATCGGTTTCATCAGGATTCCTCGTAATCGGCGGATTCTACTCAGCGCCGCAGCCGCTCAGCCAAAGGGAAGCTGATGACGGGGGTAGACCCCAGGCTGTGCCGCGGCGCGAACCGCAGCAACGCGCTGCACGTAGCGCGGGTTGACGCCCGCGTCGTCGAGGAAGCCGTCCTCGTAGCCCAGCACGCGCAATCCGGCGCAGGCCTGCAGCAGCTCGCCGGGTTGGAGCAGGAAGTCGGCACGCGCTGGCCGGCCCACGCTCTGCTGGCCGTCGGCGAAGGTCTCGTAGATCAGCCAGCCGCCGGGCGCCACCGCGTTAACGATCCGCGGCAGCAGCGGCCGCCACAGGTAGTTGCTCACCAGCACCAGCTCGAACTGGCGTTCGCCCAGCGGCCAGGGGCCGGCTTCGAGGTCGGCAACGATCAGTTCGCCAAGCCCCTGCAGGCCGGCCAGGGCCGCGGCGTCTCGGTCCACGCCGGTGACGCGCAGGCCCTGCTGGGTCAGATAGCGCAGATGGCGGCCGCTGCCGCAGGCCAGGTCCAGCGCGCTGGCGCCGGCGCGCAGCGCCTGCGGCCAGCGCGTCAACCAGGAGGAGGGGCTTGCGCTCATGCTCATCAGAAGCAGGCCCAGACCTGCTCGGCCAGCTGCTGCATCAGGCTGGGCTGCGCATAGGCGAGGAACACCAGGGCCAGTGCGGCCAGGGCCGCCAGCACGGAAGATATCTGCCAGAGCCAGCCGCGGAGTCTCATGCGCGCGCCAGCGTGGGTCGCACGATGGCGCCCTCGCGCACCGGCAGGTTCACCAGCGCGGCCAGCACGCCCAGGGCCACGGCCAGCCACCACACCACGTCGTAGCTGCCGTTCAGGTCATAGAGCTTGCCGCCCAGCCAGACGCCCAGGAAGCTGCCGATCTGGTGGCTGAAGAACACGAAGCCGCTCAGCATCGACATGTGCTGGATGCCGAAGATCTGCGCCAGCACCGCATTCGTGGGCGGCACGGTGGACAGCCACAGCACCCCCATCACCGCGCTGAACAGGTAGACGCCCATCGGCGTGATCGGTACCGACAGGAAGATCACGATCGCGATGGAGCGCAGCGCGTAGATGGCCGAGAGCAGATAGCGCTTGGGAAAGCGCTGGCCCAGGCTGCCGGCGGCATAGGTGCCGAACACATTGAACAGGCCGATCAGGGCCAGCGCATAGGTGGCCACCTCGGGGCTGAGGCCCTGGTCCTTCAGATAGCTGGGCATGTGCACGCCGATGAACACGACCTGGAAGCCGCAGACGAAATAGCCCGCCATCAAGAGCTGGAAGCTGCGGTAGCCAAAGGCCTCGCGCAGCGCCTGCATGATGCTTTGCTGGTGGGCATGGGCCACCGGCGCCGTCTTGGGCTCGCGCAGGCCCAGCGCCAGCGGCGCGATCACGCAGGCGGCCAGCGCCAGGATGTAGAGCGCGTTCTGCCAGCCGGTATGGCCGATCAGCCAGTTCTCCACCGGCACCATCAGGAACTGGCCGAAGGAGCCGGCCGCGGCCGCCACGCCCATCGCCCAGGAGCGCTTGTCGGCCGCGACATTGCGCCCGATCACGCCGTAGATCACCGCATAGGTGGTGCCCGATTGCGCCAGGCCGATCAGCACGCCGGCGCTGCCGGTGAAGGCCAGGCCCGAGGTGGAGAGCGCCATCAGCACCAGGCCCAGGGCATAGAGCAGGCCGCCCGCCACCAGCACGCGGAAGGGGCCGAAGCGGTCGGCCAGCATGCCGGTGAAGGGGCCGGCGGCGCCCCAGGCGATGTTCTGGATCGCCAGCGCGAAGGCGAAGGTCTCGCGCGTCCAGCCACGCTCCAGCGTGATGGGCTGCAGCCAGAGGCCGAAGCCATGGCGTATGCCCATCGAGATGGTGACGATCATGGCGCCGCACAGCAGTACCTGCTGCAGCGACAGGGTGGGGCGTTGGGGG
>NZ_JBYTBE010000054.1:0-22376 GCF_058788955.1 Roseateles sp. FW301-B2
TTCAAACAGCAACTCCGCCAAGACCTGCAACCCGCCGTCTTCTAGGAATTACTGTCTCGATAAACCCGAGCAGGTCAGTAGCCGTACGAGAAGCGGTCGATACGGAAAACCGTTTGCCCCCGCCGAGTACGCCAGGCCCCCAGCCACGACATGCACAGGCCCACCAGCACCGGTGTGGCGAGCAGATTGACCCAGCGCCACATCGGCGCCACCACCATGTGCTGCGGAAACGGCCATAGCGAGATGCCGCCGACGATAAGCCCAAAGATCGCGTAGCCGATCGCGGCCAGCCAGGGATTGGGCGGCCGCCGGAACGGCTCGGCCATCGAGTGCAGGCCCAACTCAAACAGCGCTTCGCCGACGACCTGGATCAGGAACTCGAGCAGCAGTTCGACGATGAACTCCATCAGCGGTTTGGCCTCGATGAACGGTCAGCCGGCATCAGCGCAGCGTCGGCTCGGCGCTTGATGAAATGCGCGGCAGCGACGCCCAGCCCCGCATCGGCGCGAGGGTTTTGGACACCACCCGGGTGACCGCGAGTTCATCCTGTGGACCGGGCCCGCTGTTGAACTTGAGCTCGACGACGCTAAGCCCTTCTTGCGAAACGGAAGCCAACGACGCCAGACCCGGCACCGCGTGCAGCGCCCGCTCCAACGGTGTGGTGAGGTCGCGCTCCACCCGTTCGGCGCTGGCACCTGCGGCGGAGACTTCGACGCGGATGACCCGCGGGATTCCGTCAGCCATCACGGAGCCGGCCGAGGCGAAGAGAGAGAGGGCACACAAGAGGTGGGTGATGCGCATGTCGTGGAGTGACGATTGGCGTATGAATTGTGCCGCGCAGAAAGGTGACGGCTAGAGCACCGCCAAGACGGCGGCCTATGAACCACTGTGCAAAGCTCTTCCGTTGAACGAAAGCCGCAGCGACGGGCTAGTGGCGGCAACACGGCACAACCAGTTTTCAAGCAACGCTTCATTGATTGGTAACCGCGCCAGTTGAGGCGCAACGATGCCAGAAACCGTGTTGCCAGTTTGCGCCGAGTGCACCGTCTGCACTTGCTTCTCTGCGAGTTGACCAGTTCTGAATAGGAGGCGGAGCACCTGCTCCGACTTGCGAACCTCGACCGCGAGATCGCTGCAGAGCGAATTGAGAAGCGACATACCAGTGCCTTGCAACTGAATTGCGCCGCCTCGATTGGTCGCAAATGGATAGTCAAGCTGTCCGTAGATGAAGTTCAGGTAAGGCGAACCGTCGACTTCCTTGTTGATTGAGTGCCCACGACCGTCATCGGACACCGAGAATTCATACCCATGGGCAATGACGCGAATCTCCTCTGCATGGCCAGCCTGATGTTCCGCCAAGGCATAGAGCACAAGCGCCCTCACGACCAAGCCTGTCGCATCGAAGCTTGGTGCGGCTTGTGCTTGGGCGTCGGCATCCGGCATGGGAGTAGGCAAAGCGGTTGTTCGTGCTACCTAGCGTTGGAATTGAGCCGCGCCGAAAGGCGTCGACTCGAATGAGCGGTTAGGTTTCACTTGGACTTTCCCGCTTGGAACGGCGAAGACAGTTCAAGGACTACACCCGACACGTTGTCTCGGACCTGCGTGTTGACTATGTACTTTCCGAGCAAGTCGGTTGGCTCGATGACCACCTTCAGATACTGAACGCCAAGCTCAAGCGACGTTCCAGGGGGCGGGCGCTTGGCTTGCCAGACCTCCATAGGCGGCGTATCTGCATAGATTTTTCCATTGGGCTGGAAGACTTTGAATTTCGCCGTTACGTCGCAGTTTCCAGTCTTACTTGGCTTGCAGCCGCTGAACACTACAAAGGCATTAACCTGGCCATTGACTAAAACCTTGTCGATCGTTTCGATGTTCACTGTTTCAGATGGGGTGCCCCAGAGTTTGAACATCCGCTGATCGTTGGCCACAAGGACTACCTGTGCCCCAAAGTCGCCAACAGCCTTTCTGTCTTGGGTGTCAGTAAGACTCTTCCCTGATTTGTCAATCCAACCAGCCAAGGCAACTGCTGGAATGGTTGCGGCAAGAAAAGCAAGGATGAATCGCATATCGGGCTTGTGAAAGCTAACGTAATTTAGACGGCGCCTTCAATGGGCAGTCGCGTCCATTTATCGTCATATCTTTCCATTACTTGCCAGATATGGACATATCCAGATGCGCCCACCGCGTCGCACGCAATCGCGCCATAACATCTCCACGTTAGGCACCAGTCTAGCTGCCGCTTGCACCCACGGCTTGAGTGGAATCCCGCCACCGACTGCCGCCGCCACAGTCCAGCCCGCCCGCTTCAGTCCAGCGCCAGCACCGCATCCGCCCCCCGCATCGGCAGCGCGGCATGCAGCGCCCCCGCCCCCGCCTTGTCATAGCGCAGCTCCAGCCGCCTGCCGTCCTCGCTCACGCGCAGCCAGGCAAAGCCATCGCCGGGATGGTCCTGCCACTCGCCCACCTCGCAGCACAGCAGTTCAGAGGATGGCGTCTGCTGAGGCGTGGCGCCGGTCGCGGCGTCGATGCCGAATACCTCTGGCGCGGCGAACTCCTCGGGGTCGGTGATGGCAAAGGGCCAGGGCGCATAGAGCGCCGAGCTGTGGATGGAATGCAGGCGCAGGCTGGGGCCCTGGCCATCGGCGCGGCGCAGCTCGGCGCTGACATGGCCGGAGCGGTGCTCGTCGCCGGAGAGGAAGACGACGCCGCTGGCGCGCTGGCGCCAGAGTTCGGCCAGCAGCCATTGCTGGCTGGCCGGAAAGCCGCACCAGGCATCGGAGCGCAGCGAGCCCGAGACATGGGCGGCGCTGCTGCGCCGGCGCGGCAGCAGCAGGGCGCCGCTCAGCACGAAGCGCGGGCGGCCGGCGCTGGCTGTCAGCCAGGCGCTGAAGGCCTGGCGCTGGGCCAGGCCGATCATCTGCGCCTCGGCCACGCGCGCCACCGTGCGGGGCTCGCGCTCGAGCCGGCTGTCGGCGATGAAAAAAGCGGCACCGCGCCAGTCGAAGCTGTGCCAGAAGCGCTCCGCCGAGCCCTGTCGCTCGCGCTGGCCATCGGGCTCCCAGCGGTATTGCCAGGCCGCGGCGCGCGCGCTGGCGGTGTATTCGCCGGGGTCGTGGCTGCCATCGGGCAGCAGGCAGGGCTCGCAGTTGTCCTGCACCTCGTGATCGTCGGGCGCGTGCACGATGCGCGCCAGCGTGGGCGGCAGGTAGCGGGCCAAGCCGGCCTTGAAATGCTGGTAGGGCCGCGCATAGCGTTCGGCGCTGGTGCTGGGGTCGGCCAGGCCGCCGCTGGCATCGGCATAGATCTCGTCGCCGGCGATCAATAACAGCGAGACCTTGCGGCCGTCCGGATGCTGGCGGCAGAAGGCCACCAGCCGCGCCATCGCCGCGTCGGCGGGGCTGGCCAGCGCGGGGTCGCGCTCGGCGCCGCGGCTCACGTCCAGCATGCCGGGCGGGTACTGGCAGGCGGCGAGCAGCAAGCTCAGCGCGCCGCCCTCGGCCTCGGACGACGGGCTGGGCACAAAGGCATGGGCCCAGTCGGGCAGGGCCGGCTGGCGCAGCAGCAGTTCGTTGATCGCGAGGTTCAGGTCCTCCACCCGCAGATCGGCCAGCGCGGCGCCGTTGCCGCCCTCCTCGGCATCGGCGCGCGGGTCCAGGTAGATGAACAGGCACAGCAGGCCGGTGTCGGGCCCGGCCGGAAAGTGGCGCAGCGCGAGCGCATGGCGCAGCGGCTCGCCGGGGCTGCTGCCGGGCTCGGCATGGAAGCTCTCGGTATGCGGCGGCGCGCTCGTCAGGCGCTCGAAGCGCTCGCCACCGCGCCAGCGCACCGGCACCCAGGCCCACAGGCGCGGCCAGCCCTGCTCGGGCTTGAGCGCCGTGAGCAGCTGCATGTGGATGCCATCGGGGTCGGGCGCCCGCTCCACCCGGTGCCAGGGTGCATGGGCGCACAGCACCGATTTGCTTTCACGCATCCGCCGCGCCCTCCCGCAGGAAATCGATGATGACGGGGAAGACCTTGGTGGCGGCATGCCGGCCGATCAGGCAGTCCTGGTGGCCATGCTCGCTCACCACGTGGTAGCGGTAGCGGCCCGGAGCCACATGGGCATAGTGATCGGCGGTGAGCTCGGCGCTTTCGGCCTGGCACAGGCCGTTGTCCTGCCCATGCACCGAGAGCACCGGAAAGGCCTGCAGCAGCGCCAGGCTCTTGGAGAGATCGTCGAGGTAGACGCTGGCGCCCTGCCAGTCGGTGATCTCGTTGGCACGCGCGAAGTTGATCGCCTGCGCCACCGTGTCCAGGCTTAGCGGGCCGAAATGGTCGTCGATGTGGTCGAACACCGGCTGGTCGACATTGCCGATCGCGAAGTCGCGGCCGTACAGCATGTCCATGCGGTGGCGCGTGCGCACCCAGGGCGTGCGCGCGATGCTGGGCGGCGGCGGGTTCTCGATGTCGTACTCGTTGTCCGGGTAGGGCAAGGTGGCGAGCAGGCGGTCGATCAGCTGGTCCAGCAGCTTGTCGCCTGCCGGCCGGAAGGCATAGTCCTGCAGCGGCAGATAGGGCCGCAGGTACTGCATCAGGTGCGCGCGCAAGGTGTTGGTGGGCGAGAAGATCAGCATCGGCGTGACCTGCGAGATCACCAGCTTGCTGATCTGCCGCCGCTCCATCAGCGCGCGCCGCAGCGGATAGAAATGCTCGATGTCCGGCTGCTCGCGCGGCTCCAGCAGCGCCATGTGCAGCATCACCGAACCCATGCAATGCGCCAGCACCTGCAGCTGCGCCTGGCCGGTGGCCTGCAGGATGTGGTTGATCGCCACCGGGATGTCGTTGAAGGCGGCCTCCTCGAAGGTCCAGGGCAGGCGCGCGGTGGGCATGCCGGCGCTGGTGCGCATGTCGACGATCCAGATGTCGTAGCCCTCGTCCCACAGCAGCTTGGCCGGGCCGGGCTGCACCGAGTGATGGGCGAAGGTGGTGCCGCTGGCGCTGTAGCCATGGATCATCAGGAGCGGCGTGGCGCCCGCTCGCTTGGCGCGGTAGCGCGTCAGCCGGCAATAGACGGTGCGCTGATCGTCGGCACTGGGCGCGCGGCCCACCGGGCGGCGCTGCGCCCCGGCCTCGCCCCAGCGCCCGGTGGGCAGCTCGACGATCTCGGGCGCGGGCAGGTCCGGCACCGCGTGCGGCAGGCGGCGGATCTCGCGCTCGGGCGCGGGGTCGGGCTTGCGCATGCTCCAGACATGCAGGCCGATCAGCATGCGCGCGGCGTAGGCCATCAGCGCACCCACGTCGCGGATCGCGCTGGGCAGGTCCTGCGCCTGAGTCAGGCGCAGCAGTGGCACGCGCTGGCGCGCCAGGTAGTAGAGGTCCAGCTCCAGCATGGCCTCGCGCTGCCCGGCCAGCGGCTCGAAGGGCGACCCCGGCTCCAGATAGAGCCGGCTCAGCTGCATCCAGGGGTTGCCGCGCCGGCTGTAGCCGATGCGCTTGCTGCCGCGCAGCTCCAGCCCCACCAGGCCGATGGCCCAGATCGGCAGGCGGCCGGCCTCGGGCGCGGGATGGCCCACGGTGAGGCGGTAGTCCATCAGGCGGCGCTCGCCCGCGTGGCTGGCCAGGTGCCAGGCGTTGCGGGCCTGCGCCAGCAGCCTGGCCAAAAATCCATGGCTTCGGCCCTGGCCCGGTTGAGCTGGCTGGGCTGGAACGCGGCCGGCGAGCTGATCCTGCAGCGCGAACACCATGTCGCGCCAGCCGCGGTTCATGAACCAGGCGGCCAGGCCGCGCAGGCGCCGCCGCAGCGGCCCGCTGGGCGCGCGATGGAACACCGCCAGCTCGGCACTGGCGAGCGGCGCGCACCAGCGCGCGTCTTCGTCGCGGCGCTCGGCATGCATCCAGAGCTTGCCCTCGCCGGGGCGGCGCTCGCGCGCCACCACCATGTAGCGGCCGGGCGCATCGGGGTCGGGCTCGGTATCGAACAGGCGCAGCATGCCGCGGCCCTGCTCGGCGCCGATGCGCAAGGCGCGCTCGGGGCCCGGCTGCAGCAGCTGGCGCAGCGGCAGCTCGCCGTACACAAAGCTCAGCTCCAGGTACTTGACCTCACCGCCGGGCGCGCCGGGCAGGCGCACAAAGCCGGCCATGCGCTCGCGGAACTCGGCCAGCGTGGGCAGGCCGGGCTGGTGCGCGGGCGCACGGTAACGTGGCCGCGGCCCCCGTACCGGCAAGGGCGCGGCCGGCGCCTGCAGGCCCCATTGATGCCTGAGCCCGGCCGGCGCGGCCACGGCGCGCAGCGCCAGCGCGGTGATGGTGAGCGCCGGGTTGATGCCCAGGGCGGTGGGCATGATGGCGCCGTCCAGCACCGCCAGGTCGGCGTAGACCTCGCTGCTGGCGTGACCGTTCTTGCCGGTAAAGACCTGACCCCATTGGTTGACCACGCCGCCATCCGCCGCGTCGGCCATGCCGCAGCCGCCCAGCGGGTGCACCGTGAGCATGGGGCCGCGCGTGCTGCCGAGCATGAACTCCAGCTCGGCCGGCAGCAGCCGCCAGGCCGGGTTGGCGAGCAGGCGCGCGCCCTGCGTGGCCAGGCGCTCGGCCAGCCAGCGGTGGCGCGCATCCACCTGGCCGTCGTCCTTGAGCGTCGGCCAGTGCACACTCAGCACGCCGCTCTCCTGGGCCGCGCCGGCCTTGGATGGCGGCAGGCGCAGCTCGCCGGCGGCCGCGTCCAGGCCCATGATGGCCAGCGCGACGCTGCGCAGGCTGCGCGCGGGGCGGATGGCGAAGGGGTCGTCGAAGGGCTCGAGCCCGCCGGCATGCCGGCCCTCGTCGCCGCGCGCCAGGTCGTCGAGCGTGCGCGCGAGCGCAAAGCTTTCCTCCCAGACCCAGCGCAGGGCGCCGGGGATGGCCAGGTCCTCGACCACGAAGCCCTCGCCGCTGTCGAGCAGGCCGGTGATAGTGGGGCCGACGCCGCGTTCGGCTGGCGCCAGGTCTTCGTCGGCGATGCCATGCAGCTCCTGCGCCGCATCCACCGCCGCCGCCAGCACATCGCCATTGCCCGAGAAGCGCTGACCCAGGCAGGCCGACAGCGCCAGGCCGGCGGCGCGTGAGCGCATGAGGATCTCGGTGGAACCGAGGCTGCCGGCGGCGAGGATGACGCGGTGCGCGCGCAGGCGCAGCGGCGCCGGCTCGCGCGCGCGCAGCAGCTCGTCGGTGTGCTGCAGCTGCAGCTCCCAGCCGCCACCCGCCGCGGGCAGCAGCAGTTCCACGGTGGCGCCGGTATAGATCTGCAGGCCCGCTTGCGCGGCCTGCACCAGCAGATTGGTGTCGAGCGATTCCTTGGCGCCGGCGTTGCAACCGGTGGCGCAGTCGCCGCAGGCGATGCAGCGTTCCAGCGCCAGGCCGGCGGCGCTCTTGGGATGCTCGGCCAGGGCCACGGTGATGCGCGCCGCGCGCGCCTGGGCGTTCGGCACATCCGCGCGCGCCAGGCCCTGCAGCCACTGCAGGCGGCGCGGCTGGTGGCCCTGCAAGCGCGCGATGGTGTTGGCCTGGCTGCCCAGGCGTGCATGCGCGCGCTCGTACCAGGCCTGCAGCGGCGCCGGCTCCTCGCGCAGCGCGGCGGGCCAGGGCGCTTGCGCGAACACCGCCGGCGCGGCCGGCTCCATCACGCCGGCATTGATGAGCGAGCCGCCGCCCAGGCCGTTGGCCAGCACCACCGTCATGTCGGGGCCGAGGCGGATGTCGAACAGCCCCTCGCGCCGGCCCTTGGGTGCCGGAGCCTCGGCGCTGGCGAAGCGCACCGCCCCGGGCAGATCGGCCAGGCGCGCCGGGAAGGCGCCGGGCAGGTATTCGCGCCCACGCTCCAGCAGGGCGATGCGCAGCGGCCGGCCCTCGGCGTCCACGCTGCCGGCCAGCTCGGCCGCGGCCACCGCCGCGCCATAGCCGCTGCCGACGATCAGCAGGTCGAAGTCGAACGCCGGCCGCACCCCCGCGCGCTCGGCCTGCACGAGCTCCCACCACAGGCGCTCCAGGCCCTGCGAGAGCCAGCGTTGCGCTTGGTGGGCCTCAGATGCCGGGGCCGTCATGCGGGTAGGCGGCCGTCAGCGCCGCATGCATGGCCGCGACCAGCTGCTCCTGCGAGACCGGCTTGTGCAGCAGGATCAGGCCGGCCGCATGGGCCTCGCGCAGGCGCTCGGGTGCGGTGTCGCCGCTGATCAGCACCGCCGGCAGCTCGGGCACGGCGCTGCGCAGCGAGCGCACCGCGGCGATGCCGTCCTCGCCGGCGCGCAGGCGGTAGTCCACCAGGGCGATGTCGGGGCGCGCCGCCATGCTCTTGAGCAGGCCCTCGCGCGTGCCGCTGGCGCCCACCACCTCGCAGCTATGCGCGCTCAGCAGCGCCTGCATGGCCAGGCGCACCGGCTCCTCGTCGTCGATCACCAGCACGCGCAACGGCGGCAGGCTCAGCTCGGGCATGCCGCTGCTGGGCGCGCTGACGGCGCTGCCGGCCTCGGTGGCGGCGATGCTGAGCTTGAAGGAACTGCCCAGGCCCTGCACCGAGCGCAGCTCCAGGTGCAGGTCCAGCAGATCGACCAGGCGGCTGACGATGGACAGGCCCAGGCCCAGGCCCTTGTTGCGGTCGCGCTCGGGGTTGCCGATCTGGTAGAACTCCTCGAACACGCGCGCCTGCTCATGCTCGGCAATGCCGGCGCCGGTGTCGCGCACCTCGATGATCCAGACCTCGTCGCCCTCGGTGACCTCGATCACGACCTCGCCGGCCTGGGTGTACTTGATGGCGTTGTCGAGCAGGTTGCGCACCACGCGCTCGAGCAGCACCGGGTCGCTCTCCACCCAGGCGGCGGGCTGGCACAGCAGGGTCAGGCGCAGATGCTTGCGCTGCGCCATCGGCAGGAACTCCTGGTAGAGCCGGGTCAGCCAGGGGCTCAGTGCAATCGCCTGGTTGTGCACCGGCACCACCTGGGCGTCGAGCTTGGAGATGTCCAGCAGCGCATCCATCTGGCTGGAGAGCGAGCGCAGCGCCAGATTCATGTTGACGGCGATCTCGGCGGTGGGCTTGTCGAGCTGGCGCATCTCCAGCGCCGCGCCGAACAGCGAGAGCGTGTGCATGGGCTGGCGCAGATCGTGGCTGGCCGAGGCCAGGAAGCGCGTCTTCGCCAGCATGGCCTGCTCCGCCTGCGAGAGCGCCAGGCGCAGCTGCTGGTTGCTCTTGACCTGCTGCTGGCGTATCAGCACCGATTCGACGAAGACGCGGTAGGTGTCGCGCGCCAGCCCCGCCAGGATCAGGCCGAAGCCCAGGATCAGCAGGCTCAGCGCCCAGTCCTCCCAGCCCAGGCCATGCGCGCCGCCCACCAGCCAGGCCAGGCTGTTGGCCAGGGTGAGCGGCACCAGGAAGGCACGGAACACCGGCGCATTGCCCGCCGTGGAGGCCACCGCGCCGGCGCACAGGCCCAGCAGCAGCAGGGTCTGCACCATGCGCTGGTAATCGCTCATATAGGGCGCGAAGGCGAGCGAGAGTGTGAACACCAGGCCGTTCAGCAGGCTCAGCCCCACCGCCCATTGCAGGCGCTTGTCCACCGCCACCTGCTGCATGGCGGGCAGCCGCCCCAGCAGCACCCAGCGCAGTGCCAGCACCGCAAACACCAGGGCCACCCAGCCCACCGTCACCCACAGCGGCAGGCGCGGCGCGGCCATGGCCGCGATCACCACCGCACTGAGGCCCACCGGGTAGGGCATGCGCCGCCCCTGCCGGGCCAGCAATTGCAGGAGTTCGAGCTTGACGCTGTGGTCTTCGGGGGTCAGTTCGCGCGCCATAGAGTGAGTGGTCGAGGCAGGGGGCAATATAGCCCGGCGGAGCCCAATAAAGCCCGCTTCAATCTCAATGCGCGCGCAACAAACGCAGCAGTTCCTCGGCCGGCATGGCGCGGTGGTAGAGCCAGCCCTGGGCCTCGACGGCGCCCAGCGCGAGCAGCACGTCGTGCTGCTCCAGCGTCTCCACCCCCTCCACCGTGATCTCCATTCCCAGCGTCTGGGCCAGCATGATGATGGACTTGACGACGGCGCGGCGGTGGTGCGAGTCCACCAGCTCGATGACGAAGCTGCGGTCGATCTTGATGCGGTCGATCGGCAGGCTGACGATCTGGCCCAGCGAGGAGAAGCCGGTACCGAAATCGTCCAGCGCCAGCCGCACGCCCAGATCGCGCAGCGCCTGCAGGCTGCCGCGCAGGGTGGCGGACTGGGCAAACAGCGATTCGGTAAGCTCCAGCTCCAGGCATTGCGCCGGCAGCGCATGGCGCTGCAGGCAATGGCGCACCAGGCCCAGCACATCGTCCTGCTCGAACTGGCGCACCGAGACGTTCACCGCCACGCGCACCAGGCCCAGGCCCTGGGCACGCCAGGCCGCGGCCTGGGCGCAGGCCTGCTCCATCACCCAGGCACCGATGGTGCAGATCATGCCGTTGGCCTCGGCCACCGGGATGAAGCGCTGCGGCGCCACCTGGCCCAGCTGCGGATGCTGCCAGCGCAGCAAGGCCTCGGCACCGAGGATGCGGCCGCTGCCCATCTCCAGCATGGGCTGCCAATGCAGGCTCAGCTGGCCGGCCTGCATGGCCAGGCGCAGGCCCTGCTCGATGCGCAGCTGTTCGCTCGCGCCATCGGCATGGGCCTGGGCATACAGGGCCACGCGGTTGCGGCCGCGCGCCTTGGCCTCGTACATGGCGGCGTCGGCGGCGCGCAGCAGGCTTTGCGGGCTGTCCACCTGCTCGGGGAAGAGCGCCACGCCGATGCTGGCGGTCACCGCCACCGGCTGCGCCGCCAGCGGCACCGGCTGCGCCAGCGCCTGCAGCAGCTTCTCGGCCAGCTGCAGCGCATCGTGGGCGCTGCGCGGGTGGCGCATCAGCACCACGAATTCATCGCCGCCCAGGCGCACCGCCACATCGTCGCTGCGCAGGATCGAGATCAAGCGCACCGCCAGCACCTTGAGCAGCTCGTCGCCGCAGTCGTGGCCGAGGCTGTCGTTGATGAACTTGAAGCCGTCCAGATCGATGAACAGCAGGCCCAGGCTGCGCAGGCCCGGGGCATCCAGCACGTCCTGCATGGCGACGCGGTTGCCCAGGCCGGTGAGCGTGTCGTGCAGGGCCAGGTGCTGCAGCTTGTGCTGGGCGTTGCGGATCTCGGAGATGTCCGAGAAGCTCAGCACATGGTGGCCCGGCAGCCCCTGCTCGTCCAGCACGGCGCTGAGATGCTCGAGCGCCGGGAAGGTACTGCCATCGCGGCGCATGCAGCTGACCTCGCCATGGCGCGGCGCCTCTTCCTTGCGATCGGGATGGTCGCCATGGCGGCGCGCGTAGAGGAACTCGGCCGGCCGCAGCCCCAGCACCTGGCTCTCGGGCCAGCCGGTCAGCGCGGTGAAGGCGGGGTTGCAGCTCAGCACGCGGTGCTGGGCGTCGAGGAACATGATGGCCTCGTCGGTGGCGTCGAAGGCCGCCACCGCCTGGCGCAGGCGCGTCTCGCCCTCGACGCGCGCAGTGACGTCGCGCACCATGCCCATCACCAGCTGCTCATGCTCGAAACGCCGCGCATGGATCTCCAGCCAGCGCGCCGCGCCGCCGGGGGCCAGCCAGCGGCAGGTCAGGTCGAGCGGGATGCCATGCTCCAGCAGGGCCTGCAGCGCGCGCTGCGCCGGCGGCTCCAGATGCTGCTGCAGCTCCACCATGCTGGCGGCCTGGGTAAGCGCACGGAATTCCTGGCCCAGCTGGTGGCCGCCCCAGCGCAGCTGCCCGCCCTGCGACTCCAGCACCGCCAGCTGGGCGGACTCGAGCGCCAGCAGCAGGCGGCGCTCGGCCGCCTCGGTCTTGCGCTCCTCGCTGCGCCGCGCCATCGCCATGTGCAGGGTGGCGTTGAGCTCGCGCAGCTCGAAGGGCTTGAGCAGATAGCCGTAGGGCGCGGCCTGCGCCGCGCGCCGCAGCGTCTCGGTCTCGCCATAGGCGGTGAGAAAGATCACCGGGATGGCGAGCTGCTCGCGCAGCTCGCAGGCGGCGGCCACGCCGTCGCTGCCCTGGTCGAGGTGGATGTCCATCAGCACCAGGTCGGGGGTCTCGCGCAGCGCCAGGCGCAGCGCCTCCTGCTCGCTGGAGGCAATGCCCACCACCTCGTGCCCGAGTTGCTCCAGGCCGCTGCGCAGGTCGAAGGCGACGATGCGCTCGTCCTCGACGATCTGCACGCGCAAGGGTCGATCCAGCGAGGCCATCATGGCGCGGTTCCTTCCATGTCGACGAACAGCCGGGCCCGCGTGCCGGCGGCCCGTTCGATTTCCAGCGTGGCACGGCATTGCTCGGCCAACAGGGGCAGCAGCTGCAAGCCCAGGCTGCGGCCCTGGCCGGGCGTCTGCTCGGGCGGCAGGCCGATGCCGTCATCATGCACCTCCAGCAGGGCGCGTTCGCCGGCCAGGCGCTGCAGGCTGACGTGCACCCGTCCGGTCCGCCCGCCCGGGAAGGCATGCTTGAAGGCATTGGTGACCAGCTCGGTGACCAGCAGGCCGCAGGGAATGGCGCGCTGCGGGTCGATGCGCAGGCCCTGCTCGGGCACATCCACCAGCAGCGCGATGCTGTTGCTCTCGCCCAGATAGGTGGAGCGCAGCAGGCCGCACAGGCGCTGCAGATAGGGGCCCAGCTCGAGCGCGCTGAGGTCGCCGCGCTCGAACAGCATCTGGTGCATCAGCGCCATCGAGCGCACGCGGCTCTGGCTGTCGCGCAGCGCCTGCTGCACCGCCGGCTCGGCATTGCGGCCCTGCAGATTGAGCAGGCTGGTGATGACCTGGAGATTGTTCTTGACGCGGTGATGCACCTCGTTGAGCAACACCGTCTTCTCGACCAGCGCGCGCTCGATCTGGGCCTGGGCGGCGCGGCGCTCGGTGACATCGCTGATGGTGGCCAGCACCTGCTGGCCGGCGCTCTCGGGCAGCGGGTTGAGGCCGATCTCCACCGCGAACTCGCTGCCATCGCGGCGCAGCGCATAAAGCTCCTGGCGCTTGGCCATGTAGCGCAGCGCCGGCTCGCGCATGTATTGCCTGAGGTGCGAGACATGCTGCTCGCGCTGGCGCTGCGGCACCAGCTGGTGCACCTCCATGCCCACCAGCTCGGCGCGCGCATAGCCGAACAGCTGGGCCATGCTCTCGTTGGCGAGCTGGATCACGCCGCGCTGGTCCACCAGGCCCATGCCCACCGTGGCCCCCTCGAAGACGCGCCGGAAGCGGTCTTCGCTGGTCTGCAGCGCGGCCTCGCTGGCGCGCCGCGCCGAGATGTCGATGCCCGAGGGAATCAGATGCGTGATGCGGCCGCTGTCGTCGCGCAGCGGCGCGATCATGAAATCGATCTCCATGCGCGTGTCGCCGGCCATGCGCACCACCACGTCGCGGCGCAGGGTCTCACCCTGGGCCGCGCGCGCCACCGCCTCGCGCAGCCATTCCTGATTGGCCGCGTCGGCGCTCCACCAGGGCGTGTCCCACACATACAGGCCACGCACCTGCTCCAGCGTCACCCCGCCGGCCTCCAGCGGCGCGCGGTTCGCCTCCAGCAGCACGCCATCGGGCGTCAGCACGCCCACGAACATGAAGAGGCTGTCCAGCACGCGGCGCAGCTGCTGGTCGCTTTCCAGCTTGATGCGCTCGGCGCGCCGCTCCAGCGAGCGGTTCAGGGCCTGCACCAGCACGCCGACGACGCGGCCCGCGCCATCCGCGATCGGCAGATAGCTGGCCAACCACTCTGAGAGTTCGCCCGGCAGGCTGGGCACCTCGGCCGCGACCTCGAAGTCGCGCAAGGCCTGGCCGGTGCTCAGCACCTCCCGCAGCAGCGGCTCCAGCGAGGCCGCCGCCGCGGGCAGCACCTCGCGCACCGTGCGGCCCAGATGCTGCTGCACGCTCACGCCATTGGCCTCGGCCAGCATGGTGTTGATGTGCCGATAGCGCAGCTCCTCATCAAGCACCGCCAGACCGACCGGCAGCTCGCTTGCGAACAAGGCATGCAGCGAGGCGAGATGCAACTCGCCTTCGCGCGACTCAACAGCCATGGCGCCTCCCAGCAGCCCCCCGCTGCGCCGCAGTGGCAGGGTTCGGCTGATTTATATCAAGAACGGAGCATGGTGCCCAGGGCCGGCACTGCAGAAATAACTATGCCGACCACCGCCGCCCTTGCGAGCCTTGGTGGTCGGCATAGCACTCCTCCCCTCGATCATCACGCTGAGGTCCAGGCAGCGCGTGATCTGGGTTGCAGTATCTCGACGCGGCCCGCCGGCGCCTATCCCTCTCTGGAGGGATGCAGGCGCTCAGGCAATCGCAAGACGAGGACTTGTGCGCTGTGCGCGCAGCAGCTCCTGCATCATGCCCAGGTAATAGGCCAGCGGCGGGGTGCGCTTGCCGGGGTGTTTGGCGAGATCGTCCCAGCGCCGCAGCTGCAGGGCCTCGCGGGCAAACGGCTGGGCCATGAAGAGCAGCTTCTCCTCGCCGCTCATCGGCCCGCCCTGCAGCCCGAGGCTGTGGCGCGAGGCCGGGGTCAGGTCTTGCGCATAGTGCGCATCCACGCTCACCAGATAACGCTTGGCTTGCACATGCAGGCGTATCGGCTCCAGCACGGCCGGGCCGAAGCCGGTGGCCAGCAAGGGCAGGGCGCGCAGCTCATGCTGGTCGTCCCGCAGCGCCTCGCCGGGGGCTGCGTCCATCAACTGGCCGAGGTCGTGCAGCAGCGCGGCCACCACCAGATGGTGGTCGGCATCGGCCCACTCGGCCAGCTGCGCGCATTGCAGGCCATGGGCCAGGGCGCTGACCGGCTCCTGGCGCTCGCTGCTGTAGCAAAGCCCCCCGCGGCGCAGGAACAGCGCTTCGATCTTGCAGATCAGGTCCATGACTCACCTCCTTGGCTGGCGGCAGTCTGGACCGCGGCAATGACGCGACTGTGACGCCAAGGGTCTCAGCATTCAAAAGCAATGAACCTTGACCTCAAGCAAGCTGAACCACCACCCGGCCCCCGGCAAGCACACTGACGACATCGCAGAAACGCCGGACCCCACAGCATGCCAAGCCAATCAGGCCATCCAAGCGCCCGCCACCACGGCCTCACCATCTTCCTGCACTGGTTGCTGGCATTGGCCATCGTGGGCGCCTTCGGCATGGGGCTCTATATGAGCGACCTGCCACTCTCACCCACCCGCCTGAAGCTCTTCAACTGGCACAAATGGGCGGGCATGACGATTCTGGCGCTGTCGGCGCTGCGCCTGCTGTGGCGCCTGGCCAAGCGTGCGCCGGCCGATCTGGCCATGCCCGCCTGGCAGGCGCGCGCCGCCCACGCGGTGCATTTCCTGCTCTATCTGTGTTTCTTCGCCGTGCCGCTGTCGGGCTGGGCCTACAGCTCGGCCGCCGGTTTCCCCGTCGTCTGGTTTGGCGTGCTGCCCTTGCCCGACTTCGTGCCGGTGGACAAGCTGCTGGCCGAGACCCTGAAGGAGCGGCACGAACAGCTGGCCTGGCTGCTGGCCCTGCTGGTGCTGGCCCATGTGGCCGGTGCCCTCAAGCATCACTGGATCGATCGCGACGGCCTGCTGCAGCGCATGCTGCCCGGCCACCGCTAAACCCTCACGAACGAAGCCGCCATGAAAGCCATTTTTTCCACCACCCTGATCGCGCTCGCATCGGCCGCCCTGCTGGTGCAGGGCCCGGCCTGTGCCGCCACCGCCAAGCCCGCCACCGCGGCCGCACCGCAATTGCTGGCGGCGCAAAGCGAGCTGGGCTTCACCAGCAAGCAGATGGGCGTGCCGGTGGACGGCCGCTTCAAGCACTTCGATGCCCAGCTGAGCTTCGACCCCAAGAAGCCCGAGGCCGGCAAGGTGAGCTTCAACATCGAGCTGGCCAGCGTCAGCCTGGGCGACCCGGCCCTGGATGCCGAACTCGCCAAGCCCGTCTGGTTCGACAGCAAGAAGCTGCCGCAGGCGAGCTTCCAGAGCAACGCCATCAAGGCGCTGGGCGGTGGCCGCTTCGAGGTGGCCGGCAAGCTGAACATCAAGGGCCAGGCGCGCGACGTCGTGGTGCCGCTGAGCCTGGCCCAGACCGGCACCACCACCACCGCCAGCGGCGGCTTCGTGCTGAAACGCCTGGAATTCAAGATCGGCGACGGCGAATGGGCCGATACCTCGATGGTCGCCAACGATGTGCAAGTGAAGTTCAAGCTCGCCTTCAGCGGCGTTGCACCGCTGTGATTTTCTTCCGTTCGTTCAACCCTGCTCCAACCACCTCAGATATGAAAAAAGCTTTCCTGATCGCCGCCCTCGCCGCCCTCTCGGGCCTGGCCCAAGCCGAAACCGCCAGCTACGCGGTCGATCCCACCCACACCTTCGTGACCTACGAGATCCAGCATTTCGGCACCTCCACCAACCGCGGCCGTTTCGACAAGAAGGAAGGCTCGGTGCAGCTGGACCGCGCGGCCAAGACCGGCAAGGTCGAGATCAGCTTCGAGCTGGCCGGCATCAACACCGGCGTGGTGCCGATGGACAAGCACCTGCTGAGCGATGACTTCTTCGCCGCCGACAAGTTCCCCACCGCCAAGTTCGTGGGCGACAAGTTCGTCTTCAACGGCGACAAGGTGGCCGAGGTGGCGGGCCAGCTGACCCTGCGCGGCAAGACCAACCCGGTGACGCTGAAGACCAGCCACTTCAACTGTTACCAGAACCCCATGCTCAAGCGCGAGGTCTGCGGCGGCGACTTCGAGGCCACCATCGACCGCACCCAATGGGGCGTGGACTACGGCCTGGCCTGGGGCTTCCCCAAGAACGTGCGCCTGCTGATCCAGGTCGAGGCGGTGCGCCAGTAAACGGCTCGACCGGCACGGCACGGTCACATCCCGACACAAGACTTGCGTTCTGGAAGCCCGGGGCGCGGCGATGATGCCCGGCATTCCCCACTCATGGGGAGTGCCGGGCGCGCCGAAGCGCCCTAGCATGCGCCTCAATTCCGGGAGAGACCCTCAGTGCAGTCACAGCGTGCCGTCCAACTTGCCTTTGCCCTGGCCCTGCTGCTGGTGCTGGTGATCCAGGCCTTCTTCTGAAGCCTCGCCGCGGGCGCCGCACCGCCCGTCGGCGCGATCTGCACTTCATGCCGCCGCCCGGCCGGCGTATCGCCCGGGCTTAGGGCCGCCACGCGGCCTTGCGTACAGTGGGAACCATCGAACAAGGTCCCCGATGAACGCCGTCCCCCTCAATCCGACCCTGATGCAACGCTGGCAGAGCTTTTCCAAGGCCTGCGTGCGCGGCTTCCATGTCTATGCCAGCTGGCTGGTGAGCATCAGCTGGAAGCGCTTCATCGTGCTGTCCGTGCTGCTGCTGATCGGCACCAACATCCTGCAGGACCTGCCGCCCTTCACCTGGCGCGTCACCGAGCATGTGGACGGGCCCTCGATGCCCAAGCTCCCCAAGCTGCCCAAGCCCGCCAGCACCGCCAAGCTGCCGGCGGGCATGCATTACGAGGTCAAGATCGACAAGCATGGGGTGCGCATCGTGCCGGTGGCCAGCCCGGCCGCGCCGGGCGCCTCCGGCGTCGAGCCCCAGCCCGGCGTCGAGATCAAGCTGCCCGAGAGCATCAGCAGCGAGGATGCCAAGGCCGCCATCGAGCAGGCCAAGGACGCGCTGGAGGAGCTGGCCCAGCAGGCCCGCGCCGCCCAGGAAGCCGCCGAAGAGGTGCGCGACGAGGCCCGCCAGGCGCTCGAGGAGGCCGGCGCCGTGGGCAGCCACACCCGCACCCGGGTGGTGCATCTGGGCGACTTCCTGGTCAACCTGGCCGTCTTCATCATCCTCGGCTCGGGCGTCATCAAGGTCACCTACAAGGGCCGCATCCAGGCCGAGGTGAAGGCCGCGCAGGCCGAGGAGACCGCCGAGGCCGAATCGCTCAAGCGCCAGGTCATCGAGGCGCGCATGGCCGCCATGCAGGCCCAGGTCGAGCCGCATTTCCTCTTCAACACCCTGGCCTCGATCGACCACCTGATCGAGACCGACCCGCCGCGCGCCTCGCAGATGCAGCGCAACCTGATCGCCCTGCTGCGCGCCTCCATGCCCACCATGCGCGAGGCCAATGCCGGCGGCGTGCGCGACCTGGGCCGCGAGATGAGCGTGATCAAGCCCTATCTGGAAATCCTCAAGGTGCGCATGGAAGAGCGCCTGCAGACCGAGATCGACGTGCCCGAGGGCCTGATGTCGGCCGAATTCCCGCCCATGATGATCCAGAGCCTGGTGGAGAACGCCATCAAGCATGGCCTGGAACCCAAGGCCGAGGGCGGCAGCCTCAGGGTCAAGGCCGAGATCGTGCACGGCAAGCTGGCCGTCACCGTGGCCGACACCGGCCTGGGCTTCGGCCGCGCCGCCACCGCCGGCACCGGCGTGGGCCTGGCGAATATCCGCGAACGCCTGATGCTGCTGTACGGCAGCAAGGGCGGCATCACCGTCACCGAGAACCAACCCTCGGGCACCGTTGTGACCATCACCGTGCCCTATCGCAGCCGTGAACAAGGAGCTTGAGCATGAGGACCGCTTTCAAGGTGATGCTGGCCTTCGGCCTGGTGATGATGTTGCTGGCCAGCCTGGCCGGCGTAGCCATCTGGCATGAGCTGGCCAGTTCCCCGGGCCTGCACATCACCATCAACGACGAGGAGCTGAGCGCGGCAGGCTTCGGCCTGGGCGACTTCCTCGGCCTGGTGCTGGGGCTGGGGATTGCCGGCGTGGTGGTGTTGCTGGTGGTGCCGGTGGTGCTGCTGTTCAGCATCGGCCTGCCCTTGCTGATCGTGGGCGGCGTGCTGGCCCTGCTGTGCCTGCTGTTCTCGGGCATCGGCGCGGTGCTGTTCTCGCCGCTGTTCCTGTTCGGCCTGCTGCTGTGGCTGATACTGCGCAAACCGAGAAAAATCGCCAAGGCGTGATTTAGCATCGCGCCATGAGCGAAACCACACTCTCCCCCGTGCGCGCCGTCCTGGCCGATGACGAACGACTGATGCGCGAGCAATTGCGCAGCCGGCTGACCGAGGTCTGGCCCGAGCTCGAGATCGTGGCCGAGGCCAAGAACGGCCTGGAAGCGGTGGAGCTGGTGCGCGAGCACCACCCGGACCTGGTGTTCCTGGACATCCGCATGCCCGGCCTCACCGGCGTGGATGCGGCGCGCCAGATCGCCCAACTGCCCGAGGACGACAGCTGGCTGGTGCCCGAGATCGTCTTCATCACCGCCTACGACCAGTACGCGGTGGAGGCCTTCGAGCAGGGCGTGGCCGACTATGTGCTCAAGCCCGCCGAGCGCGAGCGCCTGGTGCTGACCGTCGCGCGCATCAAGAAGCGGCTGGCGCAGCGCCACAACGGCGGCGGCGGCGAGAGTGCCGAGGCCGCGCCGGCGGAAACCGGCCAGGCCCAGCCGCTGCAGCAGCTGCTGCACCAGCTCTCGGCCAAGCTCAATCCGGGCGGCGCGCCCAAATACCTGCAGTGGATCCAGGCCACCGTGGGCCAGGCGATCCAGATGATCCCGGTGGAGGATGTGCTGTTCTTCATCAGCGACGAGAAGTACACGCGCGTGCAGACCGCCGGCGTCGAGGCGCTGATCCGCAAGCCCATCAAGGAACTGGTGGACGAGCTGGACCCCGCCCTGTTCTGGCAGATCCACCGCTCCACCCTGGTGAACGTGAAGGCCATCAACGGCATCACGCGCGACTTCCGCGGCCGCCAGCTGGTGGGCGTGAAGGGCCTCAGCGAAAAGCTCGAGGTCAGCCGCAGCTATACGCAGCTGTTCAAGGGGATGTAAGCGCCCGGCCCGGGGTCAGTCCTTGCCCAGGCTGCTGGCCAGCAGCCATTGCGCCACCCAGTAGCTGGCCAGTATCCACAGCGCGGCCAGCGGCACGGCGCCGGCAAACTTGTTGATGGCGATCAGGCTGTCGGAGAGCAGGAACAGCGTGCCGCCCCAGGCGGCATTGCGCGCCAGCGCCTCGCTCGCCTGCCCCAGGCTGCTGCGCCACCAGCTCCAGGCCTGCGCCGCCATGCTGGCCAGGCAGGCCACATAGACCAGCACCGGCAGGCGCAGCTCGGCGCCGATGCCGGGCCACAGGCGCAGCAGCACCGCGCCGGCGATAAGCGCGAACATCGCGAACGGCCACCAGGGCCGCGCGAACCGCGCCTGGCTGGCGAAACCCAGGATGTAGCAGAGGTGGGCGATCAGAAAGCTCACCAGCCCCGGCAGGAAACCCTGCTCGGGCCACAGCAGGGCGATGTCGCCGCCCAGCGAGAACAGCAGGCCGGCGCGCAGCAGGCGCTGCATGCGCGGCTGCGCGGCGCCGCGCGGCCAGGCATACAGAATGATCAGCACGGTGGTGAGCGGCTTGGCCAGAAAGGCCATCTCGCGCGGCAGGCCCATGTCGCTGAGCGCCACGATGCTCAGCAGGGCCGACACCAGGGTCAGCACCGGCAGGAGGAGCGGGAAGGAAAAAGGCATCGGCGGATTCTGCGGCGCAAGACCTGCCCCCTAACAGCGGGAAAGCCCTGTTCAACAAGCCCCTCCGGGACTAAGCTGCAGCGCTTTGGAGCCAAGGCTCTAAAAATCGCGCAGACGTGGGTTTCGTGCGACACAGCCCAGGCATACCCTCACGGCGCTGACATCCGGACTTTGCAGAATCAGACGCTTCCAACAAGAAGCAAGGAGACTCCGATGGCAATGACCTCAAGATCGCGGCGCCTGGCGCTGACGATGCTGACCCTCAGCCTCAGCGCGGGCCTGGCCCAGGCCGCTGGCTACCGCTTCGGCACGCAGAGCGCCGCCGCCGAAGGCACGGCCAACGCCAATGGCGCCGAGGGCGCCGACGCCAGCACCATCTTCGCCAACCCGGCCGCGCTGACGCGCCTGGGCAGCGGCTTGCATGTCTCCGGCGTGCTCGACTATGTGGCGCCCGACGTGCAGTTCACCGACGCCGGCTCCTTCATCTCGCTGCCCGGCTCGGGCCTGCAGGCCCGCCCCACCTCGCAGGCCGGCGCCACGCAGAACGCCGCCAGCGGCGTGTTCGTGCCGCATATGTATGCGGCCTACCGCGCCTCCGACACGCTGGTCTATGGCCTGGGCGTGTTCGTGCCCTCGGGCGCCAAGCTCACGTATGACCCGAACTGGGGCGGACGCTACAACCTCAACAAGGTCGAGCTGAAGTCGCTCGCCTTCAACCCCAATGTGGCCTGGAAGCTGAACCCGCAGCTCTCGCTGGCCGGCGGCCTGAACATCGAATACATGCAGGGCGACCTGGAGCGTGCCACGCCCTATGGCTCAGCCTACGCGGCCGGCCTGCTGGCCGCGGCCCAGCAGGCCGCCGCCGGCGGCGCCCCCGGCCTGGCCCTGCAACTGCAGCAGCAGGCCAACCAGGTGTTCGGCAACCCGGCCTTCGACGGCAACATCCATGTGCATGGCAAGGGCTGGGCGCTGGGCTTCAACCTCGCCCTGCTTTGGGAACTGGATGCCAAGACCCGCTTCGGCCTGGCCTATCGCTCCAGCGTCTCGCACAAGCTCAAGGGCGATGCCGACTGGAGCCAACCCGCCACGCTGCCGGCCCAGGTGCTGGCCGCCATCACCGGCAAGCCCGCGGATGGCCACAGCAAGCTGGACCACAACGATTCCGGCGCCAGCCTGAAGGTGAAGACGCCCGACTCGCTGTCCTTCCAGGCCTTCCACCAGCTGGACGAACGCCTGGCCGTGATGGCCGACGCCACCTGGTACAAGCAGTCGCGCCTGCAGGAGCTGCGCATCGAGTTCGACAGCACCGCCGCGCCCTCGATCACGCCCGAGAAGTGGAAGAACGCCTGGCGCGTCTCGCTGGGCGGCAGCTACCGCCTCAACCCCGAGCTGCTGCTGCGCGCCGGCATCTCCTACGACCGCTCGCCGGTGGAAGGCGCGCTGCGCAGCCCGGCCCTGCCCGACTCCG
Source organism: Roseateles sp. FW301-B2 (assembly GCF_058788955.1). Classification (NCBI taxonomy): domain Bacteria; kingdom Pseudomonadati; phylum Pseudomonadota; class Betaproteobacteria; order Burkholderiales; family Sphaerotilaceae; genus Roseateles; species Roseateles sp. FW301-B2. The sequence goes on from NZ_JBYTBE010000054.1 coordinate 21,948, forward strand.
ACCGCACCTGGCTGGCCCTGGGCGCCAATCTGAAGCTGGCCCAGAGCACCACCGTGGACCTGGCGCTGGGCTTCGTGAAGCTGCGCGAGGCACCGATGCAAGCCACCGACGATGGTGGCGGCCAGACCCCTTGCAGCTGCGCCTATTCCACCGTGCGCGGCACCTACCGCAGCTCCGCCGCCACCGTCGGCGTGCAGCTCAACCACGGCTTCTGAGTAAGCCCGCGGCTCAACCATCGAACAAGGTCACACCATCATGGTCATGGACAGAAGAAATTTCCTGCGCGCGGGCGCCCTCATCACCGCCTCGTCGGCCCTCGGCGGCCTGGCCGGTTGCATGGGCGGTGGCGATAACGGCGCGGCAGTGATGCCGCTGCCGCCCACCTTCCCCGGCACCGACACCCCCATCCCCGCCCCCCCGGCGGCCCGC
>NZ_JBYTBE010000055.1:0-21522 GCF_058788955.1 Roseateles sp. FW301-B2
CTCTTTCTCATGGGCTCCTCGGGGGATGGAGCCATCTTCTCTTGGAATCAGTGTCTCGAAGAATCCGGGCAGGTCACTACCTTTTCGCTCTATGCTTTGCCGCCGTCCGGTTCGCGTGGGCTGCGTGATGGCGACCCTAACTCTTGACCGTGCAGGCTTGGCGGCGCAGCCGTCGGCGCGAGTATCTAAACCCAACTGCCCGCCCGCATGACATCCATGCTTCGAGTCACGTCCCGCTTTTTTGCGTACTTCACCGCGGTAGCAAGCCTGTTGCTCGCCGCTTCCGGCGCCAGCGCCATGCCAGCAAACAAGTGCGTGGTGGATGGCACGGTCACCTATCAGCAGGGCCCCTGTCCGTCCTCCAATCAGGTTCGCAAAGTTCCGACCCTGGAGGAACTGAATGCCGTGGAGAGAAAGCGCCGTGCGGCAGCTGCGCCAAGCGCTCCCACCAAGGTCGCCCCTGCTGCCCTTGCTGCCCCTGCCGATCCTGCCCCGGCCCATGCTTTCAGCTGCGACGGCCGCAGGTACTGCTCGCAAATGAGGTCCTGCGCCGAAGCAAAATACTTCCTGGCCAACTGCCCCGGCGTGAAGATGGATGGCGACAGGGACGGGATCCCCTGCGAGGAGCAGTGGTGTCCCGGTTGAAGTACGCGTACGCAGATCGCCGACGATGGGCGGCCCAGCGCGCGCCCGTCCTGCGACGCGAGCGCGGCCCTGTGCCCTGTTCAGAGATGAGGCGGTGCCACTGATGCGATGGCTGCTAGCTCTCCTGCTCGGTCTGGTGCTGGCCGCCGCCCACGCCGCCGAGCCCGTCACCAACTTCAACGTCGTGCTGCTGCAGCCGAGCGCGGTTCTGGAAGCCCGTGTGGCAAGCGTCGATGCGCTCGCTGAGTACATCAAGGCGGTGCAGGTCGCATTGCGCGAGGCGGTGGCGGGCAGCGAGGCTCAGGAAAAGACGAGGCAGTCGGTGGGCGGCTTCATCGTGCTGGCGGTTCGGCCCGGCCTGCAATCCAGGGTCTGGATCGATTTCGATCAGTTGCTGGACCTGGAAGTCAGGAAGCAGATCGCCCTCAAGGTCGGCGCCGTGAAACCCTTCGAGGCGCGTGAGGGCCCCGTCGTGTTCGCGCTCAAGGTGGCCTTGTGGGATGGCAAGGAATCGAAACGAATCGCGCCCTTGCCGGCCGAGTGGAAGCGCAGTGCGGCGGCTGCTTCAGGAGCGGCAGCGCCGGGCGCGGCGCCACCGGAGGTCGGGGCCCTGGTCGAAAGCATCTGGAACGATTGAGGCCGCAAGCAGCAACGCCACACCATGTCATCCTCTGCCCAGCAAATGCACAGCTACTACGCCGCCCGCGCCGCCGAGTACGACGCCGTCTATCGCAAGCCGGAGCGCCAGGCCGATCTGCGCGCCATCGAGGCCTGGCTGCCCGCGCGCTTCGATGAGGGCAGGGCCGTGCTGGAGGTGGCTTGCGGCACCGGCTACTGGACCCAGTTCATCGCCGCCAGGGCGTCGCGAATGCTTGCGCTCGATGCGGCACCCGAGACCCTGGCGATCGCAAAGACCCGAGTACCCGACGACAGGCGCGTCGAGTTCGTGGTGGGCGACGCCTACGACCTGCCCAAGCGCGGTGGCAGGTTTTTCGACGCCGCCTTCGCCGGCTTCTGGTTCTCGCATGTGCCCAAAGGCCGCCGCAGGGAGTTTCTGGCCGGGCTGACCGAGGCCGTCGAACCCGGCTCGCGCATCGTCCTGATCGACAACCGATTCGTCGAGGGCAGCAGCACGCCCCTGAGCGAACGCGATGCCGAGGGCAATACCTATCAGCTCAGGACGCTCAATGACGGGTCCAGGCATCGGGTGCTGAAGAACTTTCCCAGCCAGGCGGAACTTGAGGCCGCCATCGAGGGCTTGGGGACAAGCCCTGTTTTCACTGAGTGGCAGTACTTCTGGGCCTTTGAATATGTGGCGGCGCCTGGGCGCTAGCGTCAGCGGGCGAACTTGCGCGTCAGGGCGGGCGCGCAGCTCACGGTTCGTTCAAGCATTGAGTGGAGAAGACACATGACATCGAGAACTCGCAAGCTGGCGGCCAAGGTTAAGCGCGCGCTCGGTGAGCACCGCGCGAGCACGGGTGAAGCGGCAGGCTTTGCCTACGCGGCCAACCTGTGGTTCTATCTGGTCGTGATCGTCGCCGGCTTGCTCTATGGGCTGTACTTCTCATAGGCGGAGCACCCCCATGCTTCTCAAGACCAGACCCTGTCCCAGCTGTGGCGCGCCGCATGGTCACTCGGCCTGGGCCGAATCGAACTCTTCGTTGGTCCGGCCGCTGCGCTGCAAGCAGTGCGCACAGTTCTTTCACCAACCCGGTCTGCGCAAGTGGTTCTGGTTCTGCGCGCTCGCTTATCTGCCCGTCATGCTCGTCTGGGCCTTCCATTGGGCGCTGGGCCTGCTTGTGCTGGTGCTTGGCGTGTTGTTGATGATTGCCACGCTCAATCGTCGCAACCCGCTGGCGGCCGGACCGAAGCATGGCTAAGCTGTCGAGTCAGCGCACCGTGCAACACTGCGCCGAGCTGGAGGTCATTTTTTGATGTCGACTCTTCAAAAAGCAGCGCCCACGAAGAATTACTGGTTCCCCGCCAAGCGCTATGGCTGGGGCTGGGGTGCGCCCTGCGCCTGGCAGGGCTGGCTTGTGATTGCGATCTTTCTGGCGCTGCTGGCCGCGGGCGCGCTGCTATTGAGAGCGGAGCAAACGCCGCTGCTCTTCATGGCCTATACGGCGGCCCTGGGCGTCGCGCTGCTGGCTGTCTGCTGGCTCAAGGGTGAGCCACCGCGCTGGCGCTGGGGGGCGACCAACCGATGAAGATGATCCTGACCCCGGCCACCACGGCCGATGAATACGTCGCGTACCTCTCCGGCTGGCAGCGCCGCTATGTCGAGGCCTTGCGCGATACCGTTCGCGCCAGCGCGCCCGAGCTGGAGGAGCGGCTGAAGTGGGGGCATCTGGTGTTCTTCTCCGCCGTCGGTCAAGGCCCGGTGCTGATCATCCGTGCCGAGCCCGCGCGCGTGCTGTTCGCCTTCTTTCGCGGCCAGCGCCTGCGCCATATCGAGCCGCGCCTCAAGCCGGGCGGCAAGTACGAGCTGGCGACGCTGGAGCTGCGCCAGGACACGCCCCTCAGCCGGGAGACGGTGGTGCAGCTCTGCGTCGAGGCCGCGCGCCTGAGCAGTGGCGATGGCGGGCCCCGCGCTGGCTGAGCGGGCGAGCGCCAGAGGATGCACGATGAGAAAGTCATTCTTGGCTGGGGCCAGAAAATGTCGCTGACGCGCCGCTGCATGCTCACGAGTCCGCTGGCGCTTGCCGGCCTGGCAGCGCGCGCGCATGCGCCGCCGCGCTCCAACTTCATCATGGGCAGCTATCGCGAGCGGCCCAAGGCGCTGAAGAGCCTCACCTTTCCGCGCCTGCATCTCTATGACGCGGCCGGGCGGCTGTTGCCGCGCGAGCAATGGGCGCCCGAGCTTGCCGAGATCCAGCGCCACGCGGGCGAGGCCTTCTGCTGCGTCTCCGATCAGCCCGCGCCGGCGGATGCTTCGGCAGGGCCGCCGGCGGATTGCAAGCGGCTGGTGTACGGCGAGCGCATCGAGGAGCACTTCGTCGGGCTCATCAGCGCCAAGGGCGAGCCGCTGCGCTATGCGGATCTGCCGGCGCACAGCTTTCTCTTCGTCGAGTATTTCGCCGACTGGTGCGCACCCTGCCTGCCCGCGCGCCGCGCGCTCGAAGCTTTCTTTTCCGCGCCAGGCGCGCGCGACTATGTCGGGCTGCTGGTGGATTTCAGTTTTCTGTCCAAGACGAAGCAATGACGATGACGAGGGGATCCACGATGCCAGCCAGCAAATCCAGATCGGCCGCGGCCAAGCCGGCCAAGGCGACCACGCCGGCCGCAGCGCCCGCTGCCGCCGAGTCTCCGGCCGCATTGATTGACGCCAAGATCCAGGCGCTGGGTGATTGGCGGGGCGCCTTGCTGACGCGGCTGCGCGCGCTGATGCGCGAGGCCGACCCCGAGGTGGTGGAGGAGTGGAAGTGGAGCACACCGGTGTGGTCGCATGGCGGCATCATCTGCACCGGCGAGAGCTACAAGGCGGTGGTGAAGATGACCTTCCCGAAGGGCGCATCGCTGCCCGACCCCGCGCGCCTCTTCAACTCAAGCCTGGAGGGCAATGTGCGCCGCGCCATCGACATCCGCGAGGGCGAGGCGCTGAACGAGGCGGCGCTGAAGGCGCTGATCCGCGCCGCGGTGGCGCTCAATCTGCGGGCGTGACTAAGAGAGGAAGGCAGCCATGAATCTCGGCACCGTGGAGCTCAAGGCCTTCGTGCCGGCGCGCGACTTCGAGCTCAGCAAGCGCTTCTACCAGGCCATCGGTTTCACCATGCCCTGGTGCGACGAGGGCCTGGCCTATCTGCATGCGGGCGCCTGCAGCTTTCTGCTGCAGAACTTCTACGTGGCCGAGCTGGCCAGCAACTTCATGCTGCACCTCTCGGTGGAAAAGGTGGACGACTGGCACCGCAAGCTGCTGGAGGAGGACATCCCCGCCCGCTTCGGCGTGCGTCTCGGCGCGCTGGAGAACCAGCCCTGGGCGATGCGTGATTTTGTGCTGCACGACCCCAGCGGCGTACTCTGGCGCATCTCCGAGAACCTGCCCAAGCCCGCCTGAGAAGCGAAGAAGGACGAAGGCCCATGCTGCATGAGCCGCGGCTCTGCTTGATCGGGACGAAGAAGCCCTAATCGACGCGCTGGCCCCAGCGCTGCAACAGCGCGTCGCGCCGGCTGGGCTGCAGATTGGCGCGCCGCGGGTCGCCGCCGTAATGCCTCAGCACGCGTGCATCCATCACGCGGAACCACAGCGGCGGCAGATAGGCCAGCATCAGCATGGCGGCATAGCCCGAGGGCAGTTGCGGGCTCTGCTCGAAATGGCGCAGCGCCTGGTAGCGTCGGCCCGGGTGGGCATGGTGGTCGCTGTGGCGCTGCAGCTGGTAGAGAAAGAGATTCGAGACGCGGTGGCTGGAGTTCCAGGAATGCTCGGGGGCGCAGCGCACCGGGCGGCCGGTGTTGGCGTCCAGCGGGCGCAGCAGGCCGTAATGCTCGATGTAGTTCACCACCTCCAGCAGGCTGGCGCCGTAGAAGGCCTGCACCAGCAGGAAGGGCAAGGTGGCGCCCAGGCCCAGCCAGATGCACAGGGCGCCGTACAGCAGCACGGTCATGGCCCAGGCCTGCAGGCATTCGTTGCGCCAGTGCCAGGGGCCCAGGCCCAGCCTGGCCAGGCGCGTGCGCTCGATCTCCCAGGCCGAAACCAGGCTGCCCCACATGGTGCGCGGCAGAAAGGCCCAGAAGCTCTCGCCCAGGCGGGCGCTGGCCGGGTCGGCCGGCGTGGCCACGCGCAGGTGGTGGCCGCGGTTGTGCTCCACATAGAAATGCCCATAGGCCACCGGCGCCAGCGTGATGCGCGCGAGCCAGCGCTCCCAGCGCGGCAGCTTGTGGCCCAGCTCATGGGCGGTGTTGATGGCCACGCCGTTGATGCCGCCGACGCTGAGGATCAGGCCGGCCCAGCCGAACAGGCTCAGCTCCTGCGTGGCGGCGATCCAGGCGCCGTGCAGGGTGAGGCCGAACTGGAAGGGCACGAAGGCCACCACGATGGCGCGGTACCAGCGGTCCTGCTCCAGCGCCGGCACGGCGGCATCGGGCGGATTGCGTGGGTCGGCGCCCAGCAGCCAGTCCAGCAGCGGGATCAGCCCATACATCACCGCACTGCTGACCCACAGCCACGCTTCGTGTCCGCTGAGCTGGTACTGCACCAGGTTCAGCCACACCAGGCCCGGGAAGGCGGGCGAGAGCAGCCACCACCAGCGGTAGCGGTCGCGCCAGGCGCCGCCGGCCGGGGCGGCGGGGAGGGTGTTGCTGCTGCTACTGCTGCTCATGCGCCGCATGCTGCGCGCGGCGGCGGTGCGGGTCAAGCTGCGGCCGTTACGGAGCCAGGCAGTACTTCAGCTCGTAATGGTGCACGCCGGCCTCGATGCGCAGCAGCAGCGCGCCGCTGATGCCGGCCAGCTCGCCCTGGCCTGAGCCCGGCACGATGGCGATGCGCAGATCCTGCTGGCCCTCGCTCATCAGGCCCAGATGCGCCAGCGCGAAGCTGCCGCTGCGGCCCTGCAGCTGGCCCACAAAGGATTCCAGCGCGGTGTAGGCGGCCGCGCCGGCCTGCGGCTGGCCAGCCGCCAGCATCTCGCCCAGGGCCTGACCCTGCAGCTCGCCCTCGTAGCGCTTGTCGAGGCTGCGCCTGAACATGGGCGTGCCGCCGGCGGGGGCGGGCATGGCCTCGGGCGCGCCGATCTTGACGCTGAACTGGCCGCGGGCGGTGTGCGGGCCGGTGGGAGTGGTGGCGCTGCTCATATGGATGCCACCATAGCAGAAGCCTAACTCACCACTTCATCTCGCCCTTGTTGACCTTGGCGCCGATCTCCAGCGCGATGCCCAGCCCGGCCTGCGGGTAGGCGGCCTTCATGGTGGCGATCAGCGCGGTGGCGTCGGCGGCCTTGGGCAGCTCGGCCTCGAAGCGCTGCAGATAGGCGCGCGTGTGGTTCACGGCGCTGAGGCCCTGCGGCGTGCCGGGCAGCATATGGCCGGGCACCACCACGGAGGGCTGCAGGGCGGCGATGCCGTCCAGCTTGGCGAGCCAGGCGGCGCGCTCGGCCGCGGTCTGGGTGTCGGCGGTCCAGGCATGCAGATTGCCGAACACATTCACGCCGCCCACCACCGCCTTGATGGACGGGATCCACACATAGCTGCGATGCGCCAGGCTGTCGTCCAGGCCGCGGATCTCCAGGGTCTGGCCCTCCAGGCTCAGGCTGTTGCCCGCCAACGCCTCGGGCAGCACCGGTTGGCGCGGCGCATTGGCGCCCAGGCGCGGGCCCCAGACCTGCAGCTTGGTGGGCAGGGCGGCGGCCAGCTTCTTCAGCGTGGGCGCGGCGGCCACGATGCGGGCCTCGGGGAATTCGGCGTGCAGCACTTCCAGGCCGAAGTAGTAGTCGGGGTCGGCGGCGCTCACATAGATGGTGCTGAGCTTCTTGCCGCTGTCCAGCACGGCGGCGGCCACGCGCAGGGCGTCGGCGCGGGTGAAGCCGGCGTCCAGCAGGATGGCCTCCTTGGCGCCGCTCACCAGCACCGAGTTCACATGGAAGCTGGCCGGGCCGTGGTTGATGATCTGCAGGCTCAGCGGCGCGGGCGTGCCGCTGCCCTGGGCCTCGGCGGCCAGGCCGCTGCTCACCAGGGCGGCGGCGAGCAGGGGGCGGATGAAACGGGGCAGTTGCTGGTTCATGGTGGTTTGCTTGCTTCGGTTGCGGGGTGCAGCGAACTTTATTTGCGCATGATCCGTAGATAAATACCTTGCGCGTAGACTGTTTGTTGCATCAATCGAGCAAATGGACGGGCGATGGACAGACTCAAGGCGGCCCAGGTCTTCGTGGCTGTGGTGGAGCGCGGCAGCCTCACCGCGGCGGCCGAGGCCCTGGGCCTTTCGCGCGCCATGGCCAGCCGCCATCTGGAGGCGGTGGAACAATGGCTGGGCGCGCGCCTGCTGCAGCGCAGCACCCGGCGCCTAAGCCTCACCGACGCGGGCGCCGAGGCCCTGCCGCGCTGCCGCCAGCTGGTGGAGCTGGCCGAGGAGGCCGAACAGGCCGCCAGCGCGCGCCAGCTGAGCGTGCATGGGCGGCTGCGCGTGGCGGCCTCGATGTCGTTTGCCCAGCAACACCTGGCTCCGGCGGCGGCGGCCTTCCTGGCCCTGCATCCGCGCACGCAGATCGAGGTGCTGGTGTCGGAGCAGGCGGTGAACCTGGTGGAGGACCGCATCGACCTGGCGCTGCGCATCAGCAACCAGCTCGACCCGGCCCTGATCGCCCGCCGGCTGACGCTGTGCCGCTCGGTGCTGTGCGCCGCGCCCGCCTATCTGCGCGAGCATCCCGCACCGGCGCAGCCCGGCGAGCTGCTGGCCCATGCCTGCGTGGCGCATGCGCGCTTTGGCAGCGAGGCCTGGTCGCTGCAGAACGCCCAGGGTGAGCGGCTGCTGCAGCCGCTGCCGCCACCGCGCCTGCTGGCCAACGAGGCCTTGCTGCTGCAGCAGGCGGTGCTGGCAGGTGCCGGCATCGGCCTGCTGCCCACCTATCTGGTGGGCCCGGCGCTGGCGGCCGGCACGCTGCTGCGCGTGCTGCCCGGCTGGGAGCCCGAGCAGCTGGGCGTGCACGCGGTCTACACCAGCCGCCGCCACCAGCCGCTGCTGCTGCGCAGCTTCGTGGACTTTCTGGCCGAGCGCTTCGACCCGAGCCTGCCCTACTGGGACCGACTCTAGTTGCCCGTGCAGGCGGCGCGCGGCAGCCCCGATTGCTCGAGCAGGCGCTCCATCGTGCCGTCCTTCTGCAGCGCGCGCAGCGCCTGCTGCAGTTCCTCCACCCTGGCCCTGGGCATGCCCGGCGACGCGGCCAGCCAGAGCAGATCGGATTCGACCGGCGCCGACAAGGCCAGCGCCGCGCGCTCGATGCCGCGCGCCTGCAGGGCCAGCAGGGTGGTCTCCTGGTTCGCGTAGATCGCGTCCACCATGTCCAGGCTCAGCATCTTGGCCATGTCCTCGAAGGAGGTGGCCTCGGTGATGCTGGCGGCCTTCAGGTTCGCACCATAGGGCGTGGCGCGCAGCACCACCAGCCGTGCGCTGGCCAGGGTCTGCTCGTCGAAGCGGTGCAGGCGCTCGCGCAGCGCCACAAAGCCCATGCTGCGGCAATAGAGCTTGCCGATCCACTGGTACTTCGCCTCGCGTTCGCTCGAGCGCACCAGCGGGATGATGAGGGCGTTGGCCTCGCGTGCGGTGATGGCCTGGGCGCGCGGCCAGGGCACGAACTCGACCTGGCCGGCATGGCCGCTGCGGGCGATCAATTCCAGCGTCAGGTTGACGAGCGGCCCGGGGGCGTCGCGGCCGCTCTCGATCGTATAGGGCGGGAAATTGCTGGTCAGCAGGCGCAGCGGCGTGGCGGGCGGCTCGGCGGCGGCCGCGGCCCAGAGCGCCAGCAGCGCAAGCGCGGCGGCGGCGGCGCGCCGGGCCAGCCCTTCGACCTTGCTACTGATGGATGCCATTGCCATACCGCCCCGAGCATTGTGGAGCGCATCTTACGGCGCCATAAGGCAAGCGGGGCGACTTGGCATCGGTGTATGCGCCTAGGCACGGGCCACCCCGGGGCTCTCCATAATCGGCCCACCACAGCTGGATGATGAACCCCGACCATGCCGAATCAGCGCCTGATGCTCGACTACGTCTACGAACATGAGGCCGCCCAGCCCGACAAGATCTATCTCACCCAGCCGGTTGCCGACGCAGGCGGCAGCCGCACCATCGACTACAGCTGGGCCCGCACCCTGGACGAGGCGCGCCGCATGGCCGCCCATCTGCGCAGCCTGCAGCTGCCCGCCGGTGCGCGCATCGCCATCCTCTCCAAGAACTGCGCCCACTTCATCATGGCCGAGCTGGCGATCTGGATGGCCGGCGGCACCACGGTGTCGATCTTCCCGACCGAGACCGCCGAGACGGTGCGCTTCGTGCTGCAGCACAGCGAGGCCAGCCTGCTGTTCGTCGGCAAGCTCGATACCTGGGCCCAGCAGGCGGCGGGCGTGCCCGCGGGCCTGCCCTGCATCGCCTTGCCGCTGGCGCCTGCCGGCACCGGTTTCGACACCTGGGACGACATCATCGCCCGCACGGCGCCGCTCACCGGCCGGCCGCAGCGCGCCGGCAGCGAGCTGGCGATGCTGATCTACACCTCGGGCTCCACCGGCGAGCCCAAGGGGGCGATGCACAGCTTCGAGCGCATCACCCGCGCCACCGAGCTGAGCGTGGACTTCGTCAAGACCCTGGTGCCCGACCTGCCCGAGCAGCGCGTGCTGTCCTACCTGCCGCTGGCCCATGTCTACGAGCGCGCGGTGGTGGAATGCTCGTCGCTGGTCTATGGCCACACCCATGTGTTCTTCGCCGAATCGCTGGACACCTTTGTGCAGGACCTGCAGCGCGCCCGCCCCACCGTGTTCTGCTCGGTGCCGCGGCTGTGGCTGAAGTTCCAGCAGGGCGTGTTCAGCAAGATGCCGGCCAGGAAGCTGGACCGGCTGCTGAGCATCCCGATCCTGGGCAATGTCGTGCGGCGCAAGGTGCTCAAGGGCCTGGGCCTGGATCAGGTGCGGGTGGCGATGAGCGCCTCGGCGCCGATCCCGGCCGAGCTGATTCGCTGGTACCGCCGCCTCGGCCTCAATTTGCTGGAAGGCTATGGCATGACCGAGGACTTCGCCTACTCGCATGCCTCCACGCTGGCACTGAATGCACCGGGTTATGTGGGCGTGCCCATGCCGGGCGTGGAGGTGAAGCTCAGCGAGGAGGGCGAGATCCTGGTGAAGTCGCCCGGCCAGTTGCTGGGCTATTACAAGCGCCCCGATCTGGACGCGCAATGCTTCACCGCCGACGGCTACTTCCGCACCGGCGACAAGGGCGAGCGCCGGCCCGACGGCCTGCTCAAGCTCACCGGCCGGGTGAAGGAGTTGTTCAAGACCGCCAAGGGCAAGTATGTGGCGCCGGCGCCGATCGAGAACCGCATCAACGCTCACCCCATGGTGGAGATCACCCTGGTCTCGGGCGTGGGCCAGCCGGCCGCTTTCGCCCTGGTGGTGCTGGCCGAAGACCTGCGCCCCAGGCTGACGGAGGCCGCCCTGCGCGCCGAGGTCGAGCAGCAGATGGCGGCGCTGCTGCAAAGCGTCAACGCGCAATCGGCCGACTACGAGCAGCTGCAGATGCTGGTGCTCAGCACCAGGCCCTGGACGATCGAGAACGGCTGCCTCACCCCCACCATGAAGATCAAGCGCAGCCGCATCGAGGCCGAGGTGGCCGCGCGCGTGGAGGGCTGGTACGCGGCGGGCGCGCGGGTGGTGTGGGCGTAGGCGAGCGCTTGGGGCACCTTGCCGACGTTGGATAGCGGCTTGGGCCCAACGACCTTTCCTCTCCCGTTCAGCGCATCACGATCAATTGAACACGCCTGTTCGTGCTGCGGCCTTCGCGGGTGCTGTTGTCGGCCAGGGGCGCAGATTCGCCATAGCTGATTGTTGCCATGCGCGCCAGGGGCAGACCGGCGCGGGCCAGGTGCAGGCGCACCGCTTCGGCCCGCTTGAGGCCCAGTTGCTGGTTAATTGTTTCGCTGCCAGTAGCGTCGGTGTGGCCCTGGATTTCGACGAACACGGGCTGGTTGTCGGCCTTGAGCTTGGCGACGAGTTGATCGAGTTCCTGACCGGCCTGCTCGGTGAGCTGGGCGCGGCCCGAGCTGAACTTGATCTTGTCATCGGTCAGCAGGGCGCTCATCAGCAGGCCGGGCGGCGCGGGCAGATTGTTGGCGGCCTGGGCTCGCGCCGCAGCTTCCTGCTGCAAGGCCAGGAGGCGCGTCTCGCTGCCTTGCAGTCGGCCATCCAGAGCCTTGAGGCCGTCGTCATGCGCCTGAACGCGGGTGCCGAGACCTTCCACGCTGGTCTGCACCGGAGCGACGGTCTCTCTGACGAATTCCTTGGTGGCGCAAGCGCTCAGCAACATGACGCTGCTGGCGACGATTAGGGGTGAGAGTCTCGACATCGGTGGATTCTTGAGGAAGAAAGAAGTGTGCGACTCTAGGCATTCCTCCAGGGGAGGTGGTAAGCGGCTGTACGCAATCCTTGCGTCATTAACAGGGCCGAACAAAGTTTTACCGTTCTGCACTACCGGGCCACGGCGATACGGCGCGATGGGCTAGTTCGACTAGGTTGTTCAGAAGCTGCGGCTCACCAGTGCCCGCTCCTGGCCGAGAGGCAGCAATCAAGATGCGTGCGTCGAGCCGCAGTCCCCGCTGCACATCAGTTGCTCGCAATCGCGATGTCGTCTCCTGGCTGACCCTGGCCATGCGCCGACGGAGGAACAAGTGGTCACTGCAACTGTCAGTGAACGTTCGTCAGAACGTCATGCGACTATGTATGCAGTTATGTCGTCGGACTGCCCGCAGGATCTTCGCTGGGGCGAAGGAGGATGCTGCCACCGTCGCCAGGGCACTGGCGATTTCCCGGTTTACAGCGCCTCAGTTCGAATGGCGCCGGCGCGCCACCATGCACATCAGGCTGAACAGGCCAAGGATGCTTAGTGTCAGCGTGCCCGGTTCGGGCACCGGGGGAGGCGACACAGTCGCAAAATCCATCGAGAAATCAATCGATTCCGCCTGTCCCGGACTGCCGGACACGGGATTGAAATTGAAGATCGCCTGCATCGCAGTGATGCTCGAGAAATCGGCACCTGTACCTGACTTGGTTCCGAGCAAATTGATAAGGGCGAAGTTGAAATAGAAGTCGGTGGGGCCGGCGACTGCTCCTGCCTGCGACATGCAACTGCTGTCAGCCGCGCTGCACACGGGTATTGCGCTGAAGGTGAAACTTGTCCAGTCGGTCGCGCCCGAGAAGAACTGCAGCGTGAACGGGAAAGAGGCATCTGAGCGCAGCATTGTGAGCTTCAGGCTGTCTGCAACGGCTGAAAAGTCGACGGGTGCGAACCCGGTCCGATTGATGCCAAGGTCAGCATTCGTCAGGTCGAAGCCGGTGACGCTGCTGCCATCCCAGCGTAAAGCGCCAAAACCAACGACGCCGGCGTCGTTGGCGAAGGAAAACCTTGAACCCGAGACGCCGGCGCGCGTACCGTTGAATTCGTCAGCCCCACTGAACGCGTTGACGTAGACCTCGCGTTCCCCGCCGATGATGGTGCTGGGATCGAGCGGGGACCTTGTCGCAGACGAACTAGCGATGCCGTTCGAATTGTCTTGCGCAACGGTTTGCGAGCGATCGAAGTTGTCGATCAAAGGGAGTGCCGACGCGCCACGGGCGAACGCCAGGAACATAGCAGCAAAAAATGCGACCTTGACCATAACGGGACTCCCTTCGGACTATGGAGAGTGGTTGAGTCTGACGAGAATGCCGCGCACACTCAACCAGGGGATGTCCCGCGAATTGTGTTCTCGGATATCGAGCTGAGCAATCGCGAAGCTGTAGGTCGTCGACGACCGCTCGTGGCAGCTTGCGTGAGCTGATCGCGCCAAGGTGAATGCTGTAATCGGCACTGAGCCCCCAGTCGGCCTGATCACCGCCGGACCATGAGGCAGGAATGCGCCGGCTCCAATCCGCTACGCCGCGCCATCAGCGCTGGCCCCAAAGAAAAGGCCGGGCGCTTTTGCGAGCGCCCGCCCGTCCTGGTGACGTGTCGCTAGCGCGTTATTTGAAGTCGCCCACGAACACGAGCTGGAAGTCTTCCAGCTTGAAGTACTTGCGCAGCGCGCCGTTCACCTGCTCCAGCGTCAGCTTGGCAATGGCGTCGTCGACCTGCTGCGACTTGGCCATGGTGCGGCCGAGGAACTGGTTGCCGGCGAGTGCGCGCACCAGGCCGGCGTCCTGCGCGCGGCCGAGGCGGCGTGCGTTCAGCATGGCCTGCTTGCCGGCATCGAGCTCGGCCTGGCTGTAGCCGTCCTTGAGGGCACGGGCCACTTCCTCGCGCAGCGCCTGCTCGACCTTGGCACGGTTCTGCGGCGCGAAGATGGCGCCGACGTTCCAGGGCGAGTTGAGGTCCTTCTGGCCCCACATCAGGTAGGACCAGACGCCGTAGCTCAGGCCGTCCTTCTCGCGGATGCGCTTCCACAGGCGCGAATCGCCGCCGCTGCCCAGCAGGTAGTTGGCCAGGGCCACGGCCGGGTAGTCGGCATGCCCGTCATTGAGCGCCAGCGGCATGCGGCCGGCCAGCACCGCGTTCTGCTTGTCGGGCGCCGGCACCAGGCTCAGCTTGCCGGGCTTGGCCACGCTCGGGAAGGGCACGCGCTGGTAGTCGGCCTGCGAGCGCCAGTCGCCCAGCGCCTCGCTCACCGCCTGCTTGAGGGCCGCGGCATCGAAGTCGCCCACGGCGGCGAACTCGGCGTGGTTGGCGCCGTAGAAGCGCTGGTGGAAGGCGCGCAGCTGCTCGATGCTGACGCCCTGGGCGTCGGCCGTCATCTGCTCGAAAGTGCGGGCCAGGCGCACGTCGCCGGGCGGGTAGTCGCCGTTGAGGGCCAGCGCCACGCTGGTCTCGGCCATCGCTTCGGGTTCGTCGCGCTGGGCCTTGATGCTGGAGAGCATCTGGGCGCGCACCTCTTCGAGGGTCTCGGGCGCGAGGCGCGGCTGGCGCAGGATCTGCGCGATCAGCCTGGCGGCCTCGGCGGCATGCTGGCGCTTGGTGACCCAGGCCACCGTCACCTGGTCGGGGCCGGGCTGGATCTGCAGCTCGACCTTGAGGCTGTCGAGCTTGTCGCGCAACTGCTGGCGGTCCAGCGTGGCGGTGCCCTTGTCCAGCACATAGGCCAGCGCCTCGGCGGCGGCGCGCTGACCGCGCAGGCTGTCGGCATCGCCGTAGCGCAGGGTCAGGAAGCCCTGCACCGCTTCGCCGCGCGTGGGCTTGGGCAGCAGCGCCAGCTTGAGGCCATTGGCGAGGGTGCTGGTCTGGGTGAGCTTGTCGATATTGGCCGGCGTGGCCTCGAAGGCCGCCACCGCAGCCTGCGCCGCCGCGGGCACGAAGCTCTTCATCTGCTCGTCCACCTTCACCAGCGCGGGCGCGGGCGCGCGCAGCGCCTTGTCGGTGGGGATGTACTGGGCCAGCGTGCGGTTGGCCTGGATCAGGCGTTCGTTGGCGACGCGCTGCACGTCCTCCAGCTTGAGCGCCTTGATGCGGTCGCGCAGCAGGAAGAACATGCGCCAGTCGCCCTGGCTGACGGTCTCGGAGAGCGCGGTACCGACCTGCTCGGGATCGGAGAACTGCTGCTCCCAGCGGTTCAGCCAGCGCTGCTGGGCGCGCTTGAGCTCCTCGGCCGTGATGGGGTTCTGCGCCAGGCCCTCGATGACCTTGAGCATCTCGCGGTTCATCTCGTCCAGCGAGGCATCGGGGGCGATGTCGGCGCCCACCATCATGAAGCCGGGCTCGGCCAGCGCCATGCTGAAGGCGCTCACCGAGGAGGCCAGCTTGGTGTTCTCCACCAGCTGCTTGTGCAGGCGGCCGGCGGGCGGCTCGGTGAGGATCAGGTTGAGCACCTCCACCGCCGCATAGTCCGGGTGCGGGCCGGCCGGCACATGGTAGGCCGCGGTGGCGCTGGCCACGCCGCCCAGGCGGCGCACGGTGACGCTGCGCTCGCCGTCCTGCACCGGGTCCACGGTGTAGAAATGCGGCAGCTTGCGCTTCGGTGCGGGCAGCGCGCCAAAGCTCTGCTGCACCCAGCCGAGCACCTTGGCGGCATCGAACTTGCCGGAGACGATCAGGGTGGCGTTGTCGGGCTGGTAATAGCTGCGGTAGAAGCCCTGCAGGCGCGGGATGTCGACGTTCTCGACGTCGGCGCGCGCGCCGATGGTGCTCTTGCCGTAGTTGTGCCACTGGTACATGGTGGCCAAGAGGCGCTCGAACACGATGTTGCCGGGGTTGTTCTCGCCCATCTCCATCTCGTTGCGCACCACCGTCATTTCGGTGTCGAGATCCTTGCGGGCGATATTGCTGTGCACCATCGCGTCGGCCTGCCATTCGAGATACCACTTCAGGTTCTCTTCGTTGGCGGCAAAGCTGGCGAAGTAGTTGGTGCGGTCCAGCCAGGTGGAGCCGTTGGCGCGCAGGCCGCGCTTGCTGAACTCGGCCCAGGGATTCTTGTACTTGGGCGAGCCCTTGAAGATCAAATGCTCCAGCAAATGGGCCATGCCCGTCTCGCCGTAGTTCTCATGCTTGGAGCCGACCCGGTAGGTCACGTTCACCGTGGTGCTGGGCTTGGAGGCATCGGGCGCCAGCAGCACCTGCAGGCCGTTGGGCAGGCGGTACTCGGTGATGCCTTCGACGGCGGTGACGGGCTTGAGCCCCTGGGCGCTGAGCGCGCCGCCGACCAGGCCAAGGCTCAGGGCCAGGGTGATGCGTAGCAGTTTCACGGGAACAGGCTCCAGATAAGCGATGCGAGCGGGAGGGTAACAGCGGGCGCTTGGCCGGCCAGAAGTGAGGGTCGTGAGGGGCGTGCGGGTCAGTGCGGCAGGGCGTTCGTCAGCATCTCGTGCACGTCGTGCGTCATCACCGCCAGGAAGCCGGCCAGCGCCAGGTAGTAGCTGCCGTATTCCCATTTCACCGCGGCCGGCACGGCGTAATAGCTCTGCGCCTCGGGGCTGTCGCTGCGGTACTTCCAGGCCTTCCAGAG
The DNA here is from genome assembly GCF_058788955.1 of Roseateles sp. FW301-B2. Classification (NCBI taxonomy): domain Bacteria; kingdom Pseudomonadati; phylum Pseudomonadota; class Betaproteobacteria; order Burkholderiales; family Sphaerotilaceae; genus Roseateles; species Roseateles sp. FW301-B2. The sequence goes on from NZ_JBYTBE010000055.1 coordinate 16,299, forward strand.
CTGCGGCCAGGCCATGATGGCGATCAGGATCAGCATCGGGCTGGGCCGCCAGAGGAACAGCGCCACCAGCATCGGCACGCCGAGGAACCAGATGCGCGGCGAGAGCACGGCGGTGATGCGGCCGCCGTCGAAGGGCGAGAGCGGGATCAGGTTGAAGAGGTTCAGGAAGAAGCCGCTGTAGGCCACCGCCAGCAGCCAGTCGACATGCCAGTTGCGCGCCGCGAAATAGACCAGCACCGCGCCCACCGTGCCCAGCAGCGGCCCGCCCAGGCCCACATAGGCCTCGGTCTGGGCATCGTGGGGGAGGTCCTTGAGTTCGATCCAGGCGCCCACAAAGGGGATGAAGGTGGGCGCGCCGACGTTCAGCCCCTTGTGCCGCGCCGCGAGGTAGTGCCCCATCTCATGTACGAACAGCAGGGCCACAAAGCCCACCGCATAGCGCCAGCCATAGATCCAGGCATAGACGACGACCGAGATCAGCATGCTGCCGCCCGAGGCGAGCAGCTTGCCGAACTTCAGGCCCGAGAACAGCAGCAGCAGGAGCTTGATCATGGGGCGATTGGATCAGGGCCGGTTCAGGCCTTGGACTTCCTGCCGAAGAACCTGGCGATCGCGCCGCCAAAGGCCAGCACCGCGATGAAGATGATTTTGGCGAACTTTGCCACGAAGGCGAAGACCACCGCCAGCAGGCCCAGCTTCTTGGCGCCCACGCCCAGCACGAGGGCGGCGAGGCCGTATTCCGCCACCTTGTCGGTGGAGGCGTTGAAGTCCGTGTAGCGCTTGCCGTCGAGGAACTCCAGCGCGCCCAGCAGATCCTGCGCATCGCCCTTGTGCTGCGGCAACTCCTTCAGCCCGGTCACCAGATTGAGGCTCAGATAGCCCTCACGGCCCAGCGCATAGGTGTTGTAGTTGACGCCCTGCTCCTCGCCCTCCGCCGCGCCCTTGTGACGCGAGCTCATCGCCCAGACCAGGCGGTGGGTGTCGGCCGCATAGGCGGGCTTCTCGGCCCAGCCGACGATTTCCAGCGCCGCCATGCCCAGTTTTTGGCGTTCCTCGTTGGAGGCCTCGGTGCCCTCGCGGTAGCTCTTCAGCAGCTCGTCGGCATTCCAGTCCCTGGCCTCGTCGTCCTTGATATAGCCGGCCGGCTCGAAGCGCAGCGTGGCAAACCAGGGCGCATCCCCGCTCGGGAACACCAGGCCCAGCAGCTCGCTGTAATCGCCCGGGTTGCCCATCGCGCGCATCAGCCTGGCCGCCTGCGGCTGGCCGATGAAGACCCGGCCGGCGGGCAGCTTCAGCACCGCCTGGCCGCCCAGGGCAATGTCCTTGGGGCCGGGCTGGCCGGCCTGCATCGACTCGGCGAAGACCTGCTTGGGATCTTCGGCCGCGGGCGCCTGCGCGCGGGCCAGCAGGCCGACGCAGCCGAGCATGATGGCGGCCAGCAGCGCAGGCCAGCGCTTGTTGTTGCTGTTCATGGATGGATCCTCCCTGGGCGGGCAGTCTAGATGCGCGGGCCCGGTGCTCGGGGTCCCCACAAACCCGTGGCACCCAAGAGAGGGTGGGGCGCGCCCTGGCGGCGCCCACAACGAAAAAACCCGCCGGCCTTGCGGCACAGCGGGTCCCGATCAGGTCGGTGATGCTCGGCTTACGCCGCGCGCCACTGCCCCATCAGCGTCTGCCACTTGGCCTTGGCGGCATGCAGATGGCGTTCCTTCACATGGCCATAGCCGCGGATCTCCTCGGGGATGCGGGCGATCTCGGTGGCCAGGGCGAGGCGCTCGGCCGTCAGGCCCTTGGCCAGGATGGCCTCGATGCTCTCGCGGTACTCGCCAATCAGCGCGCGCTCCATCTTGCGCTCCTCGGTGCGGCCGAAGATGTCCAGCGCCGTGCCGCGCAGACCCTTGAGCTTGGCGAGGATGCCAAATGCGGGGCGCACCCAGGCACCCATCTGCTGCTTGACCAGCTCGCCCTTCTCGTTCTTCTTGGCCAGCAGCGGCGGGGCCAGGTGGTGCACCAGCTTGTAGTCGCCTTCGAACTGGGCCGCGATCTTGTTGAGGAACTTGGCGTCGGTGTGCAGGCGCGCCACCTCGTACTCGTCCTTGTAGGCCATCAGCTTGAAGAGGTAGCGGGCCACCGCCTCGGTCAGCTTGGTCGAGTTGAGCTTGCCCTCGGCCGCGCGCACCTTCTCGACGAAGGCCTTGTACTGCTCGGCATAGGCGGCGTTCTGGTAGTCGGTGAGGAACTCGACGCGCTTGGCCACCAGCTCATCCACGCCGGGGCGCTTGATGATGTTGATGACCTGGGTGGCGGCGTACAGGCCCTGCACCGCGGCCAGATCGACGGCGCAACGGCGGCCCCATTCGAAGGCGGCCTTGTTGTTGTCGATCTGCACGTTGTTGAGCTCGATGGCGCGCATCAGCGCCTGGTAGCTCAGCGGCACGCGGCCCTTCTGCCAGGCGTAGCCCAGCATCAGCGGGTTGGTGTAGAGCGAGTCGCCCAGCAGCTTGACGGCCACTTCCTCGGCGTCGAACATGCCCAGCCCTTGCTGGCCCGCGGCCTTGCCGACGGCGGCCTCGCAGGCGGCGCCGGGGAAGCTCCAGTCGGCGTTGTTCACCAGCGTGGCGGTGGGCGAGCCATGCGTGTTCAGGGCCACAAAGGTGCGGCCCTCGCGCATCACGGCCAGCGAGGCCTTGTTGGCGGCGACGATGGAATCGCAGGCGATCACCAGATCCGCCTCGGCGGTGCCGACCTTGGTGCAGTGGATGTCGTCCGCATGGTTGGCGATCTGGATATGGCTCCAGGTGGCGCCACCCTTTTGCGCCAGACCGGCCGCGTCCTGGGTGATCACGCCCTTGCCTTCCAGGTGCGCGGCCATGCCCAGCAGCTGGCCGATGGTGATCACGCCGGTGCCGCCCACGCCCGCCACCACGATGCCCCAGGCCTTGTCGGCGTTAGGCACATTGGGCAGGGGGATGGCCGGCAGCGCGGTGTCGAAGGGGCTGCGACGGCTTTCCTTCTTGGGCTTCTTCAGCTCGCCGCCCTCGACGGTGACGAAGCTGGGGCAGAAGCCCTTCACGCAGGAGTAGTCCTTGTTGCAGGTGTTCTGGTTGATCTGGCGCTTGCGGCCGAAATCGGTCTCCAGCGGCTCGACCGACAGGCAGTTGGATTGCACCGAGCAATCGCCGCAGCCCTCGCACACCAGCTCGTTGATGACGACGCGCTTGGCCGGGTCCACCAGCTTGCCGCGCTTGCGGCGGCGGCGCTTCTCGGTGGCGCAGGTCTGGTCGTAGATGATGGCCGTGGTGCCGGGGATCTCGCGGAACTGGCGCTGGATCGCGTCCAGCTCGTCGCGGTGGTGCACGGTCACGCCGGCGAGCAGCGAGACGCCGTTGTACTTGCTCGGCTCGTCGGTCACGATCACCAGCTTGGCCACGCCCTCGGACGTGAGGCTCTGCATGATCTGCAGCACCGTGTGGCCCTCGGCGCGCTCGCCCACCTGCTGGCCGCCGGTCATCGCCACGGCGTCGTTGTAGAGCACCTTGTAGGTGATGTTCACACCGGCGGCAATGCTCTGGCGGATCGCCAGCAGGCCGCTGTGGAAGTAGGTGCCGTCGCCCAGGTTGGCGAAGATGTGCTTCTCGTTCGTGAAGGCCGACTGGCCCACCCAGGGCACGCCCTCGCCACCCATCTGGGTGAAGGTGGCGGTGTTGCGCCCGGGCATCCAGCTCACCATGTAGTGGCAGCCGATGCCGGCCACGGCGCGCGAGCCCTCGGGCACGCGGGTGCTGGTGTTGTGCGGGCAGCCGCTGCAGAACCAGGGCGTGCGATCCGCGCCGCCGGCGGTCTGGGCCTCGGCCTTGAGTGCGTTTTCCTTGGCATCGATGATGGCCACGCGTGCATCCAGGCGCGCCGCCACCTCGGCGTCCACACCCAGCTTCTTCAGGCGCTTGGCGATGGCGCGCGCGATGATGGCCGGGGTCAGGTCGGCCTGCGGGCGCAACAGCCAGTTCTTGCTCGGGTTGGGCAGGCCCCATTCGCCACCCATGCCGCCCTCGGCGTCGTCGTCGAACTTGCCCAGCACATGCGGGCGCACGTCGGGGCGCCAGTTGTAGAGCTGTTCCTTCACCTGGTACTCGATGACCTGGCGCTTCTCTTCCACCACCAGGATTTCCTGCAGGCCGTCGGCGAAGTCGCGCGTGATCGAGGCCTCCAGCGGCCACACCACATTGACCTTGTGCAGGCGGATGCCGAGGCGGCGGCAGGTGTCGTCGTCGAGGCCGAGGTCGTGCAGCGCCTGGCGCGTGTCGTTGTAGGCCTTGCCCGAGGCGATCAGGCCGAAGCGGTCCTGCTTGCTCTCGATGACGTTGTAGTTGAGCTTGTTGGCGCGCACATAGGCCAGGGCAGCGTACCACTTGTGGTCCATCATGCGCGCTTCCTGGTCCAGCGGCGGGTCGGGCCAGCGGATGTGCAGGCCGCCCTCGGGCATGGGGAAGTCGGTGGGGATGATGATCTTGACGCGGTCCGGGTCCACGCTCACCGAGGCCGAGGATTCGACGATCTCCTGGATCGTCTTCATGCCCGACCACAGGCCCGAGAAGCGGCTCATCGCGATCGCATGCAGGCCCATGTCCAGGATGTCCTGCACGCTGGACGGGAAGAACACCGGGAAGCCAGCGGCCTTGAAGACGTGGTCGCTCTGGTGCGCGGCGGTGGAGCTCTTGGCGATGTGGTCGTCGCCCGCCACGGCGATCACGCCGCCATGCTTGGCGGTGCCGGCCATATTGGCGTGCTTGAAGACGTCGATGCTGCGGTCCACGCCCGGGCCCTTGCCGTACCAGATGCCGAACACGCCGTCGAACTTGTTCTTCTCGGGGAACAGGTCGAGCTGCTGCGTGCCCCAGACGGCCGTCGCACCAAGCTCCTCGTTGACGCCCGGCTGGAACACGATGTTCTGCTTGGCCAGATGCTTCTTGGCCGCCTGCAGGGCCTGGTCGTAACCACCCAGCGGCGAACCGCGGTAGCCCGACACAAAGCCCGCGGTGTTCAGCCCCGCCATCGCATCGCGCGTGCGCTGCAGCATCGGCAGGCGCACCAGGGCCTGCACGCCGCTCATGAAGGCACGGCCGTGCTCGAGCGCGTACTTGTCGTCCAGCGTGACCTTTTCCAGCGCGCGCAGGATATGTTCGGGTAGCGGTGCATTCATCGGGGGAACTCCAGAGGGTGGGCG
>NZ_JBYTBE010000056.1:0-20831 GCF_058788955.1 Roseateles sp. FW301-B2
AACACCCCCGGCGGCCCCCGCGCCGGCGCGGCCGCCGCCGCGGCCGCGGGCTACGGCCCCCTGCATGTGGGCACCGACATCGGCGGCTCGGTGCGCCTGCCGGCCGGATGGTGCGGCATCTTCACCCTCAAGCCCAGCCTGGGCCGCATCCCCATCAAGCCGCCCTTCGCCGGCCGCGTGGCCGGCCCGATGACGCGCACCGTGGCCGACGCCGCCCAGCTGATGGCCCACCTCAGCCGCCCCGACTGGCGCGACGGCATGAGCCTGCCCTGGCAGGACAACATCCCCTGGCTGGCCCTGGGCGAGCAGGACATGCCGCCGCTACGCGGCCTCAAGCTCGGCCTGATGATGGACGCCGGCTGGGGCCTCACCGTCGAACCCGAGACCGCCGCCGCCGTGCAGGCCGCGGCGCGCGCCTTCGAGGCGGCCGGCGCCAGCGTCGAGCCGCTGCGCGGCTTCTCCACCCGCACCATGATCGACGGGCTCGACGCCTTCTGGCGCATGCGTTCCTGGCTCGACATCTCGGCCCTGCCCGAGGCGCGCCGCAACAAGGTGCTGCCCTATATCCGCGCCTGGGTGGACCGCGGCGCCAGCCTGACCGCGGCCGAGCTCTACCATGGCTACAGCCAGATGGCGGCGCTGCGCGACGCCGCCATCGCCGCCTGTGAACCCTTCGACTACGTGCTCTCGCCGGTGAGCCCGGGCCCCGCCTTCCCGGCCGAATGGGCCAGCCCCATCAACGACCCCCAGCGCCCCTTCGAGCACATCGCCTTCACCCTGCCTTACAACATGAGCGAGCAGCCGGCGGCGTCCATCAATTGCGGCTACACGGCCGCCGGCCTTCCCATCGGCCTGCAGATCATCGGCAAACGCTTCGACGACCTCGGCGTGCTGCGCATGGCGAGCGCCTGGGAGCGCATGCGCGGGCCGCAGCGGCCGTGGCCGGAGGCGCCGGGCTGACTTGATGGATGCGCGGGATCGACGAGGGTGCGACAACATTGCAATGCAAACCTTGTGCACTGAGGTGGCGCCAGATGACGAAACCGCAGGGTCCGCAAGACCTGACCCCGGCTTTTGAGCCCGCGCAGCGCCTTGTCCAGCGATGCCAGGTCACCGCCGATGCTGCCCACAGTCCGGATCGCGCCATCACGCGGCGCGTCCGCCACGGCGATGTCAATGCTGTCCCTGTGCAACTCAAGACCGACGTACAAGGTGCTAGATTCACGTTGCATGGCCCGACGCCTCGCAAACTCGCAACGCCCCGGCAGCCCGTCCGCCGGGCGCCTGGGTGTAGCTCTGTAGGCCCAGTGCCCGCAAGCTACGGCATCGCAGGAGTCGGCCCACCCGAGTCCGCGACGCCATCCTGTCTAGGCGTCGCTGCGCCATGCGTTCTGGGATCCTGACTCAAGAGGTGCCTTCATGATCGTGGTTCTTGGAAGCGTACTGGTTCGGGACGGTTGCATGGCAGAAGCTCGGAAGCTGAGCGTCGAGCATGTACATCGTTCCCGAATGGAGCCGGGTTGCGTCTCGCACGCGGTTCACGTGGACTGTGAGAACCCGCAGCGCCTGGTCTTCGTGGAGGAGTGGGCGGATCACGCGTCGCTTCAAGAACACTTCAAGGTCCCGGCGTCGGGGCACTTCGTGGCTGCGCTATCAGCGCTTGCGGGGGAGAAACCGAGGATGGTCGTCTACCAGGCAGAGCATGTCGGGGCATGACCACGCGGCGCCCTGCAAGCCGTTTCAGGGAACGCTGATTCTTGGCGAGCGATGGGTACGGCCGCAGCCTTTGCGCAGTCCATGGCCCGGCTCGTCTTGGGCACCGAACATTCAACCCCGAGCAAAGGCTGCCGTTCAATGAGCAACAACAACTCCGCACTGGCCCTCGCCCTGTTCATATCCTGGGCGCTCGCACTGCTCCTGCTCATGGAGGTGCTTCGTTCACTGCTGGTGCTGAGCGGCCGGGTTCCATCGAACGGGTTCACGCCCGACAACGCCAACCTCTCGCCCTTCATGCAGCGACTGGCTCGGGCCCATGCCAACTGCGTCGAGAGCCTTCCCGTCTTTGGTGGCCTGTTGCTGCTGGCGTTGGCGACCGGCCAGACTGCCGTCACCGATCCCCTGGCACTGTGGTTCGTGCTGGCGCGGGTCGTTCAATCGTGCATTCACCTGGCATCACTGAGCGTGGCTGCGGTCAATCTACGCTTCGCGGCGTTTGCCGTGCAGACGGCCATCGGGGTCTACTGGGCAGCAATGCTGAGCTTGCGCTATTTGACCTAGCCGGCGCTGTCGAGCCCATTCAAGCGCCTCGTCCGTCGCATCCAGCCCACCGCATGGAGTTCCTATGACAAAACCCTTCGTGAACCTCGACGAAGTTGAGTTCAACGACATCGAGGAGAACGGCTTCTACACCTCGAAGCGTGCCCTGTTCAGCGCGAGCATTGGTGCTCGGAAGTTGGGCTACAACCTCACCGAACTTCCACCCGGCAAGACACAGTGCCCGTTTCACTCCCACCGGGAGGAAGAGGAGATGTTCCTCATCCTTGAGGGCGAAGGTGAGCTTCGCTTCGGGGATAGGCGCTTCAAGCTCCGAAGACACGACGTCATCGCTTGTCCCACCGGGGACGCCAGCGTTGCACACCAGATCATCAACACGGGAACCGCGCCACTGCGCTACCTCTCGCTTTCGAATCTGGCAGAGACAGAGGTTTGCGAGTACCCCGACTCCAACAAGGTCGGCATCTTCTCGTCTGCATCAGGCGCGCCGGCCCTTCGGAAGATGGTCCGTGCGGAGGTCACCGTTGACTACTACGATCGTGAGTCCCTGGAGCCCCCCAAAGGCGGCGCCTAACCCATCGGTCGAGGCGAGGCCCAACGGAATAGCACCGTGGCCTCCTCACCTTGAAAGTTAGGTCTCACAGCATGGCAACGTCAGAGTTCAGCGCGCTGTTCGAAATGCTCAATGATCGCGAGCTCGCTGACCGTGTCGCCTCCGGGGGCCTCACGGTGGAGGCGGAGGCTGCGGCAGTGTCGGAACTTGTCAGGCGCGGGCTGCCCGTTCCCTCGCGTGCCGAAGCGCCTGTCGCGGACGAGGGTGACTACCAGGGGGACATGACAATCGTCGCAAGGTACTTGACGCCAACAGAGGCTCACATGCTTTGCTCTTGCCTCAACGCGGGTGGCGTGCCGGCCGAAGCTGGCGACACAAATCTTGTGCAGGCGCACTCTTTGCTGGCAGGAGCGCTTGGCGGCGCCAGCATCCGTGTGCCTGCCAACTATGTCGCGGAGGCACGTGAACTCATTGCGGCCTTCAAGCGCGGAGACTTTGCGCTCGATGAAAACTTCAATTCCGACGAGTCCTCGCCCTGATCCTTCTCTCCCGCCAGCGGCCTGCGGGCGCGGCTGAGCTCTAAGATCGAGTGTCACCAAGCCGTCCACGCAAGCAATTCGGTGCCCCCACGTCGCTGAATTCGCACACCACGGGAGAGCCTTCATGCTGCTGACCCACTTCTCGCCTGATTCGTCCGTCCGTCGAGTTCGCCGAGTCGCTCTTGGCCTCCTGGCCATTGCCGTCTCGATGCCGACAACAGCGGCTCAAGTCGATGACGTCAGGGCTGTCGAAGCCCTCGACATTGAGTACCAGGCAGCCGTTGAAAGGGGCGACGCAAGTTCAATGGCACAAATCCTCTCGGACGACTTCGTGCTCACTACGGGCACTGGGAAGACGTACTCAAAGTCTGAGTTGCTTGCTTCAGCGCGAGATGGTGTCACCGTCTACGAACACCAAGTGGCGAGTTCGAGGACCGTTCGCGTCTGGGGTGACACAGCGGTTGTCACCGCGCTTCTCTGGCTCAAGGGCAGCAGCGCCGGCAAGCCGTTTGACTATCGTCTTTGGTATAGCGACACCTACGTCCGCTTTGCGTCAGGCTGGCGCTACGTCTTCGGTCAGGCCTCTTTGCCTCTGCCGGGCGGCGCGCTGCAGTCCAAGTGACGCCAAAGCCCTTGCATCGAACCTTGGGCAGCAGATGACGACGCCGAGCAGGGGATGGCTCTTTCTGGCAATGCTGATCGCCTCGGCGGGCTCTGCCATCCACGTTGCCGCAATTTTGGGTGGCCCGTCTTGGTATGCGTTCTTTGATGCGCCGCCATTCATCGTGGCGTCTGCTCAAGCGGGCACTTGGCTGGCCCCGGTCAGTGCAACAGTCATTGCAGGGCTTATGTCGCTGTGTGCCGTTTATGCGGCCTCGGCGCTTGGTCTCATCCGTCAGCTCCCTCTGTTGCGTCTGGGCTTGGCTGGCATTGCGGCATCAACGGGGGCTGTTGTCGAACCCCTCCGCATAGCAGGCTTGCCTGCGGCTGGTCCCTGATGTCGAAGCTTGGACAACTGAAATGCCGTCCCAGACAGCGGCTTGGGGCCAGGCCCAGACCACCGAGGAGCGTCGCCCGATGATGATCACCGCCGATGTTTTGCTCCGCGTGCTGTCGCTGTGTGTCGTGCTCGCTGGCGCGGAGACGCTGCATGGCATTGCGCGCACCCTGCTGCTGGTGCCGCGCGTCGGCAAGGAGCGCGCCATCAAGCTGAGTGCCCTGACGGGTTCGATACTGGCCTTGGCGATCTGCCTGGTGCTGGTGCCGACTATCGGGCTGGCCGGCGCGCGGCAGCATCTGTTGCTGGGGCTGGTGCTGGCCCTGTTCATGGCGAGTTTCGACCTCGCCATCGGTAAGCTGCTGATGCGCAAATCCTGGCAGAAGCTGTGGCCCGACTTCGACCCGCGCACCGGCAACTACCTGAGCTTCGGCCTGGCTTTCCTGGTGTTGGTGCCGCTGCTGGTCAGCTGGCTGCGTGCCTGAGTGGAGTTTTTGATCAAGGAGCCCCCATGCCAGCCAGCGTTCGTGCCCTTCGAGCCGACATCACGACGCTGTCGGTCGATGCCATCGTCAACGCGGCCAATTCATCGCTGCTGGGCGGTGGCGGGGTCGATGGCGCCATCCACCGCGCCGCCGGGCCCGAGCTGCTGCACGCCTGCCGCTTGCTCGGCGGCTGCAAGACCGGCGAGGCCAAGCTGACCAAGGGCTATCTGCTCCGGGCGAAGTACATCATCCACACCGTGGGCCCGGTCTGGCGCGGTGGCGGCGAGGGTGAGCCGGCGCTGCTGGCCTCCTGCTACCAGCGCGCCCTCGAGCTGGCGCACGCGGCCGGCGCGGCGTCGATCGCCTTCCCGAGCATCAGCACGGGCATCTACGGCTACCCCATAGAACGGGCGGCGCGCGTGGCGGTCGCGACCGTCCTGGCGGCATTGCCGCAAGCGCCCGAGCTGCAGGAGGTGGCATTCTGCTGTTTCTCCGCCAGCGACCTGGCGGTGTATGAAGAGGTGCTCGTCGAAGCCGGCGGTCAGCCCTGAACTCAGCCCCCAAGGAGGCCCCCATGTCCACGCGTCTTGCCTCATGCAGCTGTGGTCAGCTCAGCGCCCAGGTGGTGGGCGATCCGCTGCGCGTTTCCATCTGCCATTGCCTGGCTTGCCAGCGCCGCACCGGCAGCGTGTTTGGCGAACAGGCCAGGTTCCCGCGCGACCAGGTGTCGGTGGCCGGTGCCTCCACCGCCTACGTCCGCGTTGGCGACGAGGGCTCGCGGGTCACGTTCCACTTCTGCCCTCACTGCGGTGCCACGGTCTATTACGAGCCCGAGGGCCTGGAGGACTTTGTGGCCATCCCGGTGGGCGCCTTCGCCGACCCCGGCTTCCCGACGCCGCGCGTGTCGGTGTATGAATCGCGCAAACACGCCTGGGTGCTGCCGCCGCCCGAGGCCGAGCATTTCGACTGACGCCCCACTTCCCTGATCCATGACGGAGGTTCCCCATGGCCAAGCCCAGCGAGTTCTATGTCGGCGTGATCGACCTGTTCGCCATCCTGCTGCCGGGCGCCATTGCCACGGCGATCCTGGCGCCCAGGGTCGGCCATCTGGTGCTGGGGCCGCTGGTGGCGGTGCCAACCACCGAGGCGGGCAACTGGGCGGCCTTCCTCACCTGCTCCTACTTCCTGGGGCATCTGATCTTCCTGGCCGGCTCCTATCTGGACCGCTTCTACGACCTACTCAGAAGGCGGCTGAATCCCTATGGCAACGAGAGCGCCTACCAATGCGCGACCCGCATCCGCAACAGCCTCGTCGACGCGTCCGAGACCAAGGCGCTGAATACCTTTCAATGGGCCAGAGCGGTGCTGATCGCGAAGTGCCCGGCGGCGGCGGAAGATGTCCATCGGCTGGAGGCGGACTCGAAGTTCTTCCGCAGTCTGCTGGTCGTCTGCCTGCTGAGTTCGATCGCGTTCTTTCTCGGCGCCAGGGCGGTAGAGGGCCTGGTGGCCCTGGCCTTGGTGCCACCGTCCTTTGCCAGATACTATGAAAGGCGGCTGAAGAGCACGACTCAGGCCTATATCCACCTCATCGCCATGCACAGGCTGGGCGGCCTGGCGCCGCAGGCAAAGCCAGACGATGATGAATGAATAAAAGCAGGAAAGACGCGCTTCGCGCGCCACCGCAACCGGACCCCGACTTGCCCGTGCGCAGAATCTCTCCATCTTGGCCACGCCAGCTGCAGTAAGGGGCTACCGATATGAGCAATGCAAGCGAACTCGCGGCGCTGCTGGCCACTCAGCCCAAGCCGGTCTGCGCCGAGCTCACGCCTTTCGAGATTGTCGGGGCCGATTTCGATGCCGGCTTCGTGGCGCTACGCTTTGCCGAGCAGGCCGCATTCTCCAACCACTGGGGCCATATCCAGGGCGGCTTTGGCGTGGCGTTGATCGATGTGCTGGTTTCCATTGCTGCCTTTGCCAAGCTGCGGCAGTGGTGCCCCACTGTGGAGATCAAGAGCAGCTTCATCGCGCCGGCCAAGCTGGGGGAATGCCGAGGCGAGGCGCGCATCATCAGGGCGGGCAAGTCGCTGGCCTTTGTGGAGGCCTGGCTATGGGGAGCCGATGACCAGCTGGCCATACACGCGACCGCCACTCTCAGTGTCAAGGGCTAACGCGCAATGTGTTGCCCTTGCCAGGGGCGGCCACTCAGGCCAGGTCCTCGTGGATGCAGAGGAAGTTGCCCTCGGTGTCCTTGAACCAGGCCGCCTTTTCGGAGCCCAGCACGCAGACATGGTCCACGGTCTTGAAGTCCGGCAGGTCGTAGTCTTCGAAGACCACGCCGCTGGCCTTCAACTCGACGATGCTGGCGGCAATGTCCGGCACCCGGAAGCTGATGGCCGTGTGCTCGGCCTTGGTCCCTTCCGGCTTCGGGAACAGCGCCAGTGTGCTGCCGCCAACGGCGTACTCGAATTTGCCATCGGGGCGGAAGTTGCCGGGCTTGAGCCCCAGGCAACGCTCGTAGAAGGCGCGCGCCCGCGCCATGTCCTTGACGGGAAGCATCGTGGTCACGGAAGAGTTGCCCAGCATATGAATGACTCCGGTTGCCCAATGAGCTTAGACCCGCATCCCGCCGTTCGCCAGTCCGGCATGTCTGAGGCCATGGCGGCTAGACTTCGCCGGCAGATACGGCCGTCCCTGGCTTTTCTCTCCATCACCGTCGAGTGCGACCATGAGCATTTTTGAGGCATCACGCGAGCTGGCTGCCAGCCCCGCCGAGGTATTCGCGGCCTTCGAGGCGCCGGCGCGGCTGGCCCGGTGGTGGGGCCCGGCGGGCTTTCGCAACAGCTTCGATGTTTGCGAGTTCAGGCCCGGCGGCGCCTGGCAGTTCACCATGCATGGGCCGGATGGCGCCAAGTACTGGAATGAATCCACCTTTCTGGAGATCGAGCGCGATCGCAAGGTGGTGATCCACCATCTCTCGGCGCCCCGATTCAGGCTCACCGTCACGCTCGCGCCCAGGGGCGCGGCCACCTGGCTCGCCTGGGAGCAGGCGTTTGAAGACCCCGCCGTGGCCGAAGCCGTGCGTCACATCGTCGTGCCCGCCAACGAGCAGAACCTCGACCGGCTGGCCGCGGAGCTGGCGCGCGACGCCGCATGAGAACGCTGCTGACCGAGCGCCTGCGCATCCGGTGCATGGACGTCAGCGACGCGGGCTTCATGCTGGCGCTGCTGAACCAGCCCTCCTGGCTGCAGTTCATCGGCGACCGCGGCGTGCGCACGCTGGACGATGCGCGCAACTACATCCTGCAGGGGCCGGTGGCGATGGTGGAGCGGCTGGGCTACGGCTTTGGCGTGGTCGAGGCGATCGCCTCGGGCGAGCCGCTGGGCATCTGCGGCCTGGCCAAGCGCGACTACCTGGACGAGGCCGACATCGGCTTTGCCTTCATGCCCCAGCATTGCGGCCAGGGCTATGCGCATGAGGCCGCTTCGGCGGTGCTGGCGTTTGCCCATGCGGAGCTGGGCATGGCGCGCGTGCTGGCCACCACGCGGACCAACAACAGCCAATCGCAGAAGCTGCTGGAAAAACTGGGCCTGCGCTTCGAGCGCATGATCGCCCACCCGGATGGCGATCGCGAGCTCATGTTGTATGCAAGCACGCCGCATCGGCGATAGTTGCGCTCATCATGCATTGCCTGAATTTCAAAACCCGATTCCTTGCCCTGCTCGCCACCTGCCTGCTGCTGGCCACCGCCGGTGCGACGGCGCAGCGCTTGCGCCTGCCGGTCTACGACGCGGTGGTGGTCAACAGCTATCCGCATGACCCGGAGGCCTTCACCCAGGGCCTGCTGTGGCGCGACGGGGTGCTGTACGAAAGCACCGGCCTGAACGGCCACAGCTCGATCCGCAAGGTGCAGCTGGAGAGTGGCCGCGTGCTGCAGAGGCAGGACATCCCGCAGCAGTACTTCGGCGAGGGCATGACGGCCTGGAAGGACGAGCTCTACAGCATCACCTGGCAGTCGCAGGTCGGTTTCGTGTGGGACCTGCGCAGCTTCAAGCTCAAGCGCCAGTTCAGCTACCCCGGCGAGGGCTGGGGCCTGACGCACGACGAGCATCACCTCATCCTCAGCGATGGCACGCCCACGCTGCGCTTCTTCGACCCCGCCAGCATGAAGGAGGTGCGCCGCGTGCAGGTCACCGCGCTGGGCCGGCCGGTGGAGCAGCTCAACGAGCTGGAATGGGTGGAGGGCCAGATCTACGCCAATATCTGGCACAGCAATGTGATCGTGCGCATCGACCCGGCCTCGGGTCAGGTGCAGAGCCTGATCGACCTCACCGGCCTGCTCAAGCCCGAGCTGGCCGGCCAGGCGGATGTGCTCAACGGCATTGCCTACGACCCGGCCAAGAAGCGCCTGTTCGTCACCGGCAAGCTCTGGCCCCGGCTGTTCGAGATCCGCCTGGTCCCTAGGGCCTGACTAGGGTTTAAACGCCGGGTCCGACTCCGCGCCCGGGCGCGGCATCCAGTCGAGCGTGTAGTAGGCGCCGCGCGCGCGCGCCCAGGGGTCGAAGGCGTTCACCACCTGGGACAGCTCGGGCGCCAGCTCGGGCAGGGTGCGCAGCAGCACGCGCTTGAGCGGCGAGACCTCCATCGCATGGCCGTTGGGCTTGCCGGCCTCCATCTGCTTGCCGTCGGGGCCGTTGTCGTTCACCCAGGCCACGCCCAGCGAGGTGTAGAACTCGGGGCGGAAGCTGGAGGTGAAGAAACGGTCGCTGAAGAGGCGGCGCGAGGCGTTCAGGATGAAGACCTGGAACTGCGTCTCCGAGATCGCGAAGCCATGCGGATGGGTGAACTCGGAGAGCCAGCCCACCACCGTGTCCACGTCCTCGACGTTGTCCACCAGGCTGCCATCGGGATGGCCCAGGCAGTCGTTGATGGCCGAGCCGTCGGCATTGCGCTGGGCCCGCGTGATGATCTTGCTGGCGTCGCAGCGGTGCTGGCCGTAGACCTCGCGCAGCAGCCCGGTCAGGCGCTCCTGCTCGGCGCGCGCCGGCGAATCGGCGGGCAGGCGCTGGTCGACGAAGTCCTCGAAGCGCGTCAGCTGGCGCAGGCCGTATTGGCGGCGGAATTCGTTGAAGCGCGGCACGCCGCGTTCGCGATCGCGTATCAGGTCCAGCGCCGCCACATCGATCTTGCCGATGCCGGCTGGGCCGCGCGCCAGTTCGAGATGCTGCAGGAACTGCGGCGAGTTCTGCAGGGTCAGCAGGCCCAGGCGCTGGCGCCCCATCGAGAGCGCCCAGCTGGCCAGGCCCCGCTCATGCATGGCCTGCGTGGCCTTGGCGCGGAAGGTGCTGAGCACCGGCACCTTGGCGCGCACCGCGTTGGGGTCCTGGCGCCAGTCGCGCCATTCGATCAGGTCCGGCACCAGCGCGTGCAGGCGGTAGACGCTGACGAACTCCTCGGGGAAGTTGAAGGGCGAGCCGAAATGGTTCACGCCGCCGTTCACATGCTCGGGATTGGCCAGGCTCCACTGGTCCTGCTTGCCGGGGTCGAAGGCCGAGAGCAGGCTCTTGCCCGGATAGACATGGCTGCCCAGGCCGAAGATGCCGGGGCCGGAGGCAAAGGCCGAATAGAGCTGGGTGGCCTTCTTGGCCTCGGGGCTCTTGCCGAAGGTCTTCAGCACGATGTTCTCGATCGCATCGGCCACCAGCGGATGCTTGGCGAACAGCCCGCCCCAGTTGGCGTTCATGCCCAGGTAGAGGGGCTCGCCATAGAGCAGCTGGGTGGTCCATTCGGTGGTGTGGATCTTGGCGATCTCGGCCGCCACCACCAGGCGCGTGGCCTCGAACAACTCGTCCGCCGTGACCTCGCGGTAGCGGATCGCGGCCTCCGGCCGCAGCGGGTCGCGCAGGCCCGAGTCGGCCTCGGGCGTGGCGGCGGCCTGGCGGCGGAAGGCGGCCACGAAGGCGTTGTGCTCGCGCGCAAACACGTTGTGATAGAAGCTCATGCCGATGCTCCAGTTGTCCGGGAAGGCGGCGGCCTCCTGCCCGGCGTACTGGGGAGCGATCGGGTCGCCGGGCGCGAACACCGGCAGATAGCCCTGGGCCTCGCCGGCGCCGGCGCCGCGGCCGGGCTGCAGCAAGAGCCTGGCGGGGTCGGCCGGGTCGCGCTTGACGCGCTGGCGCGAGGCCGCGTCATAGCCGTAGATCTGCGAGGCATCCCACCAGGCCGTGACCTTGTTGCGCGTGGTCTTGTAGGCGCGCGCGGGCTGCGCGCGACCCGCGGCGTCGACGAAGGTCGCCGGTGGGGTGGTCTCGGCCATCAGGGCCGCGTCGATGCGGTCCTCGGGCCGGCAGCCCGTGGCCTGCGCGGCGCCGGCGCTGCAGCCCACCGGCATCAGCGTGGCGGCGTTGTGGCCGTCCTCCAGGTGCGAGAACCAGTCATGCGTCATGAACTGGATCCAGAACGCCGCCAGCACATTGAAGAAGGGCGCCTTCTTGTAGTCGCACTGCGCCTCAGGGCTGTCGCCGGGCAAGCCCTGACCCTCGCGGCAGCGGCCCGGGTCGGTCTGGGCGCGGGTGAAGAGCTTGCGGCTGATCAGCTGCGGGTCGGGCTTGAGCAGGGCCAGGCGCTCGCCATGGCGGTTGCGCGCCAGCTCGTTCATGCCCAGGTCGGGAAAGGTGGACTCGAACTCGACATTGCGCGCAAACAGGGTGCCGGTGGCGCCCATCAGCGGGTTGCGCAGGTCGTTGCACGTGCCGTCGAGATTGCGCGCGCGTATCAGCGCGCCGCCGCAGAGCTGCGGGCCGTCGCCACCCACGGCGGCGTAGGCGGGCGCGCTGCTGGGCAGGCGCAGCGCGTCCCAGACCTTCAGCGCGCCGCCCTCGACGCCGTCGCGCCCCAGGGTGTAGTCGCGGAAGGTGCCCATGTTGTCGAACAGGTTGAACTTGATCAGCTCCATGCGCTGGTATTCGAGGTCCAGCAGGGCGCCATCGATGCCGCGGCCGTTGCGCGAGAGGTGCAGGCCCACGCCCTTGGTGCCGGGCGAGAGGCTGCTGGCGTCGCCGGTGGCCCAGTAGTTGGCCCAGTCCACATAGGGCGTGCTGCGGAAGGCGGCTGCCTTGTCGCCGCCGCGGCAGCGCGCCACGTCCTCCGAGACCTTGCCCAGAAAGCGCTCGCCGCGTTCGGCGGCCAGCGGGCGCAGGCCGCCGGCCACCATCTTCACGCAATCGTCCAGCGCGCTGCTCTGGCCGTCGGGCGGGCTGGCGCAGGCGGCGAGCAGCAGGCTCAGCGGGAGTGCAACAAAGAGGTGGTGCAGGCGTGCTCTCAGCATGGTGGGCGCTCCCTGGTCTTGTCGGTGCCGGCGATTGGAGTCCGCGCCGCGCAGCGCAGCCATCCCTAAGGTCGGGACCCTGGCGGCCGCTGCGCGACCGGCGCATACTTGCCCTCATGGCACTCCTACATGCAAGCTCGGCCGAGCCTATTGATATCCGACCGTTGGGCGCACGGCTGATGAGCGAAAAAACGGTCGCGTTGTTCAAGTCCAGCGAGCTCGAGGTGATGCGCCTGGTGCTGGCCGCGGGCAAGGCCTTTCCGCCGCACAAGGTGGCGGGCGAGATCACCATCCAGTGCATCGAAGGGCGGCTGGACGTGACCATCGACGGCGCCAGCCATGTGCTGGAGGCCGGCCAGCTGCTGTTCCTGGCGGGTGGCGTGGTGCATGGGGTGGCGGCGCTGCAGGACAGCTCGGCCCTGGTGACCATCTCCCTGCCGCGCTAGGGGCTGCGATGGTGGTGCGCGTGTTGCGGCTGGGGACGCCCCGGCTGGCGGATGAAGGCCTGCGCATCGGCACGGTGCGGCGCCCGCCGCGCGGGGTGCCCAAGGAGGAGTTCGCGCGCCAGAACTGGTACGACAGCTGGTTCCCGACGCTGGCGCCCAGCGCCGAGACCATGAAGCTGGGCCAGGCCGCGCAGACCCCGGCCGAATGGGCCGCCTTCATCAAGAAGTACCGCGCCGAGATGGCCGCGCCCGAGGCCGCGCATGCGCTCAGGCTGCTGGCGGCGCTCTCGCACCAGAGCAATTTCTCGGTGGGCTGCTACTGCGAGCACGAGGCGCATTGCCACCGCTCGGTGTTGCGCGCGCTGCTGGCCGAGCAGGGTGCCGCGCTGGGCTAAGCTTGCGCCTTCGCAAAAATCAGTAGCGAGGATCACGGTGCAAGCACTCCACCTGATGCGCAGCCTGTTCGCCTACAAGGCCTGGGCCAACGAAGACCTCTACGACAGCGTGGCCCGGCTGCCCGCCGAGACGCGCGCGGCCGAGTTGCATGCGGCGCTGCGCGTGCTGAACCACATCCATGTGGTGGACAGCATCTTCGCCGCCCATCTGCAGGGGCAGGCGCATGGCTATGCGGGGCTCAACACCCCCGAGACGCCCGGCCTGGCCGAGTTGCGCGCGCGCGTGCAGGCCAGCGACCGCTGGTACCTCGGCTATCTGGACACGCTCAGCGACATGGCGCTGGGCGAGGTGCTCGATTTCACCTTTGTGGATGGCAAGCCCGGCCGCATGTCGCGCGCCGAGATGCTGCTGCACGTGGCCACGCATGGCAACTACCACCGCGGCGCGGTGGGCCGCATCCTGGTGCAGGCCGAGGTGGCGCCGCCGCCCGATGCGCTGACGGTGTTCCTGCACCGCCCCGCGACGCCGGCGTGACGACGCTGCTCGCCCTGTGCGGCAGCCTGCGCGCGGCCTCGCTGCACCGCGAACTGCTCGGCGCCGCGCAAGACCTGGCCCCGGCCGGGGTGAGCCTGCGGATCGCCAGCGATCTGGGCGCGCTGCCGCTCTTCAACCCCGACCTGGAAGCCGAGCCGCCGGCCGCCGTGCGCCGCCTGCATGCCGAGGTGGCCGCGGCCGAGGCGCTGGTGATCGCCAGCCCCGAGTACGCGCATGGTGTCACCGGCACGATTAAGAACGCGCTCGACTGGCTGGTGGGCTTCGAGCCCTTCGTGGGGCGACGCGTGGCGATCTGGAAGGCCTCGCCGCGTGCCCGCCACGCCGATGCCGCGTTGCGCGAAACGCTCAGGACCATGGCGGCCGAGATCGTCGAGCCGGCCTGCCTGAGCCTGCCGCTGCTGGGCGCCCGGCTGGACGCGGCGGGCATCCGCGCGGCGCCCGCCATGGCAGACCCGATCCGCGCGGCCTTGCGTGCGCTGGCGCAGGGGCCCGCGCCGGCCGCCGCGCCGGGCTGGCTGCTGCGCCCGGCCCAGGCCGGCGACGCGACGCGCCTGGCCGCCTTGGCGCTGCAGGTCTGGCTCAGCACCTATGCCTGGGAGGGCGTGTCCGAGGACATCGCCGCCTATGTGCTGGCGCGCTTCACGCCGGCCGCCTTTGCCGAACTGTTGGCCGATGCGCAGCGCCTCCTGCTGGTGGGCGAGGGGCCGGGCGGCCTGCTCGGCTATGCCCAGCTGAGGCGCGGGGCGCCGCAAGGTGGCCTGGAGGTGGAGCTGGAGACGCTCTATGTGCAGGCGCCCGCCCAGGGTACGGGCCTGGCCCAGGCGCTGCTGGCGCAGGCCCGGCTGGCGGCGTATCGGCAGCTGGGGGCGCCCGCCATCTGGTTGAGCGTGAACGCCCGCAACGAGCGCGCCCTGAACTTCTACCGCCGCGCCGGCTGCATCGAATGCGGCGGGACCTGGTTCGAGCTCGGCGGCGGCCGGCATCTCAATCTGCTGCTGCGCACCGCGCCTTGCAAGGAGACACAACCATGACGACAAGAACAGCCGTGCTGGTGATCGACGTGCAGCGAGGCCTGTTCGAGCCCGCGCCCCAACCCTTCGAGGCGCAGCAGACGGTGCAGCGCATCAACGCGCTGACCGCGCGTGCGCGTGCCGCCGGCGTGCCGGTGGGCGTGATCCTGCATGAGCGCGAGGGCAGCGCGCTGGCCCACCAGAGCGAGGGCTGGCAGCCGGTGGCGCAGCTCGACGTCGACCCGGGTGACCGCCTGATACGCAAGACCACGCCGGACGCCTTCCTGCGCACCGAGCTGGGCGCCTGGCTGGCGGGCCTGGGCGTGCAGCGCCTGGTGATCTGCGGTTATGCCAGCGAGTTCTGCGTCGACACCACCACGCGGCGCGCCGCGGCCCTGGGTTTCGAGGTGGAGCTGGCGGCCGATGCCCACACCACCCACGACAAGCCCCATGCCACGGCGGCGCAGATCCGCGCCCACCACAACGCCACCCTGCCGGGCATCACCAGCTTCGGGCCGCGCATCCGCGCCCTGCCCAGCGCCGAGATCACGCTCTGAGGGCGCAGGCAGCGATGCGGCCCTTGTTCAGCGTCGACGGGGTGGAGGCGCGCAGCGTCGATGCCGGCGCCGCGCCCCAGGTGCAGGCCCTGTTCGAGGCCAACCCGGACTACTTCCTGCTCACCGGCGGCGAGCCGCCCGGGCCGGGCCTGGGCCTGGAGGAGCTGGAGAGCCGCCCGCCCGAGGGCTGGCCCTACACCGCGCATTGGAGCCTGGGCTTTGTGCGGCCGGGGCAGGGCGGGGCGGCGGACGCCTGGCTGGGCCTGGCGCTGATCGACACCGACCTGCTCGCCAGCGGGGTCTGGCATATCGGCCTGTTCCTGCTCGCCACGCCGGTGCATGGCAGCGGCCTGGCGCCGCGCCTGTATGCGGCGCTGGAGCAATGGGCGGCGGCGCAGGGCGCCGGCTGGCTGCGCCTGGGCGTGATGCTGGGCAATGCGCGCGCCGAGCGCTTCTGGGAGCGCCAGGGCTTTGTCGAGCTCAAGCGCCGCCCCGATATCGCGATGGGCCGGCTGCGCCAGACCGTGCGCGTGATGCTCAAGCCGCTGGGGGCGCACAGCGTGGCCGAGCACCTGGAACGCGTGCCGCGCGATCGCGCCGCATAGTGTCCCGGGCGGGCGCGGCGGCGCGGGCAACTGCTAGGCCGGGCCGCGCCGCCGAGGTGGTAGATTGCGGCCATCGCAGAGGGCTGCCCTCTGGCCGCCCTGGGCACTCGCCCACAGGAGTCCTTACCCATGCCGTTTGACCTGCCCGAGCTGCTCGGTCCCTTTCTGCTGCCCCTGCTGATCGCGATCCCGCTGGCCATCGTGGTCATCATCATCAGCACGCGCCGCGGCGACGATGTGGACGAGCCGCGCCGCCGCGAGCCCCCGCCGCCGCGCCCGCCCGCGCGCGCGCCGGTGGCCATGCCCGAGCCCGTACCCGCGCCGCCGCCAGCCGCGGCGCCGGCAGGTCCGGTGCGCGTGCTGCTGGTGGACGACTCTGCGGTGGTGCGCGCCAAGCTCGGCAAGCTGCTGCAGGGCGCCGGCTACGAGGTGCTGGCGGCGCGCGATGGCGTCGAGGCCCTGGAACTGCTGGGTCAGCAGCATGTGCATGTGCTCATCACCGACCTCGAGATGCCCAACAAGGATGGCTTCGAGCTGATCGCCGATGTGCAGGGCAGCCTGGAGACCGAGGACCTGCCCATCATCGCCATCACCGGCCATGAGGAGCTGCAGGGCCGCGTGACCCAGGTGCAGGGTCTGTACGGCATCTTCAAGAAGCCCTGGCACGACCGCGAGCTGCTCAAGCGCGTCGAGACCCTGACGCATTTGCGCAAGCCGCCGGCCTTGCCGGCCTGAAGCAGCCCGGGGGCCACGGGGGTCCCCCCGATGGCGGCGCGCGGCGCCTGTGCTGCAATCGGCGCATGCGATCAAGACTCCTCAAGATAGCGGCCATCCTGCTGGCCCTGGTGGCGGCGCTCGCCGGTGTGCTGGGCTGGCATCTGGGCGGCAAGCAACCGCAGCGCAGCGGCACGCTCGAACTCAGCGGCCTGCAGGCGCCGGTGCAGGTGCGCTGGGATGAGGTCGGCGTGCCGCATATCAGCGCTGCCAACGAGCCCGACCTCTACCGCAGCCTGGGCTATCTGCATGCGCAGGACCGGCTGTTCCAGATGGAGATGGTGCGGCGCCTGGCGCGCGGCGAGCTGGCCGAGATCCTGGGCCCCAAGCTGGTCGAGACCGACCGGCTGTTCCGCACCCTGGGCATACGCGCCCATGCCGATGCCTATGCGGCACGCGTGCAGGCCGCCCCGCCGACCCCGGCCATGCGCGCGCTGCAGGCCTATCTGGAGGGCGTCAACCAGTACCAGGCGACACGCCCGGCACCGCTGGAGTTCGAGATCCTGGGCATCCCCAAGCGGCCCTTCACGATGGCCGACACCGTCAGCGTGGCCGGCTATCTGGCCTATAGCTTTGCCGCTGCATTCCGAACGGAGCCCGCGCTCACTTATGTGCGCGACCAGCTGGGCCCCGACTACCTCAAGGTGTTCGAGCTGGACTGGCGGCCCGAGGGGGCGGTGCGCACGGCCCTGGGGCTGAAGGGCGGCGACTGGCAAAACCTGACCCGCCTGGCACTCAACAGCCAGCAGGCACTGGAACTGGCGGGCGTGCCGCAGTTCGAGGGCAGCAATGCCTGGGCCCTCAGCGGCAGCCGCACGCGCAGCGGCAAGCCCTTGCTGGCGGGTGACCCCCACATCGCCTTCTCGGTGCCCGCGGTGTGGTGGGAGGCGCATCTGCAGGCGCCCGGCTTCGAGCTCTATGGCCACCACCAGGCGCTCAACCCGATGGCGCTGCTGGGCCACAACCGCCAGTTCGGCTGGAGCCTGACGATGTTCCAGAACGACGATCTGGACCTGATCGTCGAGAAGCCCAACCCGGACAAGCCCGGGGAGGTCTGGTTCCAGGGCCGCTGGGTGGCGCTGCAGGAGCGCGAGGAGATCATCACGGTGAAGGGCGCGGCGCCGGTCACGCTCAAGCTGCGCCGCTCGCCGCATGGCCCGATCGTCAACGACGCCGTGCCCGGAGCCACGGGCAGCCGCCCGGTGGCGATGTGGTGGGCCTTTCTGGAAACCGAGAACCCGGTGCTGGAGGCCTTCTACGCGCTCAACCGCGCCAACAGCCTGGGCCGTGCGCGCGCCGCCGCCAGCCAGATCCATGCGCCGGGGCTGAACGTGGTGTGGGCGAATGCCGACGGCGACATCGGCTGGTGGGCCGCGGCCCGCCTGCCCAAGCGGCCTGCCGGCGTGAACCCCAGCTTCATGCTGGACGGCGCCAGTGCCGAGTCCGACAAGCTCGGCTTCGAGGACTTCAGCGCCAATCCGCAGGAGGAGAACCCGACGCGCGGCTATGTGGTCTCGGCCAATCACCAGCCGGCCGGCGCCCTGCAGGTGCCCGGCTATTACAACCTCTGGGACCGCGCCCAGCGCCTGGACGAGCAGCTGCGCCCGGAGGGCCAGACCTGGGACATGGCGCGCGCCCAGGCCCTGCAGCTGGATGTGCAGAGCGGCTTTGCGCAGCGCCTGCTGCAGCCGCTGCTGCCGGCGTTGCGCGCGGCCGCCGCCGGCAACGAGCAGGAGCGTGCGCTGGTGGAGCGCCTGGCGGCCTGGCCCGGCCGCCATGAACTGGGGCTCAATGAGCCGGTGCTGTTCCACCAGTTCCTCTACGAGCTGACGCGCGAGGCCATGGCCGACGAGATGGGCGAGGCCATGTTCGACAACCTGCGCCGCACGCGCGCGCTCGACCATGCCTTGCCGCGCCTGGCCGCCGATGCCGCCTCGCCCTGGTGGGACAAGCGCGGCACGCCGGCGGTCGAGACGCGCGAACAGATCGTGGCGCTGGCCTGGAAGGCGGCCATCGCGCATCTGCGCCAGACCCTGGGCGCCGACCCCGCCAGCTGGACCTGGGGGCGTGCCCATACCCTCACCCATGGCCATCCGCTCGGCCTGCAGAAGCCGCTGGACCGCATCTTCAACGTCGGCCCCCTGCCGGCCCCCGGCGGCCACGAGCTGCCCAACAATATGGCGCAGCGCCTCGGCCCGGCCCCCTGGGCGGTGGTGTACGGGCCCTCGACGCGGCGCGTCATCGACTTCGCGCGTGCCGGCGAGGCGGTCGGCAGCAACCCGGTGGGGCAGAGCGGCGTGTGGGGCGATCGCCATTACGAGGACCAGGCACGCTCGCATGTGCAGGGCGGCTACCGGCTGCAAGTGCTCAACGAACCCGATGTGCTGGCCCATACTCGCAGTACCTTGACGCTCAAGCCGGTGGACTGATGGACATGTCGTTGCGAATCGGTATCGCCCTGCTGCTGAGCTTGCTGCTGCCCGCCAGCCAGGCCCTGGAGCTGCCCGAGCCCGGCGCATTGCAGGCCAGGCTGGGCCGGGCCGTGCAGGCGGTGCAGGTGATCGAGCCGCATCTGAGCGTGGCCGGCCAGCAGCTCAGGGTGCGCTACCTGGGCTACCCGGCGCCGCTGGTGTTCGAGCGCCTGCTGGGCGCCGACTGGCAGCGGCCCGGGCGCGAGATCGAGCTGCGCGCGCTGGACGGCTTTGTCTCGCGCGTGCCGGTGGAGCGCTTCGCCAAATACCAGGCCTGGCTGGTGCAGGCGCGCGCCGATGGCGCCGCCTTCATGGTCGACAACCATGCCCAGCATGAGAAGCAGGTGCCGCTGGGGCCCTACTACCTGGTGTGGGACAACATCGCCGCGCCCGAGCTGGTGGCCGAGGGTGGCGCGGTCTGGCCCTACCAGGTGGCCAGCATCGCGCTCAAGCCCGGCAGCCGCGAGGCCCTGCTGCCCGCCGGGCTGGGCTCGGGGTTTGCCGAGCATGCCGAGCTGGCGCAGAAATACTGCCTCAGCTGCCACCAGGTGAACGGTTATGGCGGCGACAAGATGCCGCTGAACCTGGCGGTACGCGCCAAGCTGCTGGACTTGCGTACCTGGCGTACCTGGCTGCTGAACCCCCAGACGCTCAAGCCCGGCACCGCCATGCCGCCCCTGCCCGACACCCTGCCCGCGGCCGAGCGCGAGGCCATCGTGGCCAAGCTGCACCGCTATCTGCGCGCCGTGCCGGTGCTGCCGTAAGAGGCCGAGACAAGCGCCATGGACCAGCCCGCCGACGACGAGCCGATCGACCGCGTGCTGCTGCCGCCGCAGCTGGACGAGTCGAACGCGCTGCCGGCCGGCACGCGCTTTGCGGAGCTGGAGATCATCAGCACCCTGGGCGTGGGTGGCTTCGGCATCGTCTACCTGGCGCAGGACCATGCGCTGCAGCGCCGCGTGGCGATCAAGGAATACATGCCGGCGCAGCTGGTGCGGCGCGCCAGCGGCAGCCTGGTGACGGTGCGCGCCGGCGTGCTGCGCGAGACCTTCGAGCTGGGGCGGCGTAGCTTCGTCAACGAGGCGCGGCTGCTGGCGCGCTTCGACCACCCGGCCCTGCTGAAGGTCTACCGCTTCTGGGAAGCGAACGGCACGGCCTATATGGTGATGCCCTATCTGCAGGGCCAGACGCTCAAGCAGGCGCGGCTGGCGATGGCGCAGCGCCCCGACGAGGACTGGCTGCGCCGCGTGCTGCTCACCCTGCTGGATGGCCTGGCGCTGCTGCATGCCGAGGCCATCGTGCACCGCGACATCTCGCCCGACAACATCCTGCTGCCCGAGGGCGGCGGCGATCCCATCCTGTTGGACTTCGGCGCGGCGCGCCAGGCCATCGAGGATCGCAGCCAGCACATGACGGCCATCCTCAAGCCCAGCTTCGCGCCGATCGAGCAATACGCCGAGGCCACCGGCCTGCGCCAGGGCCCCTGGACCGATCTCTACGCGCTCGGCGCGGTGATGCATTACCTGCTGCTGGGCCATACCCCGCCGCCCGCCACCGCGCGCGCCATGGTGGACGAATACCTGCCGCTCTCCGGCGCCGGCCTGCTGGGCTATTCGATGCCCCTGCTGCTGTGCCTGGACTGGATGTTGCGCGTCCATCCGCAGGAGCGCCCGCAGTCGGTGGCCGAGCTGCGCGCCGCGCTGGCGGGCGAACGCGCCGCACCGCTGCCGCCGCAGCCCACCGCGCCGGCGGTGCACCAGGGCCTGTCGGCGCGTGGCACTGGCTACGAGCCTACCCACCAGCTGCCGGCTCCGCCCCCGCCGCCCCCGCCCGATCTGCTGCTG
>NZ_JBYTBE010000057.1:0-17411 GCF_058788955.1 Roseateles sp. FW301-B2
AACCGGTCTGCGCTTCGCTATCCGCGAAGGTGGCCGTACCGTCGGCTCGGGTGTGGTTGCCACCATCCTCGAGTAAAGTCTGAAAGACCACAGGGGCATAGCTCAATTGGCAGAGCGTCGGTCTCCAAAACCGAAGGTTGGGGGTTCGAGACCCTCTGCCCCTGCCAGCAGTCACTGACCTGACGCTGGTATAGTGGTCAAAGCAAGCCCGCGGGATTTGGTCCCGGCGGGCTTTGCTGCTGTTGGGTCAATTCATTCCGTATGCGTGCCGAGTCCGCTCAGGCGGGCTTGAAAGTTAGTTCAATGTCGAATCCTCAAGTCGAAACAGTCACCACCAGCGCCGACAAGGCCAAGCTGGCGGGTGCTGTGCTGCTGCTGATTGGTGGTCTGGTGGCGTTCTATGCGCTGGCCAAGCAAGGCCCGATCGCGCAGTGGGCGGCGCTGCTTGTGCTGCTGGCGGCCGCTGCGGGCGCTTTCTTTACCTCCGAGTCCGGCAAGTCGCTGGTGGCCTACGGTCGCGACTCCCTGCGCGAAGTGCGCAAGGTGGTGTGGCCCACACGCAAGGAAGCGACCCAGATGACCGGCTATGTGTTCGCCTTCGTGGTGGTCATGGCCTTGTTCCTCTGGCTGACCGACAAGACGCTGGAATGGGTCCTGATCGACCTGATTCTGGGCTGGAAGCGCTAAAGGATTCCCGATGAGCGAAGAACTGAACGTCGTTGCGAATGAAGCGGTAGTGCCCGCTGGCCTGCCCAAGCGCTGGTATGTGGTGCACGCCTATTCGGGCATGGAAAAGGCCGTCGAGCGCAATCTGCGCGAGCGCATCGATCGCGCCGGCATGCAGGACAAGTTTGGCCGCATCCTGGTTCCGACCGAAGAGGTCGTGGAGCTGAAGAACGGCAAGAAGGCGGTCACTGAGCGGCGCTTCTTCCCCGGCTATGTGCTGGTGGAGATGGTGATGGAAGACGATACCTGGCATTTGGTCAAGCACACCTCCAAGGTGACCGGTTTTGTGGGTGGCGCGAAGAATCGCCCGGCCCCGATCTCGGAAGCCGAGGTGATGAAGATCGTCAACCAGATGCAAGAAGGCATCGAGAAGCCCCGGCCCAAGGTCGAGTGGACGGTGGGCGAGATCGTGCGCGTCAAGGAAGGCCCGTTCACGGACTTCAACGGTGCTATCGAGGAAGTCAATTACGACAAATCCAAGGTGCGCGTCTCGGTCACGATCTTCGGACGTGCCACGCCGGTGGAACTGGACTTCGCGCAGGTCGAGAAGGTTTAAGAGCCTGGTGAGGCTCGCTCGCTGCGCAAGCGGTGGGCATCTCACTCGTAGTCAGTCCGCAACGAGATGCGGACAAGAGGAGCAAGGGTACGGGGCGTGAGCCTCTAGCCCCTTGCGCTAGCACTCAGGCGTTGCGGCGAGGCCGCCGTGGCGCTGTCAGGAGAAATCATGGCCAAGAAAATTGTCGGCTTTATCAAGCTGCAAATTCCGGCTGGCAAGGCAAATCCTTCGCCTCCGGTCGGTCCCGCGCTGGGTCAGCGTGGTCTGAACATCATGGAATTCTGCAAGGCGTTCAACGCCCAGACGCAGAGCTATGAGCCGGGCCTGAAGCTGCCGGTGGTGATCACCGCCTTCGCGGACAAGAGCTTCACCTTCGTGATCAAGTCGCCCCCGGCGACCGTGCTGATCAAGAAGGCTGCCAAGATCGAAAAGGGCTCGCAGCGCCCCCATCTGGACAAGGTCGGCAAGCTGACCCGCGCCCAGCTGGAAGAGATCGCCAAGACCAAGCAGAAGGATCTGACGGCCGCCGACATGGACGCCGCCGTTCGCACCATCGCTGGTTCCGCCCGTTCGATGGGCATCATCGTGGAGGGTGTGTGACATGGCTAAGCTGACCAAGAAGCAAAAAGCTCTGCAAGGCAAGGTCGAGACCACCAAGCTGTACCCCCTGACCGACGCCCTGGGCCTGGTCAAGGAACTGGCTACCGCCAAGTTTGACGAATCCATCGACGTGGCCGTGCAACTGGGCATCGATGCCAAGAAGTCGGACCAAGTGGTGCGTGGCGCCGTCGTGATGCCTCACGGCACCGGCAAGACCAAGCGCGTGGCCGTGTTCGCCCAAGGCGCCAAGGCTGAAGAAGCCAAGGCCGCCGGCGCCGACGTGGTTGGCATGGAAGACCTGGCCGAGCGCGTCAAGGCTGGCGACATGCCTTTCGACGTGGTGATCGCCTCGCCCGACACGATGCGTATCGTCGGTACCCTGGGTCAGATCCTGGGCCCGCGCGGCCTGATGCCTAACCCCAAGGTTGGCACCGTGACCCCGGACGTCGCTACCGCCGTCAAGAACGCCAAGGCTGGCCAAGTCCAGTTCCGCGTTGACAAGGCCGGCATCATCCACGGCACCATCGGCCGTCGTTCGTTCGACACCGACAAGCTGGAAGGCAATCTGCGCGCGCTGATCGAGGCCCTGAACAAGGCCAAGCCGGCGTCGAGCAAGGGTGTCTACCTGCGCAAGGTCGCCGTGTCGTCCACCATGGGCGTCGGTGCTCGCGTGGACATCGCTTCGATCAACGCTCAGGCTTCGGCCTAAGCGATTCAGATGAGGCACGGCGCTAGTCTGGCGCCGTGCTGATGAATTGGTGGGGCGCTGCTGGTTTCGGCCGGTGGCGCGTCATCCAAGACCGCTGGAGATGCGCCCCTGAGGTACTGGGGGCAAGGCTTAATCGGAAGCTCAGCTTCCGTCCAGCGCAGATGGCGGTCCCGCTGTAAGGAATGTTTCCTGACAGAAGGTCGCTGAATCCCGGTGTGTCGGAGGCCGCGAGGCCAAAGACACGTTTTTGTGAGGAGTAGACCTTGAGTCTCAATCGCAACGAGAAGGCAACCGTCGTCTCCGAAGTGGCAGCGCAAGCCGCCAAGTCGCAGACGCTGGCGCTGGCCGAGTACCGTGGCCTCACCGTTGAAGCCTTGAACAAGCTGCGCGTCACCGCGCGTGCCCAAGGTGTGTATCTTCACGTGCTGAAGAACACCCTGGCACGTCGTGCTGTCGCCGGCACTTCGTTCGAAGCTGCTTCGGAGAGCATGGTCGGCCCGCTGATCTACGGTTTTTCCGAGGACGCGGTCGCTGCCGCGAAGGTCATCGCTGACTTCGCCAAGACCAACGACAAGCTCGTCATCAAGGGCGGCGCTTATAGCGGCAAGGCTCTGGACGTCAACGGCATCAAGGCCCTGGCATCCATCCCCAGCAAGGAAGTGCTGCTGTCCCAAGTGGCTGGCCTGCTCATGTCGCCGGTGCAACGCACCGCCGCCGTGCTGGCTGCCCTGGCTCAGCAAAAGGGCGGCGGCGCTACTGCCGAAGCCCCGGCCGAAGCTGCTGCTTAAGACGCTACGTCCCCTGCAATCTATCTGTTATTAGGAAACTATCATGGCATTCGATAAAGACGCATTCCTGGCCGCTCTGGACAGCATGACCGTTCTGGAACTGAACGATCTGGTCAAGGCAATTGAAGAGAAGTTCGGCGTGTCCGCCGCTTCGATGGCTGCTCCCGCCGCTGGCGGCGCTGCCGGCGGTGGCGCTGCTGCTGCTGAAGAGAAGACCGAGTTCAACGTCGTGCTGCTGGAAGCCGGCGCGAACAAGGTTGGCGTGATCAAGGCCGTGCGCGAAATCACCGGCCTGGGTCTGAAGGAAGCCAAGGACCTGGTCGACGGCGCTCCCAAGGCTGTCAAGGAAGCTGTGGCCAAGGCCGACGCCGAAGCCGCCAAGAAGAAGCTGGAAGAAGCCGGCGCCAAGGTCGAACTCAAGTAAGACCTTGGGGAGCGGGGTGGCGCAAGCCGCCCGGCTCCACTGCGCTAAAGGGGTGGTCCTGCGGGCCTCCCCTTTAGTCGTTTCAAGGGTAAACACTCTTGAGGACAGCTGAAAGGATCGCGTGCGGTATGATGCGCGGTTCTTTCAAGTGTTCTCTGATCCGACTGCAGAGAGCCGGTTTGGTCGGGCCTTGGTGCAATGCCAGGGTTGTCCGCCAGCGGTTGGTAGTGGCCAACCACCAAGCATCGAGCGCAATACTCGAGAAGCCAGTCGCCGACGAAGCCCGTCCCACGGCCAGGGGTGGGCTCTCGACACGGAGTGTTTATGGCGCAAGCAACCCCCTATAGCTATACCGAGCGCAAGCGAATCCGCAAGAGCTTCGGCAAGCGTGAGAGCGTTCTCAACGTTCCCTATTTGCTCACCATGCAGAAGGACTCGTACGTCGCCTTCCTGCAAAAAGACGTCCCCCCTGCCAAGCGCAAGCCCGAAGGCCTGCAAGCAGCGTTCCTTTCCGCGTTCCCGATTGTTTCGCACAACGGTTTCGTGGAAATGAAGTTCCTCGAATTCAACATCGCCAAGCCCCCGTTCGACACCCGTGAGTGCCAGCAGCGCGGCTTGACCTATGCAGCGGCCGTGCGCGCCAAGCTGCAGATGATCATTTACGACCGTGAGAGCCCGCAGGCCAAGACGGTCAAGGAAATCAAGGAACAAGAGGTCTACATGGGCGAAGTGCCCCTGATGACCGATTACGGTTCCTTCATCGTCAATGGCACCGAGCGTGTCATCGTCAGCCAGCTGCACCGCTCGCCCGGCGTGTTCTTCGAGCACGACAAGGGCAAGACCCACTCGTCCGGCAAGCTGCTGTTCTCGGCCCGCATCATTCCCTACCGCGGCTCCTGGCTGGACTATGAGTTCGACCCGAAGGACATTCTGTACTTCCGCGTCGACCGTCGCCGCAAGATGCCGGTCACCATCCTGCTCAAGGCCATTGGCCTGAACCCCGAGCAGATCCTGGCCCACTTCTTCGTGTTCGACAATTTCCGTCTGATGGACTCCGGTGCCCAGATGGAGTTCGTGGCCGACCGCCTGAAGGGCGAAGTGGCCCGCTTTGACATCACCGACAAGAGCGGTGCCGTCATCGTCGAGAAGGACAAGCGCATCACCGCCCGCCACGTGCGCCAGCTGGAGCAATCCGGCACGCAGCATGTGACCGTGCCCGAAGACTTCCTGCTCGGCCGCGTGCTGGCCAAGAACATGGTCGACGGCGACACCGGTGAGATCATCGCCAAGGCCAACGAAGAGCTGACCGAAGCGCTGCTGAAGAAGCTGCGCAGCGCCGGCATCAAGGAAATCCAGGCGCTCTACACGAACGAGCTGGACGAGGGTGCCTACATCAGCCAGACCCTGGCCTCGGACGAGACCGACAGTCAGCTGGCCGCACGCGTCGCGATCTATCGCATGATGCGCCCCGGCGAGCCGCCGACGGAAGACGCGGTGGAAGCGCTGTTCAACCGCCTGTTCTACAGCGAAGACACCTACGACCTCTCGCGCGTGGGCCGCATGAAGTTCAACGCCCGTGTGGGCCGCGACACGCCGGAAGGCGCCATGACCTTGTCGAACGAGGACATCCTCGACGTCGTCAAGATCCTGGTGGAGCTGCGCAATGGCCGTGGCGAAGTCGATGACATCGACCACCTGGGCAACCGCCGCGTGCGTTGCGTGGGCGAACTGGCCGAGAACCAGTACCGCTCGGGCCTGGCGCGTATCGAGAAGGCCGTCAAGGAGCGTCTGGGCCAGGCCGAGACCGAAGCCCTGATGCCGCACGACCTGATCAACTCCAAGCCGATCTCTGCGGCCCTGAAGGAGTTCTTCGGTGCCTCGCAGCTGTCGCAGTTCATGGACCAGACCAACCCCCTGTCGGAAATCACGCACAAGCGTCGCGTTTCCGCCCTGGGCCCGGGTGGTCTGACCCGTGAGCGCGCCGGCTTTGAAGTCCGCGACGTGCACCCCACCCATTACGGCCGCGTCTGCCCGATCGAAACGCCGGAAGGCCCGAACATCGGTCTGATCAACTCGCTGGCGCTGTTCGCTCAGCTCAACGAGTACGGCTTCCTGGAAACGCCTTACCGTCGCGTCGTCGATGGCAAGGTGACGACCCAGATCGACTACCTCTCGGCCATCGAAGAAGGCAAGTACGTGATCGCCCAGGCGAACGCGACGCTGAACGCCGCTGGCGAGCTGACCGACGAGCTGGTGTCTGCGCGTGAAAACGGCGAATCGGTGCTGACCTCGCCCGAGCGCATCCAGTACATGGACGTGGCGCCGACGCAGATCGTCTCGGTGGCTGCCTCGCTCGTGCCCTTCCTGGAGCACGACGATGCGAACCGCGCATTGATGGGCGCCAACATGCAGCGTCAGGCCGTGCCGGTGCTGCGTCCCGAAAAGGCCCTGGTCGGTACGGGCGTCGAGCGCGTCGCCGCCAAGGACTCGGGCACCGTGGTGGCCGCACGCCGCGGCGGTATCGTCGACTACGTGGACACGAACCGCATCGTGATTCGCGTGAACGACGATGAGACCGTGGCTGGCGAAGTCGGTGTCGACATCTACAACCTGATCAAGTACCAGCGTTCCAACCAGAACACCAACATCCATCAGCGCCCGATCGTGCGCCGTGGCGACAAGGTGGCTGCGGAGGACATCATTGCTGACGGTGCATCGACGGACATCGGCGAGCTGGCCCTGGGCCAGAACATGCTGGTCGCCTTCATGCCCTGGAACGGCTACAACTTCGAAGACTCGATCCTGATCTCCGAACGCGTGGTGGCCGAAGACCGCTACACCTCGATCCACATCGAGGAGCTGGTGGTGATGGCCCGTGACACCAAGCTGGGCAGCGAAGAAATCACCCGCGACATCCCGAACCTGAGCGAGCAGCAACTGGCCCGCCTGGACGAATCGGGCATCGTCTACATCGGCGCCGAGGTGAACCCTGGCGACGTGCTGGTGGGCAAGGTCACGCCCAAGGGCGAGACCACGCTGACGCCGGAAGAGAAGCTGCTGCGCGCCATCTTCGGCGAGAAGGCTTCCGACGTGAAGGACACCTCGCTGCGCGTGGATCAGGGCACCAACGGTACCGTGATCGATGTGCAGGTCTTCACCCGCGAAGGCATCCAGCGCGACAAGCGCGCCCAGCAGATCATCGACGACGAGCTGAAGCGCTTCCGCCTGGACCTGAACGACCAGCTGCGCATCGTCGAGGCCGACGCCTTCGACCGTATCGAGAAGCTGCTGAACGGCCGCGTGGCCAACGGCGGTCCGCAGAAGATCGCCAAGGGCACGGTCATCGACAAGGCCTATCTGGCCGGCGTTGAGAAGTTCCATTGGTTCGACATCCGTCCGGCCGAGGACGAGGTCGCCAACCAGCTGGAATCGATCAAGAACTCGCTGGAGCAGACCCGCCACAGCTTCGACCTGGCGTTTGAAGAAAAGCGCAAGAAGCTGACGCAGGGCGACGAGCTGCCGGCCGGCGTGCTGAAGATGGTCAAGGTCTACCTGGCCGTGAAGCGCCGCCTGCAGCCTGGCGACAAGATGGCCGGCCGTCACGGCAACAAGGGTGTGGTGTCCAAGATCACCCCGATCGAAGATATGCCCTATATGGCCGACGGCACGCCCGCCGACATCGTGCTGAATCCGCTGGGCGTGCCCTCGCGGATGAACGTGGGTCAGGTGCTGGAAGTCCACCTGGGCTGGGCCGGCAAGGGCATCGGCCTGCGCATCGGCGACATGCTGCAGCAACACTCGGCCGTGGCCGAGCTGCGCAAGTTCTTTGACGAGCTGTACAACCAGAGCGGCGGCAAGGCCGAGAGCCTGGACGAGCTGAGCGACAAGGAAATCGTCGAAATGGCGCAGAACCTGTCGAACGGCGTGCCCTTCGCGACGCCGGTGTTCGACGGTGCCAAGGAAGAAGAAATCCGCGGCATGCTGAAGCTGGCCTACCCGGACGACATCGCGGCGAAGAAGGGCCTGACCCCGACGCGCACGCAGGCCTTCCTGTACGACGGCCGCACCGGCGAGCAGTTCGAGCGCCCGACCACCATCGGCTACATGCACGTGCTGAAGCTGCACCACTTGGTGGACGACAAGATGCACGCCCGTTCGACCGGCCCGTACTCGCTCGTCACGCAGCAGCCGCTGGGTGGTAAGGCGCAGTTCGGTGGCCAGCGCTTCGGTGAGATGGAAGTGTGGGCCCTGGAAGCCTATGGCGCGTCCTACGTGCTGCAGGAAATGCTGACCGTCAAGTCCGACGACGTGAACGGCCGTACCAAGGTCTACGAGAACATCGTCAAGGGTGAGCACGCGATCGATGCCGGCATGCCGGAGTCGTTCAACGTGCTGGTGAAGGAAATTCGTTCGCTCGGCATCGACATCGAGCTCGAGCGCAACTAAGCATAGGAACAGGAGAAACACATGAAAGGTTTGCTGGACCTGTTCAAGCAATTCACGCCCGACGAGCACTTCGACGCGATCAAGATCGGGCTGGCCTCGCCCGAGAAGATCCGTTCGTGGTCCTTCGGTGAGGTGAAGAAGCCCGAGACCATCAACTACCGGACTTTCAAGCCCGAGCGTGATGGCCTGTTCTGCGCCAAGATCTTCGGCCCGATCAAGGACTACGAGTGCCTGTGCGGCAAGTACAAGCGCCTGAAGCACCGCGGCGTGATCTGCGAGAAATGCGGCGTTGAAGTCACCCAGACCAAGGTGCGTCGCGACCGCATGGGTCACATCGACCTGGCCGCGCCCTGCGCTCACATCTGGTTCCTGAAGTCGCTGCCCTCGCGTCTGGGCCTGGTGCTCGACATGACGCTGCGCGACATCGAGCGCGTGCTGTACTTCGAAGCCTATGTGGTCGTCGACCCCGGCATGACCCCGCTGAAGAAGTTCAGCATCATGAGCGAGGACG
Organism: Roseateles sp. FW301-B2; assembly: GCF_058788955.1. NCBI lineage: Bacteria > Pseudomonadati > Pseudomonadota > Betaproteobacteria > Burkholderiales > Sphaerotilaceae > Roseateles > Roseateles sp. FW301-B2. Next base: position 8,761 of record NZ_JBYTBE010000057.1, read on the forward strand.
ACTACGACGCCAAGCGCGTCGAGTACGGTGACGAGTTCATCGCGCTGATGGGTGCGGAAGGCGTCAAGAAGTTGCTGGAAGACATGGATCTCGACGTCGAGATCGACAAGCTCCGCAACGACATGACCGGCTCCGAGCTCAAGGTCAAGAAGAACTCCAAGCGCCTGAAGGTCATGGAAGCCTTCAAGAAGTCCGGCATCAAGCCGAACTGGATGGTGCTGGACGTGCTGCCCGTGCTGCCGCCGGACCTGCGTCCGCTGGTGCCGCTGGACGGCGGCCGCTTCGCGACCTCGGATCTGAACGATCTGTATCGCCGCGTCATCAACCGCAACAACCGCCTGGCCCGTCTGCTCGAGCTGAAGGCCCCTGAGATCATCGTGCGCAACGAAAAGCGCATGCTGCAGGAAGCCGTGGACTCGCTGCTGGACAACGGCCGTCGTGGCAAGGCCATGACCGGCGCGAACAAGCGTGCCCTCAAGTCGCTAGCCGACATGATCAAGGGCAAGAGCGGTCGCTTCCGTCAGAACTTGCTGGGCAAGCGCGTCGACTATTCCGGTCGTTCGGTGATTACCGTGGGCCCGACGCTGAAGCTGCATCAGTGCGGTCTGCCCAAGCTGATGGCGCTGGAGCTGTTCAAGCCCTTCATCTTCTCGCGCCTGGAGGCGATGGGTATCGCCACCACCATCAAGGCCGCGAAGAAGGAAGTCGAATCCGGCACGCCGGTGGTCTGGGACATCCTGGAAGAGGTCATCAAGGAGCATCCGGTTCTGCTGAACCGCGCGCCGACGCTGCACCGTCTGGGCATCCAGGCGTTCGAGCCGGTGCTGATCGAAGGCAAGGCCATCCAGCTGCATCCGCTGGTCTGCGCGGCCTTCAACGCCGACTTCGACGGTGACCAGATGGCCGTCCACGTGCCACTGTCGATCGAAGCACAGATGGAAGCCCGCACGCTGATGCTGGCCTCCAACAACGTGCTGTTCCCGGCGTCGGGCGAGCCCTCCATCGTGCCGTCGCAAGACGTGGTGCTGGGCCTGTACTACGCCACCCGCGATCGCATCAACGCCAAGGGCGAAGGCCTGGTGTTCTCCGACGTCAGCGAAATGCTGCGCGCGCTGGAGAACGGCGTGGTCGAGATCACCGCCAAGATCGCCGTGCGCCTGACCGAGTACAGCAAGGGTGCGGACGGTGAATGGGTGCCCGAGACCAAGCTGGTGGACACCACCGTCGGTCGTGCCCTGTTGAGCGAGATCCTGCCCAAGGGCCTGCCGTTCTCGAACATCAACAAGGCGTTGAAGAAGAAGGAAATCTCGCGCCTGATCAACACCTCGTTCCGCAAGTGCGGCCTGAAGGAAACCGTGGTGCTGGCAGACAAGCTGCTGCAATCCGGTTTCAAGCTGGCCACGCGTGCGGGCATCTCCATCGCCATCGACGACATGTTGGTGCCCAAGGAGAAGGTGCAGCTGATCGAGCGTGCCGAAAAGGAAGTCAAGGAAATCGAGCAGCAGTACGTCTCGGGCCTGGTGACCGCCGGCGAGCGCTACAACAAGGTGGTGGACATCTGGGGCAAGACCGGCGACGAAGTCGGTAAGGTCATGATGACCCAGCTGTCCAAGCAGAAGACCATCGACCGCAACGGCAAGGAAGTGGATCAGGAGTCCTTCAACTCCATCTACATGATGGCCGACTCGGGTGCCCGCGGTTCTGCGGCCCAGATTCGCCAGTTGGCTGGTATGCGGGGCCTGATGGCCAAGCCGGATGGCTCGATCATCGAGACGCCGATCACGGCGAACTTCCGCGAAGGCCTGAACGTGTTGCAGTACTTCATCTCCACCCACGGTGCTCGTAAGGGCCTGGCGGATACGGCGTTGAAGACCGCGAACTCGGGCTACCTGACGCGTCGTCTGGTGGACGTGACCCAGGATCTGGTCGTGACGGAAGCCGATTGCGGCACCGACAACGGCATCGCGATGCGCGCCCTGGTCGAGGGTGGTGAAGTGATCGAATCGCTGCGCGACCGCATCCTCGGCCGCGTGGCAGCCATCGATGTGCTGCACCCGGAGACGCAAGGCCTGCTGCTGCCGGCCGGTCATATGCTGGACGAAGACAACCTGGACATGCTGGAACAAGCCGGCGTGGACGAGGTGAAGGTCCGCACGCCGCTGACCTGCGCCACGCGCTTCGGCCTCTGCGCCAAGTGCTATGGCCGCGATCTGGGCCGCGGCGGCCTGGTCAACACCGGCGAGGCCGTGGGCGTGATTGCCGCACAGTCGATCGGTGAGCCGGGTACCCAGCTGACCATGCGTACCTTCCACATCGGTGGTGCGGCTTCGCGTGCAGCGGTGGCCTCCAGTGTCGAAGCCAAGTCGGACGGCATCATCGGCTTCAATGCCACGATGCGCTACGTCACCAACGGCAAGGGCGAACTGGTGGTGATTTCGCGTTCCGGCGAAATCATCATCAGCGACCAGCATGGCCGCGAGCGCGAGCGCCACAAGGTGCCGTACGGCGCGATCCTCAACATCAAGGCCGACCAGACCATCAAGGCTGGCCTGATCTTGGCGAACTGGGATCCGCTGACCCGACCCATCATCACGGAATTCGCCGGTCAGGCGAAGTTCGAGAATGTGGAAGAGGGCGTCACCGTGGCCAAGCAGGTCGACGAGGTGACCGGTCTGTCCACGCTGGTGGTGATCGATCCGAAGCGTCGTGGCGCCGCCAAGGTGGTGCGTCCGCAGGTCAAGCTGCTGGACGCCAATGGCAACGAGGTGAAGATCCCCGGCACCGACCACTCGGTGACGATCGGCTTCCAGGTCGGCTCGCTGATCCAGATCCGCGACGGCCAAGACCTCGCGCCTGGTGAAGTGCTGGCGCGTATCCCGGTGGAAGGCCAGAAGACTCGAGACATTACCGGCGGTCTGCCGCGTGTGGCCGAGCTTTTCGAAGCCCGCTCGCCCAAGGATGCCGGCGTGCTGGCCGAGCAGACCGGTACGGTCTCCTTCGGCAAGGAAACCAAGGGCAAGGTGCGCTTGGAGATCACCGATCCGGACGGCAACAAGCACGAAGAGCTGGTGCCCAAGGAAAAGAACATCCTGGTGCACGAAGGCCAGGTGGTCAACCGCGGTGAGCTGATTGTGGACGGCCCGGCCGATCCGCAAGACATCCTGCGCCTGCTGGGTATCGAAGAGCTGGCTCGCTACATCGTCGACGAAGTGCAGGACGTGTATCGCTTGCAGGGCGTGAAGATCAACGACAAGCACATCGAGGTGATCGTTCGCCAGATGCTGCGTCGCGTGCAGATCACGAACTCGGGCGACTCGAACTACATCGTCAACGAGCAGGTGGAACGCTCGGAGCTGCTGGACACCAACGACCGTCTGCGCAAGGAAGGCAAGATGATTGCCACCCATGCCGACGTGCTGCTGGGTATCACCAAGGCTTCGCTGTCGACCGACTCCTTCATCTCGGCGGCTTCCTTCCAGGAAACCACCCGCGTGCTGACCGAGGCTGCCATCATGGGCAAGCGCGACGAGCTGCGCGGCCTGAAGGAAAACGTCATCGTCGGCCGCCTGATCCCGGCCGGTACCGGCATGGCCTTCCACGATGCTCGCCGCGTCAAGGAAGAGATGGACGACGCCGAGCGCCGCGCCATCGCCATGCAGGAAGCCGAGGAAATGGCTGCAGCGCAGTTGGCCGCCGTGGACGACGCGAGCGATCGCAGCGCCGACTGATCAAGTCAGCGCGGGCTTTACGCCTAGAAGGGCTGCCGATTCGGCAGCCCTTTTTTCATGCCGGATCGGATTTCGGCGGCTTATGAGGCGGCGGGCGGCATCGCCAATTCGCCAAGCCACTGGTGATGGGTAACCCCTTTATGGCTGAGGATCAGGGCATAGCGTGTCGCGATCCAGTCGATGGGCGCAATGCTGTGCTCGGCGACGAATCCGGACTGGTAGAGCATCGTCATGTGAGGCGTACTGGACGCATCGGGCCGAAGTCCGAAACGGCGTAGTTCGAGTGCGAGCAACTGCCTCAGTCGTGCGATGCCAGCGGCGCTGCTGGCATCGCAGCGCAACACAAAGGCTTTGCTCGGCGGAAAGCTCATCGCGTGGTCGAAGACGATGGGCAGTGACGTGCAGCTGACGCGCGCCGCGGCAGCGCGGGCGGCGTCGATGGGCGCTTGAGGGATTAACTCCCGGAACTTTGCAACGGCGTGCAGCGTGATGTGCAAGCGCTCGGGTGGCAAACAAGCGCTAGTCAGTCCATGTCGGCCGCGCAGCGCAGCGGCCGCTCGAGCGATCTGCCGCGCATCCTCGGGCCGGGGAAAGAGGGCCAGGAACAATGTATAGCCTTCCGGCTCGCCGCGCCAGCTGTTGATGACTTCAGGCCGGAACAGCCCCGTCCTAGCAGGCTCAAGACCCGGCAAACTCAGTTGCTCGGCCATGGTGCGCGTGATGCTGACCATCCGGCTTACCTTTCACGGGCTGAATTCGAGCGGCGCCGTGCTGTCCGCCACGCTTGGCTGGCTCTTGAGCCAAGCCTGTGGCGTGAGGATGCTCAGACCGAAAGCGCGCGCACGCTTCGCCAGTGCGAGCACGGCGCGGTCGCGCGAAATCAGCCAGGCGCAATGCTGAGCAATCGCCAGATCGATGAACATTTGATCGTCCGGGTCGCGGCACATCAGGCGTACCGCGGGTGGCGAGGGCTCATGGACGGGCGAGCACCATTGCTCGAAGGCCGCCTCAATGCTTTGAATATCGGGCCGCCGGCTGGCCGCAATACCTCTCCCCAGCACATGCAGCAACTCGGCGCGCATCGGCGGACTGCCAACCCAGCGCAGGCTCCCGGCGCGCAGCGCCTGTGCCAGCGGCAGCACCGAGGGCTCGCCAAAAACCAGCCAATCCATCACAACCTGGGTGTCGATGACGGCTTTTGGGGGCATGGGCGAGCTTGACACGGTGGAATCTCTGGCAGGGCACAGGCTGGGAGCATAGCGTCCGCCGGGGCGGCCGGCACGCCACTTGTGCACGCGCCCGCTTGTGATCTACAATCGCGGGCTCTTCAATGGGCCTTGCTGCGCCTAGGCATCAGCGTCCGGAAAGTTTGCGCACAGCGTCATGCGGCTGCATGGTGTCGTGCGCTTTTGGCTTTTCGTCAGATGTTGCGTGGCAGGGTTGCTGGCCGTCGTGGTCAGTCCATCGAAGATTGTGACTTCAAACGGGAACAAGTTACTTATGCCAACCATCAATCAGCTCGTGCGCCACGGCCGTCAGGTCGAGGTCACGAAATCCAAGTCGCCGGCGATGCAGGACTGCCCGCAGCGCCGCGGCGTTTGCACCCGCGTGTACACCACGACCCCGAAGAAGCCGAACTCGGCGCTTCGTAAGGTTGCCAAGGTGCGCCTGACCAACGGTTTCGAGGTGATCTCGTACATCGGCGGTGAAGGCCACAACCTGCAAGAGCACAGCGTCGTGCTCGTGCGCGGCGGCCGTGTCAAGGACTTGCCTGGTGTGCGTTACCACATCGTGCGCGGTTCCTTGGACCTGCAGGGCGTGAAGGATCGCAAGCAATCGCGTTCCAAGTACGGCGCCAAGCGCCCGAAGAAGTAAGCATCAAGAGTTTGTCATGGCGCGGCACTAGCATCGTCTAGGCTGTCGTCGGATATTTAGCGGTTTGTGCTGGCTCAGTAGAGCGGTAGCAGCCGAGTAAGTGGATGACCCCTGATGTTGGTGGTCGTTCAACGGTGACGGGCTTAAGCCCCGAGCCAAACTGAAGCAAGAGGAAGAATCCCATGCCACGTCGTCGCGAAGTACCCAAGCGCGAGATCCTGCCTGATCCCAAGTTCGGCAATGTTGATCTGTCCAAGTTCATGAATGTTGTGATGGAGTCCGGCAAGAAGGCCGTCGCCGAACGCATCATTTATGGCGCCCTCGAGCAAATCGAGAAGAAGGTCGGCAAGGATCCGCTGGAAGTGTTCATCGTCGCCTTGAACAACGTGAAGCCCATGGTCGAAGTGAAGTCACGCCGCGTTGGCGGTGCGAACTACCAAGTTCCCGTGGAAGTTCGCCCCGTCCGCCGTATGGCTCTGGCCATGCGTTGGCTGAAGGAATCGGCCCGCAAGCGCGGCGAGAAGTCGATGGCACAGCGCCTCGCCAACGAGCTGCTGGAGGCCTCCGAAGGCCGCGGCGGCGCGATGAAGAAGCGTGACGAAGTGCACCGCATGGCAGAAGCCAACAAGGCCTTCTCGCACTTCCGCTTCTAAACTACACCGTTCCAGCCGCCTCGGGTTTTTACCAACCCGTTGGCGGCTCAATGCATTTGGAGTCACATCATGGCCCGCAAGACCCCCATCGAGCGCTACCGCAATATCGGTATCTCTGCGCACATCGATGCTGGCAAGACCACCACGACCGAACGTATCCTGTTTTACACGGGCGTGAACCACAAGATCGGTGAAGTGCACGACGGCGCTGCCACCATGGACTGGATGGAGCAAGAGCAGGAGCGTGGTATCACCATCACGTCGGCTGCGACCACCTGCTTCTGGAAGGGCATGGACATGTCCTATCCGGAGCATCGCTTCAACATCATCGACACCCCTGGGCACGTGGACTTCACGATTGAAGTCGAGCGTTCGATGCGCGTGCTGGACGGCGCTTGCATGGTCTATTGCGCCGTGGGTGGCGTGCAGCCCCAGTCGGAAACCGTCTGGCGCCAGGCCAACAAGTACAAGGTGCCTCGTCTGGCCTTCGTGAACAAGATGGACCGCACCGGCGCCAACTTCTTCAAGGTCTATGACCAGATGCGTCTGCGCCTGAAGGCCAATCCGGTGCCCGTCGTGATCCCCATCGGCGCTGAAGACAACTTCAAGGGCGTCGTCGACCTGATCAAGATGAAGGCGATCTACTGGGATGAGGCTTCCCAGGGCATGAAGTTCGACTACCGCGACATCCCTGCCGAGCTGCAGGCTGACGCGCAGAAGTGGCGCGACAACCTGGTTGAAGCGGCTGCCGAGTCGAGCGAAGACATGATGAACCAGTACCTGGAAACCGGTGAGCTCAGCGAAGCTGAAATCATGCAAGGTATCCGTGTGCGTACGCTGGCTGCTGAAATCCAGCCGATGTTCTGCGGCACCGCCTTCAAGAACAAGGGCGTGCAGCGCATGCTGGACGGCGTGATCGACTTCCTGCCCTCGCCGGTGGACGTGCCTCCCGTGCCCGGCACGGATGAAGACGACCAGCCGGCCTCGCGCGACGCTTCCGACGAAGCGAAGTTCTCGGCCTTGGCCTTCAAGCTGATGACCGACCCGTATGTCGGTCAGCTGACCTTCGTGCGCGTCTACTCGGGCGTGCTGAAGTCGGGCGACTCGGTCTACAACCCGATCCGTGCCAAGAAGGAGCGTATCGGCCGTATTCTGCAGATGCACGCCAACCAGCGCGAAGAAATCTCGGAAATTCTGGCCGGTGACATCGCTGCCTGCGTGGGCCTGAAGGACGTGACCACGGGCGAAACCCTGTGCGATCCCGAAGCCATCATCACGCTGGAAAAGATGGTGTTCCCCGAGCCGGTGATTTCGCAGGCCGTCGAGCCCAAGACCAAGGCCGACCAGGAAAAGATGGGTATCGCCCTGGGCCGTCTGGCCAAGGAAGATCCGTCCTTCCGTCTGCGTACCGACGAAGAGTCGGGCCAGACCATCATCTCGGGCATGGGCGAGCTGCACCTGGAAATCATTGTCGACCGCATGAAGCGCGAATTCGGCGTGGAAGCCAACGTCGGCAAGCCGCAAGTGGCCTATCGCGAAACCATTCGCAAGACCGCCACCGACGTGGAAGGCAAGTTCGTGCGTCAGTCGGGCGGTAAGGGCCAGTACGGCCACGTCGTGCTGACCGTCGAGCCGCAAGAGCCGGGCAAGGGCTTCGAGTTCGTCGATGCCATCAAGGGTGGTGTGGTGCCTCGCGAGTTCATTCCCGCGGTGGAAAAGGGTGTGATCGACAGCCTGCCGAACGGCGTGCTGGCGGGCTACCCCGTGGTGGACGTGAAGGTCACGCTGACCTTCGGTTCCTACCATGAAGTTGACTCGAACGAAAACGCCTTCAAGATGGCCGCTTCGATGGGCTTCAAGGACGGCTGCCGCAAGGCTTCGCCGGTGATCCTGGAGCCGATGATGGCCGTGGAAGTCGAGACGCCGGAAGACTACGCTGGTACGGTGATGGGCGATCTGTCCAGCCGTCGCGGCATGGTGCAGGGCATGGACGACATGGTCGGCGGCGGCAAGATCATCAAGGCCGAAGTGCCCCTGTCCGAAATGTTCGGCTACTCGACCACGCTGCGTTCTGCCACACAAGGCCGTGCGACGTACACGATGGAGTTCAAGCACTACGCCGAAGCTCCTAAGAACGTGGCCGACGCCATCATCACTGCCCGCGGCAAGTGATCCCAAGCCGGGGCGCATGCCCCGGCTGCTTGATTTCAAGAATCGTCTTCGCAGAGGCTCTCCCGGTTGCCAGTCGCCGGGGCATCAGGGCACTGCGGAAACGCTAAACCAACAGACTGGCGGATGCTCTTTTCTGGAGAATTGAAATGGCAAAAGGTAAATTCGAACGTACCAAGCCCCACGTGAACGTGGGCACGATTGGTCACGTTGACCACGGCAAGAC
>NZ_JBYTBE010000058.1:0-15147 GCF_058788955.1 Roseateles sp. FW301-B2
TTCAAACAGCAACTCCGCCAAGACCTGCAACCCGCCGTCTTCTAGGAATTACTGTCTCGATAAACCCGAGCAGGTCAAATAGGGTGAGCGATCTTGAGGCCCAACTAGGTTCCAGGGCGCAGTTTTTCTGCATCACACGGTCGCGCTCCCTGCCATCGGCCGTGTGCCTGAGCCGCACCGCGCGCCCCTATTTGGTTTCCATGGCTCGCCCGCCAATCCACGCCCCAATATCAGCCCGGCGAATCCGCCACCCCACAAGTTTCGCTGCTGACGCCGATGGCCGCCTCAGCGGTATGCGCGTGCCCGAGGCGTTATGGAGATTGGGTCAGTTGGAGGCGCATGGGCGCTGGTGATCATCAGCGCCCATGCGGCGTCAGGTCGGGCAGCGGGGCGCGGTCGCGTACGTAGCGGTCCAGCCAGTCGCGCGCGGCGAGGTTGTAGTCGTCGGGGCGTTCGCTGAAGGTGTGGTCGGCGCCCTCGACGATCAAGAGCCGGAACGGCCGCTGGCTGGCGAACAGGGCCTGGGCCATGTCCATCGAGTCGCGCGGGTTGACGCGCTTGTCGGCGCTGCCGTGCATCAGCAGCATGGGCACGTTTTTCGGCAGGCGCTCGACGAAGCGCAGCGCCGAGCGCTCGGCGATGGCCTTGCTGCGCTGCGTGACCCATTGCGGCACCAGCTCGGCTGCGACCTCGCTCTCCATCTCTGGCCGCTCGCGGATCCAGCGGGCCAGGTCGGTCGGCCCCGCGCCGACGATGGCGGCGCGGATGCGGTCGCTGCGGGTGAGCGCCAGATAGGTCATCATGCCGCCGCGCGAGTGCCCCCACATGCCGATGCGCGCCGGGTCGGCAAAGGGCAGCTGGTCGAACACGCGCAGCCCGTTCAGCACATCGTTGACATCGGCGCCGCCGAATTCCTCGCGGCCCTCCGAGCCCGGCGCGCCTCGGTAGTTGGAGGCGAATAGCACATAGCCCCAGCTCGCCAGGCGCGCGGCCCGCGCGAGGAAGAAGGCGGGCGTGATGGCGCCGAATTCGCGGTTGCCGCCGCGGTTCCAGATCACGCAGGGCAGCCGGGCCGGCCCGGCGGGCGCGGACTTGGGATAGGACAGAAAGCCGGCGATGCGCAGCCCGTCCGACTCGTAGACGATCTGCTCGGCCACATAGGGCGCATCCGCGGGCACGGCCATGGTCGTGCGGGCGAGGATGTCGCCATCCGCGGCCCGGGCGGTGCCGGCCAGCGCGAGCAGCAGGGCGGCCAGGAGAACAAAGCTGGATGAGCGGCGCATGTGGGGGCGGCAGACTGTTGGTCTATGCCGCGCCGCGGCCCTGCTGGCTGGCGAAGTACACCACCTTGCGCGCGCGCTGCACCTCGCCCAGCGGGCGGTGCGCGGCTAGGGCCTGCCAGGGGTCGAACACGCCGGCCTCGGCCTGTTGTGCCAGCGCCTGGCCGGCCGCGGAGCCGCTGTCCTGCTGCGGCAGCAGCAGGCGCGCCACGGTGGTGTAGGGCGTGTCCCAGTTCACCGAGGCGTCCTCGATCGGCGTGTGGCTCTCGTTCACGAAGGGCTGCAGCTGCAGCTCCCAGGCCAGCTCCTGGCTGGCCAGGCGGGCGGCAAAGTCGGCGCCCCAGAAGTCTGCTGCTTTCTTCTTCGCCTTGGCGCCCGGCGTGGCGCCGCCATTGGATGCGGCCGGCACCAGGCGCACGCGCACCGCATAGGGGCCGCAGGCGATCGGCAGGACGCTGTGCAGGGGCTCGGTGGCAAAGCCGCCGAAGGGCCGGCTCACGGTCTTGAGCATGCTGGCCAGCTGCGCCACGCCGCCCAGCGGGCCGTAGCGCTTGAAGAGGTGCTTGAGCAGCGCACCGCCGCCATCGGCGGCCGCCTGCACGAAGGCCACGAACTCGTCGCTCCTGGGGAAGGCGAACTTCTCCTGGTTGATGAGCAGGAAGTCCTGGCTCTTGGCCGGCCCGTTGCCCAGCGCCGCTTCGCCCTGCACGCCCAGCACCTTGATGGCGAGGCCGCGGATGTCGGGGGTCTTGTCGGGCGCGTGGTCGAGGCCGCCGTTGGACAGGCGCAGCCAGGTCTCATAACGCCCCGGTGCAGCGAACAGGCCGTGGCGCGCGAACTCGGGCAAATCGCCCAGCACCTCCAGCAGGCCGCGGGCGGCCGTCAGCTGCTTGCGGTGCAGGGTGCGGCCGGCGCCATATTTACGCGACTTGCGCGCCTGGATGGCGCGGAAGATCTCCACATAGGCGTCGAAGCGCTGGGCCTCGTCGGCGGCGATCTGTTCCTTCCAGCCTGTGCTGGGTGCGAGCGTATGAGGCATGGCGGCGGCGGTAGGTGGCTAACGCGGACGCGCCGATGCTACGCCTGAACTTGCCTGCGGTACTGGCTGGGCGTGATGCCGAGCGCGCGTTTCAGGCTGTGGCTCAGGTGGCTGGGGCTGGCATAGCCACATTGCAGCGCGATCTCGGCCAGCCCCATGCGACCATGGCGCAGCAGTTCCTGCGCGCGCCGCAGGCGGCGCTGCGCGATCCATTGCTGCACCGAGCAGCCCATGGCGACGCGGAACATGCGCGCGAAATGGAATTCGGAGAGATGCGCCAGCCCGGCCAGGCGGGCCAGGCTCAGCGCCTCGCTGGGGCCGGCCAGATGCGCTTCCACATAGGCCAGCAGCTGGCGCCGCGTGGCGCTGGCGAGGCCGCCCCGGGGCCGCAGCGCCGCGCCGCGCTGTGCCGGGGTGGCGGCCTGCAGCAGCAGGCGGTCCAGCGCGGCATGGCTGAGCTCCTGCGCGCGCAGGCGCTGCAGCGGGTCGGCCCAGTCCAGCGCCGTCACCGCGCGGGCCCAGCCGGCCAGCGCGGCATCCTGGGCAAAGATGCGCGTCTGCAAGCTCATGCCGCGCGGCTCGGCGTCGAGCAGCTGCACCACGCGGTCGGCCCAGGCGCTGCCGCTCCAGTACAGGTGCACGAAGCGCTGCGGGCTGCCGATCAGCCATTGCGACTCATGCTCGGCCGGCAGCAGGCAGTGGCAGCCGGGCGAACCATGGGCGCCGGGCTGGCCCAGCAGCTCGGTCTGCCAGCCACCTTCCAGATAGACCGAGAGCGTGTGATGGCCGGGCTGCAGATAGGCGGTGCGGTCATGCGCATTGGCCCATTGCACCAGCTCGAGGCCGTCGCCCAGCGCGCTGCGGCGCTCGGCGCGGGCGCGCGAGCGGCTCAGCACCTGGTCGACGCGTTCGGGCAATAGCGGGCGAGCTGGCATGGTGCCGCCATGCTAACCAAGGCCGGCGTGCCGTGCCGGCGCGGCAGGCTGCAAAGCGCAGGATCGTGCAAGTTTCCGGCGCCTTGCCTGCCATGCTGGCGGCCATGAATGCAATTTTTCTCTACCCCCTGGTGGTGCTGATCTGGGGTACCACCTGGATCGCACTGAAATGGCAGCTCGGCGTGGTGGCGATCCCGCTCTCGATCGCCTACCGCTTCGGCCTCGCGGCCCTGATCCTGTTTGCCTGGCTGGCCTGGCAGCGGCGCCTGCAGCCGCCGCGCGGCAAGGCCGCGCTGTGGGTGCTGGGCCAGGGCCTGTGCCTGTTCTGCTGCAACTTCGTGTGCTTTCTGCAGGCCAGCCAGACCCTGGCGAGCGGCCTGGTGGCGGTGGTGTTCTCCAGCGCCACGCTCTGGAATGCCCTGCTGGCGCGCCTCATCCACGGCCGTGTGCTGGCGCCGCGCGTGCTGGCCGGCGGCCTGCTGGGCCTGGCGGGCTTGCTGGCGCTGTTCTGGCCCGAGATCGGCCGTGCCAGCAGTGCGAGCCTGCAGGGCCTGGCCTGGGCGCTGGCCGGCACGCTGTGCTTTTCCACCGGCAATCTGCTCTCGGCCGCGCTGCAGGGCCGCGGCCTGGCGCCGGCGCAGACGAATGCCTGGGGCATGCTGGTGGGCACCCTGGTGCTGCTGAGCTACTGCCTGCTGGCCGGCGTGCCCTTCAGCTACGAGCCGGGCTGGCGCTACAGCGCCGCGCTGCTCTACCTGGCCATCCCGGGCTCGGTGATCGGCTTCACCGCCTACCTGACCCTGGTGGGTCGCCTGGGCCCGGAGCGCGCCGCCTATGCCACCGTGCTGTTCCCGGTGGTGGCGCTGAACGTCTCGGCCTGGGCCGAGGGCTATGCCTGGAGCGCGCCGGCGCTGCTGGGGCTGGCGCTGGTGATGGCGGGCAATGTACTGGTGTTTGCGCGTCAGCCGAGCAAGCCGGCCGCCAAGGCCTCGATCGCCGGCTCGTCCAAGGCCTCGGCGGCGAGCTGACGCCGTTCGCCCCAGTGCTTGAAATTGCTGGCCTGCGAGCGCGCGTAATGCGGGTCGTAGTGCAGCTGGGTGAGCTCGGCGAACAGCGGCGCCAGTTCGCCGGCGCGCGCCCAGGCCTGCCAGCGGTTCACCACCTCATGGCCATGGGTGGCGCGCAGGCGGTCGAGGATGGCGGCCAGGGCCTCGCGGTCCTCGCCCAGGTAGGCGTAGTCGCGCAGCAGAAAGGCCTGGCGCGCGGCGTCGCTGGCGGCAATCTCGATGCAGGGGCTTTCGCGCAGGCGCTCCAGCAGGGCGGTGGGCAGGCTCAGCTTGCCGATCTTGCGGCTCTCGGCCTCCACGAACACCGGGCGGCCGAGGTCGAAGCCCTCGATGGCATCGGCCAGCGTGGTCTCGAAGGCTTTCTGCGAGGGCTGCGGCTGGCCGGGCAGGGCCCCCAGCATCGAGCCCTTGTGGCAGGCCAGGCCCTCCAGGTCCAGCACCTGGGCGCCCTGGCGCTGCAGCGCCTGCAGCACGCGCGTCTTGGCGCTGCCGGTGGCGCCGCACAGCACCTGCAGCGGCAGCTGCGGCGCCAGGCGGGCTAGCGACTCGATCACATGGGCGCGGTAGCGCTTGTAGCCGCCCGCCAGCTGCTGGGCGTCCCAGCCCACCAGGCGCAGCCACTGCACCATGGAGCCACTGCGCATGCCGCCGCGCCAGCAATAGATCAGCGGCTTCCAGTCGTGCGGCTTGTCCTTGAACGCGGTCTGCAGATGGCGCGCCAGATTGGCCGCCACCATCGCGCCGCCCACGCGCCGCGCCTCGAAGGCGCCCTGCTGCTTGTAGAGCGTGCCGACGACGATGCGCTCGGCATCGTCGAGCACGGGGCAATTGATGGCGCCGGGAATGTGGTCGAGCGCGTACTCGGCGGGCGAGCGGGCGTCGATCAGGGCATCGAACTTGGGCAGGTCGGCGATCTGGGCCGGGCCGCGGGGAGGGCTCATGGGCGGGATTCTGGCATGCGGGCCGGTGTGGCCCGCCGCCCATGCGGCCGGGGCTAGGAGGCGCGCGGTGCGCGCAGCTTCTCCCACAGCGCCCAGGCCTCGCCCACCACGCCGCGGCGGAAGGCCAGCACGCAGACGATGAAGATCAGGCCGGTCACCAGGCTCACCGATTCGCCCAGGCCGTTGAACCAGGCGATGCCGGTGAGGTTGGCCAGCGCCTGGCCCAGGTCGCCGATCTTGTTTTCCAGCGCGATGATGATCAGCGCGCCCACCATCGGGCCGATCATGGTGCCCATGCCGCCCACCAGGGTCATCAGGATCACCAGGCCCGAGGTGGTCCAGATCGCGTCGGTGAGGGTGGCAAAGCCCAGCACCAGGGTCTTGGTGGCGCCGGCCAGGCCGGCCAGGGTGGCCGAGAGCACGAAGGCCACCAGCTTGAAGCGATCGACGTCGTAGCCCAGCGAGATGGCGCGCGGCTCGTTCTCGCGGATCGAGGTCAGCACCTGGCCGAAGGGCGAGTGCACGGTGCGGTAGATCAGCCAGAAGGCGGCGATGAAGATCCCCAGCACCACATAGAACAGGGTCAGGTCTTGCGTCAGGTCCAGGCCCAGCAGGCTGCCGCGCGGCACCGATTGCAGGCCGTCCTCGCCGCCGGTGAAGGAGGCTTGCAGGAACACGAAGAACAGCATCTGGCTCAGCGCCAGCGTGATCATCGAGAAGTAGATGCCGGCGCGCTTGATCGCCAGCAGGCCGAACAGCAGGCCCATCGCGCCGGCGCAGGCCGCGCCCAGCAGCACGCCCAGCGGCGCCGGCAGGCCCCAGACCTTGAGCGCATGGCCGGCCACATAGGCGGCCGTGCCCAGGAAGGCGGCATGGCCGAAGCTCAGCAGGCCGGTGTAGCCGATCAGCAGGTTGAAGGCGCAGGCGAACAGGGCGTAGCACAGCACCTTCATCACGAAGATGGGGTACACGCCCAGCAGCGGCAGCGCCGCGATGGCGATGAACAGGGCGGCGTAGCCGGGCAGGGGGTTTCTTCCGTTCATTTCTCTTTTCCGAACAGACCCGCCGGGCGGACCAGCAAGACGATGGCCATCACCACGAACACCACGGTGTTGGAGGCCTCGGGATAGAACACCTTGGTCAGGCCCTCGATCACGCCCAGGCCCAGACCGGTGAGGATGGAGCCGAGGATGGAGCCCATGCCGCCGATCACCACCACCGCGAACACCACGATGATGAGATTGCTGCCCATCAGCGCCGAGACCTGCAGGATGGGCGCGGCCAGCACGCCCGCAAAGGCGGCCAGTGCCACGCCGCCGGCGTAGGTGAGGGTGATCATGCGCGGCACATTGATGCCGAAGGCCTGCACCAGCTTGGCGTTCTCGGTGCCGGCGCGCAGCGTGGCGCCCAGCGAGGTCTTCTCGATCAGGGCCCAGACCGCGATGCAGACGGTGATGGAGGCCACCACCACCCAGGCGCGGTAATTGGGCAGGATCATGAAGCCCAGGTTGGTGGCGCCCTGCAGGGCCTCGGGCACCGCGTACTGCTGGCCCGAGACGCCGTAGAAGCTGCGGAAGATGCCCTCGGTGACGAGGGTGATGCCGAAGGTCAGCAAGAGGCCATAGATATGGTCCAGCTTGTAGAGCCATTGCAGCAGCGCGCGCTCGATCACGATGCCCAGCGCGCCCACCACCAGCGGCGCCAGCAGCAGCATGGCCCAGTAGTTGATGCCCAGGTATTCCAGGCCCATCCAGGCCAGGAAGGCGCCCATCATGTAGAGCGCGCCATGGGCGAAGTTGATGATGTTGAGCATGCCGAAGATGACCGCCAGGCCCAGCGACAGCATCGCGTAGAACGAGCCATTCACCAGGCCCAGCAGCAGCTGCCCCAGGAGGGCGGGCAGCGGTATGCCAAAGAAATCAGTCATCTCGGTTCAGCCTGCTCAAGCTTTTCTTTTCATCATCACTTCTTCACGGCCGGGCACTTGGAGTCGGCCAGCTTGGTGAAGGCCTCGTCGCCCGGGATGCGCGTCACGACCTTGAAGTAGTCCCAGGGTTCGGTGGACTCCTTCTGGCTCTTCACCTGCAGCAGGAACATGTCGTGCACGCCGCGGCCGTCTTCCTTGCGGATCGTGCCCTTGGTGTACATGTCGTTGATTGGCGTGTCCTTCATCTTGGCCAGCACCTTGTCGGCGTCGTCGCTCTTGGCGGCTTCCACGGCCTTCAGGTAATGCATGGCGGCCGAGTAGTCGGCGGCCTGGATCGACGAAGGCATGCGCTTCATCTTCTCGAAGAAGCGGCGGCTCCAGGCGCGCGCCTCGGGGCTCTGGTTCCAGTACCAGCTGTCGGTCAGGTACATGCCCTCGGTGGTCTTCAGGCCCAGCGAGTGGATGTCGTTGATGAACATCAGCAGGCCGGCCAGCTTCATGGTCTTGGTGATGCCGAACTCGTTGGCCGCCTTGATGGCGTTGATGGTGTCGCCGCCGGCATTCGCCAGGCCCAGGATCTGCGCGCCCGAGCCCTGCGCCTGCAGCAGGAAGGAGCTGAAGTCGCTGGCGTTGAGCGGGTGCTTGACGGCGCCCTTGACGGTGCCGCCGCTCTTGGTGACCACCGCCGAGGTGTCGTTCTGCAGCGAGGCGCCGAAGGCATAGTCGGCGGTCAGGAAGTACCAGCTCTTGCCGCCGCCCTTGGTGACGGCCGCGCCCGTGCCATTGGCCAGGGCCACGGTGTCGTAGGCGTAGTGGATGGTGTAGGGCGTGCAGTCCTCGTTGGTCATGCGCGAGGTGCCGGCGCCGATCGAGATGAAGGGGCGCTTCTTCTCGGCCGCGATCTTGGCCATGGCCAGGTTGGTGCCCGAGTTGGTGCCGCCGATCAGCAGGTCCAGGCCCTGGGTGTCGATCCACTCGCGCGCCTTGGAGGCGGCCACGTCGGCCTTGTTCTGGTGGTCGGCGAACAGCACCTCGATCTTCTTGCCGGCCACCTGGCCCTTCATGTCGGCGATCGCCATCTTGATGGCCTCGACGCCGCCAGCGCCGTCGATGTCGGCATAGACGCTGGACATGTCGGTGATGATGCCGATCTTGACCACATCCCCCGAGATCTGGGCCTGGGCCGCGCCGCCGCAGGCAAGCAGGCTGGCCAGGGCGATGCGTTTGAAGCTGCTGGATTTCATGGACTGTCTCCTTCTAGGTGATCGTTGATCAATCATTCAGACACTGAGTAGCTCGTCGAGCTTGGCTTGTTTGGCGGGCAGTTCCGACGCCGGGAACGACTCCACCACCTCGCCATGCTCGATGACGACGAAATGGTCGGCCAGCGGCGCGGCGAAGCGGAAGTTCTGCTCCACCATCACGACGGTGAAGCCCTCGGCCTTGAGCGCCCTGATCATGCGCGCCAGCGCCTGCACGATCACCGGGGCCAGGCCTTCGGAGATCTCGTCGAGCAGCAGGATGTCGGCGCCCACGCGCAGGATGCGCGCCACCGCCAGCATCTGCTGCTCGCCGCCCGAGAGCCGCGTGCCCTGGCTGTGCTTGCGCTCGGCCAGGTTGGGGAACATGGCGTAGATCTGCTGCTCGCTCATGGGCTTGGCGCGGCCGCCCTTCAGCAGCGGCGGCAGGCGCAGGTTCTCCTCGGTGCTGAGCGAGGCGAAGATGCCGCGCTCTTCCGGGCAGTAGCCGATGCCCAGATGGGCGATCTTGTGGGTGGGCAGGTGAATGCTCTCCACGCCATGCACCTTGATCGAGCCCTTGCGCGCGCCGGTCAGGCCCATGATGGCGCGCAGCGTGGTGGTGCGGCCGGCGCCGTTGCGGCCCAAGAGGGTCATGACCTGACCCTTGGGCACGGCCAGGCTGATGCCGTGCAGGATGTGGCTCTCGCCGTACCAGGCGTGCAGGTTCTCTATTTGCAGCGCGATTTCGCTCATGCTCAATGCGCTCCTTGCAACTCGGCGGCTTCGCTGCCCATATAGGCCTCCAGCACCGCGGGGTGCTTGGAGACGGTGTCGTAATCGCCCTCGGCCAGCACCGCGCCGCGCGCCAGCACGGTGATGCGGTTGGCGATGCGCGAGATCACGCGCATATTGTGTTCAACCATCAGCACGGTGCGGCCCTCGGCCACGCGCTTGATGAGGTCGGTGACGCGCTCCACGTCCTCATGGCCCATGCCCTGGGTGGGCTCGTCCAGCAGCATCAGCTCGGGCTCCATGGCCATGGTGGTGGCGATCTCCAGCGCGCGCTTGCGGCCATAGGGCAGGTCGCCCGCCTTCAGCTGCGCCATCTCGCGCAGGTCCACCAGCTCCAAGAGCGCCAGCACGCGCGCGTCCAGCTGCTTCAGGCCGGTCAGGCCCTTCCAGAAGTGGAAGCTGGTGCCGGTGAAGCGCTGCAGGCCGATGCGCACGTTCTCCAGCACGGTGAGGTGCGGAAACACGGCCGAGATCTGGAACGAGCGGATCACGCCGCGGCGCGCGATTTCGGCCGGCTTCTCGCCGGTGATGTCGATGCCGTTGAAGAGGATCTTGCCGCGCGTCGGCTCGAGGAACTTGGTGAGCAGGTTGAAGCAGGTGGTCTTGCCGGCGCCGTTGGGGCCGATCAGGGCGTGGATATGGCCACGCTGGACCTGCAGGTTCACGTTGTCGACCGCCGTGAAGCCCTTGAAGTCCTTGCTGAGCCCTGTTGTCTCGAGTATCAGTTCGCTCATGAGGAAACGCTTTTCTTTTTTCTCGCTCGCTGTTCTACATGCCGCGGCAGTGCAGACCGAATGACGAATGTAGGTGGGCTCAGCCTAGCGCAGGGACGGGGCCTACCTTTACGTAGCATTGCGCAAGGGTTTGCCCGGGGTGGCCTGACACCTGGGCGACATGAATGAATGCATGAAAACCTGGGGCTGCACAAGGATGCGGCAGGATTGCTATCCTGCCCGCCACTTGCAACCCCAAGGAGATCACCATGTCCTCCATGTCTCGTCTTGCCGTGCTGGCCCTGGCGCTGGCCACCGCTGGTGTACAGGCGGCCGCGCCCCAGGTCAAGAGCCAGGCGCCCGGCTACTACCGCATGATGCTGGGAGACTTCGAGATCACCGCGCTCAACGACGGCACCCTGGACCTGCCGGTGGACAAGCTGCTAAAGGAAAACCAGCCGGGTCAGGTCTTGCGCGCCCTGCAGCACGCCTACCTGGGCTTGCCGCTGGAGACCTCGGTCAACGGCTTCCTGATCAACACCGGCGGCAAGCTGGTGCTGGTGGATACCGGCACGGCCGGCGCCTGGGGGCCGTCGGCGGGACGCCTGCTGGCCAATCTGAAGGCCGCGGGCTACCAGCCCGAGCAGGTGGACGAGGTCTACATCACCCATCTGCATGGCGACCATGTGAGCGGGCTGATGCTCGACGGTAAGCCGGCCTTCCCGAACGCCGTGGTGCGCATGGACAAGCGTGAGGCCGACTACTGGCTCAGCGCCGAGCAGATGGCTCAGGCGCCGGCCGCCGCGCAAGGTGGCTTCAAGGGTGCGCAGGCGGCCACCAAGCCCTATGCCGAGGCAGGCCGGCTCAAACCCTTTGACGGCGCCGTCGAGCTGGTGCCGGGCGTGAGCGCCCGGCCGGCCTACGGCCACACGCCGGGCCACACCGTGTACGTGGCAGAGAGCAAGGGCCAGAAGATGGTCTTCGGCGGCGACCTCATGCATGTGGCCGCGGTGCAGTTCGCCGACCCCACGGTGACGATCAGCTTCGACAGCGATTCCAGCGCCGCCATGCCGCAGCGCCAGAAGACCTATGCCGAGGCGGCAGGCAATGGCGAGTACCTGGCCTTCACCCATGTCTCCTTCCCCGGCATCGGCCGTCTGCGGCCCGATGGCAAGGGCTACATCTGGCTGCCGGCCAACTACAGCATCAAGCCGTGAACTGAGGGGCGGAATCGGCCCTATCCTTGCGTCTGCAAGGACTTCACTCGTGGCATCCAACCCCTTTCTTTCGCCCGCGGCGCGGGCCGGCGGCCTGGAGCTTGGCCGGCTCAGCGCCCTCATCATCGACGAGAGCGAGTTGCTGCGCTCGGTGCTGAGCCGCATGCTGCGCGACCTGGGCATCCCCGCGGTGCAGGCGGCGCGCCGGCCCGAGGAGGCGCGCCGCATGATCAAGGCGGCGCTGCAGCCCTACGACATCATCCTCAGCGAGTTCCACTTCTCGCGCCAGGCGGCGCATGACTTGAGCGGGCAGGACCTGCTGGACGAGCTGCGCCAGTCCAAGGGCCTGCCGATGCAGACCGCCTTCATCATGGTGACCGACGAGGCGCGCCACCCGCAGGTGGCCGCGGCGCTGGAGGGGGCGCTGGACGACTACCTGCTCAAGCCCATCACCAGCGGCCAGTTCGAGGAGCGCCTGCGCATCGTGCTGGAGCGCAAGGCCGCGTTCAAAGAGGTGTTCCAGGCCATCGAGGCGGGCGACTACGCCGGCGCGGCCGAGCGCTGCGAGCGCATGTTCCGCGAGGGCGGGCCCTACAAGGTCTACGCCGCCCGCATCGGCTCGGAGCTGTATCTGCGGCTCAAGGAACTGGAGGCCGCGAGGCGCATGCTGGAGTCGCTGCTGGCGCACAAGGCCGTGCCCTGGGCGCGCCTGGGCCTGGCCAGGATCGCGCTGGAGGGCGCCGATCCCGAGCAGGCCTGCCGCTCGCTGGAGACCCTGCTGGCCGAGAACCCGGCCTATGTCGATGCCTACGACGTGTATGGCCGGGCGCTGCTGGAGAAGATGGATTTCGAGGCCGCCGCCGAGGTGTTTGGCAAGGCGGTGCAGATCTCGCCCGGCAATGTCTCGCGCCTGCAGAAGCTGGGCTCGCTGCAGCTCTACCTGGGCGACAGCGGCGCGGCGGCCGAGCACCTGGGCGCGGCGCTGGACATCGGCGCGCATTCGCGCGCGCTCGACTACCAGGGCGTGGTGGCGCTGGCCGTGGCCAGCCTGGACGTGGGCGGCAAGCAGGGGCTGGCCGACATCGAGCGCGCGCACAAATTCCTGCAGGAGGCGTTCACCCTCCATCCCGACAGCGTGCGCCTGCGCATGCTGATGAAGGCGCTGGACGTGGTGCTGGCGCTGCAGCTGCGCCAGGCGGAGGCGGCGTCGGCCGGGCTGGCCGAGCTGGCGGCCCAGCTGGCCCGACCCGAGTGCAGCTTCGAGATGGGCGCCTGCCTGATCCAGCTGATGGCGCGCGCCGCCGGCACCCAGGCCCTGCCCGGCGCGATGGACTGGGCGGCCCGCGCGACGCAGCGTTTCAGCGTCTCGCACCAGCGCACCCGCTTGCTGGAGCTGGCGGCGGCGCGCCTGCCGGCCATGCAGGAGCTGGTGCGCGAAAGCGCCGCGGCCATCAACGAGCAGGCGCGCGAGGCGATGGGCCATCTGGTGAACCGCCATCCCGAGCTGACCCTGCGCGCCCTGGTAGCGCTGGCCGCGCGCAGCCTGAACGGCCGCATCATCAAGCTGGCGCAGGCCACGCTGGAGCACCATGGCCAGCACCTGAACGCCGCGCTGGCACAGCGCCTGGGCGCCGAGATCGCGATGCTGCAGCCCGAGGTGGCGGCGCGCGCTATCGTGAACCGAAGGGCTTAGCTGGCCGAGTGCAGCGACCAGTCGTCGCGCGTGATCTGGTAGACGCTGCAATCCATCTCGTACCAGCGCTCCTCGCCCTTGTAGACCATGCCCAGGCGCTGCATCACGGTGGCCGAGGCCTTGTTCTCGTGGTGGCAGACGGCGCACAGCAGCGGCACCTGCAGCTCGTCGAAGGCAAAGGCGGCCATGCGCTTGGCGGCCTCCGAGGCATAGCCCCGGTGCCAGTGCTTCGGATGCAGGCGCCAGCCGAGCTCCAGCGGGTTGGCCGGGTCGCGCGCCAGGTGCTGCACGCAGCCCATGCCGATGACTTCGCCGCTGCTGATTTCGATGAAGGCCCACCAGCCGAAACCGAACTGGGCCCAGCGCTGCTGGATGCGCTCGATCATGGCCACGGTGTCCTCGCGGCTGTCGGGCTTGCCGGTGATGTAGCGCATCACCTCGGGCAGGCTGTTGAGGGCGTACAGGCCCTCGAGATGGGTTTCGTTGACGGGCTCGAGGCGCAGGCGGGCGGTGGTGAGGGTGCTCATCGTCGGGCTTTCAGCAGGGAAGCCCCGACTCTGCCACGGCCCGGCCGGGCCGCCATCCGTCACCCATCCAGGCGCTGCTGGAACACCAGGCCGGCATGCTCGCGCAGGGCGTGGAACTTGATCTTGGGCCAGTTGCTCTCGATCGCGCGCAGCTCGGGCGCGTATTCCACCAGCACGGTGGGCGCGTCCACCGCGTCGTAGGCCATGCGGTGGTCGTTGGCGGCGATGAAGCGCTTGAGCTCGGCCTCGTCGTCGCAGGTGACCCAGCGCGCCACCTGGAAGCGGCTCGGCGCGATGCGCGCCTTCACGCCGTACTCATGCTCCAGGCGGTGTGCCACCACCTCGAACTGCAGCTGGCCCACCGCGCCCAACAGCAGCACGCTGCCGGCGATCGGGCGGAACACCTGGATCGCGCCTTCCTCGCCCAGCTGGGTGAGGCCGGCGCGCAGCTGCTTGGTCTTGAGCGGGTCGGCCACTTCCACCGAGCGGAACATTTCCGGCGCGAAGAAGGGCAGGCCGGTGAACTGCAGGGCCTCGCCTTCGGTGATGGTGTCGCCCAGCTGCAAGACGCCATGGTTGGGGATGCCGATGATGTCGCCGGCAAAGGCCTCGTCCAGCAGCTCGCGGCGCTGCGAGAGGAAGCTCACCACCGTGTTGGGGCGCAGCTCCTTGCCGCTGCGCACCACCTTCAGCCGCATGCCGCGCTCGAAATGGCCCGAGGCCACGCGCAGGAAGGCGATGCGGTCACGGTGCGCCGGGTCCATATTGGCCTGGATCTTGAACACCACGCCGCTGAACTTGGGCTCCTCGGGCTTGACCACGCGCTGCATGGCGGGGCGGTCGGAGGGCGCGGGCGCCAGTTCCACCAGCGCGTCGAGGATTTCCTGCACGCCGAAGTTGTTGACCGCCGAGCCGAAGAACATCGGTGTCTGCTGGCCGGTGAGGAAGTCTTCCAGATTGAACTCGGGCGCGGCCTCGCGCACCAGCTCGATCTCGCCCTGGGCGTTCTCGTACTGCATGCCGAAGCGCTCGGCATAGGCGGGGTTGTCCAGGCCGTCCAGCACCTCCTCGGTGCCGGCCACGCGGTCCTCGCCGGGGGCGAACACGCGCATGCGTTGCTGGCGCAGGTCCATCACGCCATGGAACTGCTTGCCCATGCCCACCGGCCAGGTGAAGGGCACGACCGTCATGCCCAGCTCGCGCTCGATCTCGTCCATCAGCGCCAGCGGCTCCTGCACCTCACGGTCCATCTTGTTGACGAAGGTGAGGATGGGGGTGTTGCGCGCGCGGCAGACCTGCAGCAGGCGGCGCGTCTGCGGCTCCACGCCATTGGCCGCGTCGATCACCATCAGTGCCGCATCCACGGCGGTCAGCACGCGGTAGGTGTCTTCCGAGAAGTCCTGGTGGCCGGGGGTGTCGAGCAGGTTGATGACGCAGTCGCGGTATTCCATCTGCATCACCGACGAGGCCACCGAAATGCCGCGCTGCTTCTCGATCTCCATCCAGTCCGAGGTGGCATGCCGCGAGGCCTTGCGCGCCTTCACCGAGCCGGCGATCTGGATCGCGCCCGAGAACAGCAGCAGCTTCTCGGTGAGCGTGGTCTTGCCCGCGTCGGGGTGGGAAA
Source organism: Roseateles sp. FW301-B2 (assembly GCF_058788955.1). Lineage (NCBI taxonomy): Bacteria > Pseudomonadati > Pseudomonadota > Betaproteobacteria > Burkholderiales > Sphaerotilaceae > Roseateles > Roseateles sp. FW301-B2. The sequence continues at coordinate 14,997 of NZ_JBYTBE010000058.1, forward strand.
TGATGGCGAAGGTGCGGCGGCGGCGCACTTCGGATTCGATGCGCGGAACGACGGGGGACGGCTGGTCGGCGGACATGATGGCTTGGGCAGGCGCGGCCAAGCCACAGGGCGGCGCGCGATCTTTTGGAGGGGAAGGGGCGGATTATCGCAG
>NZ_JBYTBE010000059.1:0-14886 GCF_058788955.1 Roseateles sp. FW301-B2
GCCCCATGCACACCACCCCGCCCCGCTTTGCCGGTCATGCCCACAGCGGCCCGGTCTGCCAGCGGCTGCTCAGGCATGCCGCCCATGCCGCCGCCCTCTGCCTGCTGATCGGCCTGCTGCTGGCGGCGATGTCCGGCTGGCGCCATACCGGCGCCAAGCTGAGCTACTCCTTTGCCATCGGCATGCAATGCTGGCTCTACATCGACGGCGGCCGCGCCCTGATCGCCCAGCTGCTGCACCGCCGCTACCCGGATGACGCCGAATGCGCCAATGGCTGGCCGGGCTGGGCCTGGATGGCCTTCTGCGTGCTGCTGGGCGCGGCGCTGGGCTACACCCTGGGCGTGCTGCTGGGCGACTGGCTGACGGGCCAGCGCTCGATCTACTGGTGGGAGGCCAGCTGGGGCAGCATCGCCAGCACCGCCATGTTCACGCTCACCATGGCCAGCCTCACCACCGGCTACTTCTACACGCGCGGCCGGCTGCTGGCCGCCCAGGCCCAGGCCGAGCAGGCGCGCCGTGTGGCCGCCGAGACCCAGCTCAAGCTGCTGGAAACCCAGCTCGAGCCGCACATGCTGTTCAACACGCTGGCCAATCTGCGCGTGCTGATCGGCCTGGACCCGGCGCGCGCCCAGGCCATGCTGGACCAGCTGATCGCCTTCCTGCGCGCCACCCTCAACGCCTCGCGCAGCGGCAGCCACAGCCTCAAGGACGAGTTCGCGCGCCTCGCCGACTATCTGCAGCTGATGCAGGTGCGCATGGGCGCGCGGCTGCAGCCCGAGCTGAGCCTGCCGGCCGAGCTGCAGGCGCTGCAGATTCCGCCGCTGCTGCTGCAGCCGCTGGTGGAGAACGCCATCAAGCACGGGCTGGAGCCGCATATCGAGGGCGGCCATCTGCGCGTCGCCGCGGCGCTGCAGGGTCAGGTCTTGCTGCTGAGCGTCAGCGACGACGGGGCCGGCCTGAACGCCCAGGGCGCCACCGCGGGCACCCGCTTCGGCCTGCAGCAGGTGCGCGAGCGCCTGCTGGCGCGCTACGGCCAGCAGGCCGGGCTGAGCATCAGCGCCCCGGAGGCCGGCGGCTGCCGGGTCGAGATCAGCATCCCACTTCAAGAGGCGCAAGCCCAATCAACATCTGTATAGGCATGAGCACCATCACGACCGCCCTGATCGCCGAAGACGAGCCGCTGCTGGCCGAGCATTTGCGCGCCGAGCTGGTCGCGCTCTGGCCCGAGCTGGAGATCGTGGCGATGGCCGCCCATGGCCAGGCCGCGGTGGACGCCGCGCTGGCGAAACGGCCGCAGGTCTGCTTCCTGGACATCCGCATGCCGGGCCTGAGCGGCCTGGAGGCGGCCGCCGCCATGGCCGAGGACTGGCCCGAGGGCGCGCCCTTCCCGCTGCTGGTGTTCGTCACCGCCTACGACCAGTACGCGCTGCAGGCCTTCGAGCATGCGGCGGTGGACTATGTGCTCAAGCCGGTACTGCGCGAGCGCCTGACCCAGACGGTGCAGCGCCTGCGCCAGGCCCTGGGTGGCCGAGCGCAGGCGGAGGACACCGCGCCCGCCCTGCACAACGCGGTGGCGCAGCTGCGTGCCTTGCTGGGAACCGGTCTGAGTGCACCCGCCGCCGCCGCGGCACCGCTGCGCCTGCTGCAGGTGAGCGTGGGCAACACCATCCAGATGGTGCCGGTGAGCGAGGTGCTGTATTTCGAGGCGGCCGACAAATACGTGCGCGTCATCACCGCCGGCAAGGAGCATTTGGTGCGCATCTCGCTGCGCGAGCTGCTGCCCCAGCTGGATGCCGGCCTGTTCTGGCAGGTGCACCGCAGCGTGGTGGTGCGCGCCGACGCGATCGCCAAGGCGGTGCGCGACGAGGCCGGCAAGCTCAGCCTGCACCTGCATGGCAGCACCGACCGGCTGGCGGTGAGCCGCATGTACGCCCACCTGTTCAAGGGCCTCTAAAATCGCGGCTGATCCTTTCTCTCTCTTCAGAAGCGCCCTCAATGTCCCTTCCCCACGACGCCAAGCCCAACGCCCCCAGCGACGAAGCGCACAAGCCGCACAACTTTCTGCGCGCCATCATCGAGCGCGACCTGGAGCAGCAGGGCGGGCAGCCTGAGCGTCATTTCGCCGGCACCCCGGGCGACGCGGCCCACCATGCGGCCGGCCCGCTGGACCCGGCCCGGATCCGCACCCGTTTCCCGCCCGAGCCGAACGGCTATCTGCACATCGGCCACGCCAAGAGCATCTGCCTGAACTTCGGCCTGGCGCGCGACTACGGCGGCATCTGCCATCTGCGCTTCGACGACACCAACCCCGAGAAGGAAGAGCAGGAGTATGTGGACGCCATCAAGGAGATGGTGTCCTGGCTGGGCTGGGACTGGAACCAGGGCGGCACCTCCCACCTGTTCTTCGCCAGCGACTACTTCGACTTCATGTACCGCGCGGCCGAATACCTGATCTCGGCCGGCCACGCCTATGTGGACGAGCAGACGCCCGAGCAGATGCGCGCGCATCGCGGCGACTTCACCACCCCGGGCGTGAACAGCCCCTTCCGCGATCTGGGCGTGGCGCACCACCTGCAGCGCTTCCGCGAGATGCGCGATGGCAAGCATGCCGATGGCGCCATGGTCTTGCGCGCCAAGATCGATATGGCCAGCCCCAATATCAATCTGCGCGATCCGGCGCTCTACCGCATCCGCCGCGCCACCCACCACAACACCGGCGACCAGTGGTGCATCTACCCGATGTACACCTTCGCCCACCCGATCGAGGACGCGCTGGAACGCATCAGCCACTCGATCTGCACGCTGGAGTTCGAAGACCAGCGCCCCTTCTACGACTGGCTGCTGGAGCATCTGGCCGAGGGCGGCCTGCTCGCCAAGCCCCTGCCCCGCCAGTACGAATTCGGCCGCCTCAACCTCAGCTATGTGGTGACCTCCAAGCGCAAGCTGCGCCAGCTGGTGGACGAGGGCCATGTGAGCGGCTGGGATGACCCGCGCATGCCCACCCTGGTCGGCATGCGCCGGCGCGGCTACACGCCCGAGAGCATCCGCACCATGGTGGAAGGCACCGGCGTCACCAAGCAGAACGCCTGGCTGGACTATGGCGTGCTGGACGGCTGCCTGCGCGCCGACCTGGAAGGCAAGGCCGCGCGCGCGATGGCGGTGCTGGACCCGGTCAAGCTCAAGCTCAGCAACTACGCCGAGATCTTCGGCAGTCTTGAGCACCGCGAGCCCAGCGGCGCACCCGCGCATCCGCATCTGCCCGAGCTGGGCCAGCGCCAGTTCAGCCTCGGCCCCGAGCTGTGGATCGAGCGCGAGGACTTCATGGAGCAGCCGGCCAAGGGCTACCACCGCCTCTACCCGGGCAACAAGGCACGCCTGAAGGCCGGCTATGTGGTGGAGTGCACGGGTTGCGAGAAGGATGCCGAGGGCCAGATCACGGCCGTGCTGGCGGCCATCGTGCCCGATACCAAGAGCGGCACGCCGGGCGCGGACGCCATCAAGGTCAAGGGCGTGATCACCTGGGTGGGCGTGCACGAGGGCGTGGCCGCCGAGGTGCGGCTGTACGACCGCCTCTTCACCGAGGCCCAGCCGGATGCCGGCGGGCGCGACTTCCTGGAAGTGCTGAACCCGGCCAGCCTGAAGGTGGTGACGGCCTATCTGGAGCCGTCGATGGCCGCGGTGTCAGCCGACACCAAGGTGCAGTTCGAGCGCCACGGCTACTTCGTGGCCGACCGTGTCGACCATCGCGCCGAGCGCCCGGTGTTCAACAAGATCACCGGCCTGCGCGACGGCTGGGGCAAGTGAATTGATTTAAAAAACGTCGACTCAGGCGGTGCAGGCCTGCACCACCGGGTTGGCGTATTCATGGCCCACCACGGCGCGCGCGAACAGATAGTTCTCCAGCGCCTTGTCGCTCAGCGTGTCCAGCAGCACGTCACCGCGCGCATCGCAGGGAAAGGCCAGCGCCTTGCCGGCGTGGAACAGCGACTGGAAACGCAGCTCGAACTGGCCCGGTGAGGGGCCCTCCTGTGCGGTGCTCGGAACGGACTTGTTCATCTCGATTCTCCCAACGACGTCTTGATGATTCACGCCTCCACGCCTCAAGACTAGGCCTTGGATGGGGGGGTGACCATGTGAATAGGTCTCGACTTAACGTCGGATGTTTGCTGGCGGTGGACTAGGAATTGGGCTGACAGCATTAATTCACGCTTGCCCGTCACTCCTCGCCGGCGATCAAGTCTGCCAGGCGCCGCACCTTGACCTTGCGGCCCTTGAGCTTGCCCAGGCTGAGGCGCTTGACCGCCTCTCTTGCAATGCCGCGCGCCACCGCCACATAGGTGTGGAAGTCGGTGACGTTGATCTTGCCGATCTCGGCCGCGGTGAAGCCGGCCTCGCCGGTGAGCGCGCCCAGCACATCGCCGGGGCGGATTTTGTCCTTGCGGCCACCCAGGATCTGCAAGGTGTCCATGGGCGGCAGCAGCGGGCCGCCGGGCGCTACCGTGAGCGTGTCCAGGCCCTGCCAGGGCAAGACCTGGCCCTGGAGTTGCTCGATGCGGCCGATGCGGCCCATCTCGTCCATGCTCACCAGGCTCAGCGCCAGGCCCTCGGCGCCGGCGCGCCCGGTGCGGCCGATGCGGTGCACATGCACCTCGGCGTCGGGCGTCACCTCCACATTGATGACGCATTCCAGCTGGGCGATGTCCAGGCCGCGCGCCGCCACATCGGTGGCCACCAGCACCGAGCAGCTGCGGTTGGCAAACTGGATCAGCACCTGGTCGCGATCGCGCTGTTCGAGATCGCCATGCAGGGCCATCGCCACAAAGCCCTGGGCCTGCAGCACCTCCACCAGATCGCGGCATTGCTGCTTGGTATTGCAGAAGGCGATGGTGCTGGCCGGGCGGTAATGTTGCAGCAGCTGGGCCACCGCATGCAGACGCTGGTTTTCCGTCACTTCGAAGGCGATCTGCCGTATCTGCGCGGGCGACTGCGTGGCCGCGGCGCTGAGCTTCACTTCCAGCGGATCGCGCAGCAGCTGGGCCGCCAGCTTGGCAATGCCTTCCGGGTAGGTGGCCGAGAACAGCAGGGTCTGGCGCTGCTTGGGCGCGCGCTTGGCCACCGCCGCGATGTCGTCGAAGAAGCCCATGTCCAGCATGCGGTCGGCTTCATCGAGCACCAGGGTCTTGAGGCCGCTGAGGTCCAGGGTGTCGCGCTCCAGATGGTCCAGGAGGCGGCCGGGCGTGCCCACCGCGATGTGGCAGCCGAACTGCAGGCTCTCGATCTGCGGCCGCATCGGCGAGCCACCGCACAGCGTCAGCACCTTGATGTTCTCCTCGGCGCGCGCCAGGCGGCGGATCTCCTGCGTCACCTGGTCGGCCAGCTCGCGCGTGGGGCACAGCACCAGGGCCTGCAGGCCCTTGTCGGCGCTGTCCAGCTTGCTGAGCAGGGCCAGGGCGAAGGCGGCGGTCTTGCCGCTGCCGGTCTGGGCCTGGGCGATCAGGTCGCGGCCTTGCAGCGCGGGCGGCAGGCTGGCGGCCTGGATCGGCGTCATCTCGGCATAACCCAGCTGGGCCAGATTGGCCAGCATGGCGCCCGAGAGCGGCAGTTGGGCGAATGCGCGGGGAGCGGCGAGCTTGTCGGGAGAGGCGTGCATCGACGGATTATCCCCGCCGAGGCTGACGGCGATTGGGCATGTGCGCCTAGCCGCCGGATCGCTTGGCGGGCCAGCCCGCCGCGATCAGTTGCTGCAGCACCTTGTCGCAATGGTCGCCCTGGATCTCGATGACCCCGTCCTTGACCGTGCCGCCGCTGCCACAGGCGGCCTTGAGCTGCTTGCCCAGCGCCGTGAGCGCCGCTTCGTCCAGAGGCAGGCCCTTCACCAGGGTCACGCCCTTGCCGGCGCGGCCCTTGGTCTCGCGCGAGACGCGCACCTTGCCGTCGCCCAGCGGCGCCAGCTTCTTGCCGCACACACAGGCGGCGATGGCCTGACGGCAGGCCGGGCACATGCGGCCGGCCTCGGTGGAATAGACCAGGCCTCCGCTGGAAGAAGACTTGGATTTCATGACAGGGCGGGCGCACCGAACAGCGCCACTTGCAGTTCGTCGGGCGCATTGATGGTGCGCACGCGCAGATAGGCCTCCTCGGCCTCGGGATAACGGCGGCGCAGATAGTGCAGCCATTGCTTGAGCCGGCCGGCCTGGTGGCGGGTGGCGATATGAGCGCGCACGATGGCGAAGAAATCCTGCATCAGGGGCAGCAGCTGGGCCCAGGCCAGCGGTGCGGCGTCGGGAGAGCGGATCGCCAGGGCCAGGCCCGGGTCGGCCACCATGCCGCGCCCCAGCATCAGGGCCTCGCAGCCGGATTGGGCCTTGCAGGCCTGGGCATCGGCGGCGGTCCAGACCTCGCCATTCGCCACCACCGGCACATCCACCGCCTCGCGCACCGCGGCGATGCGATCCCAGTAGGCGGGCGGCTTGTAGCCATCGGCCTTGGTGCGGGCATGGATCACCAGCTCGGCCGCGCCGGCGCCCACCATCGCATGGGCGCATTCCAGCGTGCGCGAATCATCCAGATAGCCCAGCCGCATCTTGGCCGAGACCGGCACATGGGCCGGCACGGCGCGCCGCACCGCCGCGACGATGCGCGCGATCAGCTCGGGCTCGTCGAGCAAGATCGCGCCACCGCGGTGCAGGTTCACGCATTTGGCCGGGCAGCCGAAGTTCAGGTCGATGCCCTCGGGGCCCAGCTCGGCCAGGCGCGCCGCATTCTCGGCCATGCAGACGGGGTCGGAGCCCAGCAGCTGCGCGCGCACCGGCACCCCCGCGGGCGTGCGGCCGCCGGCAAGCAGCTCGGGCACGATGCGGGTGAAGACGCGGTTCGGCAGCAGCATATCGGTGATGCGGATGAACTCGGAGACGCAGCGGTCGATGCCACCCACGCGTGTCAGCACGTCGCGCAGCATGTGGTCGAGCAGTCCTTCCATCGGTGCCAACAAGATCATGCCGGCAGCTCCCGATGCGTCAGGTACAGGCGCAGATCGAACTCCAGCTGCCCGTAGCTGGGCTCCATGTGCGAGCACAGCTGGTAGAAGGCCTTGTTGTGGTCCAGCTCCTTCAGATGCGCGAGCTCGTGCACCACGATCATCTTGAGGAACTCGGCCGGCGCTTCGCGGAACAGGCTGGCGATGCGGATCTCGCGCTTGCTCTTGAGCTTGCTGCCCTGCACGCGCGAGGCCCGGGTGTGCGTGCCCAGCGCATGCTGCAGCACCTTGAGCTTGGCGTCGTAGGCGACCTTGCTGACGGGCTCGGCGTTGCGCAGGAAGCGGCTCTTGAGCGCCTGGGTGTAGTCGAACAGCGCGCGGTCGCTCTGCACCTCATGGCCCTGGGCATAGCGGCTGCCCAGGTATTCGCCCAGGCGGCCGCTGGCTATCAGCGTCTGCACCTGGGTGACGAGATGGGCCGGATAGCCGGCCAGGTACTTCAGTGGGCCCATGCCATCAAGGATAGTGCGCGCCCACCCAGGCCTCGAAGCGCTCGCACATGGCCGCCTCGCCGGCGCTGGAATCGGCCAGCAGCTCGGCGCCATGGACCACGCGGATATGGGCCTCCAGCGCCGCCACGCCCTCCCCCTGCGGCCGGGCCGCGGCGGCCGCGATCGACTGCTGGGCCTCTGCCCAGGCTTCGTCCACCGACTTGTTGCACTCATCCGCCAGGTACTGGGCCGAGAAACCCTCGCCCGTCAGGCTGCGCAGGGTGGCGTCGTGATCGATGCTGTTGCCAGGGCGCCAGAAATGCTCGGCCAGGGCCGGGCCGATGGCCGGGTTGTCGGTCAGGTAGCCATGCTGGCGCAGGAAGAAGGCGCGCGTCTGGAACACCGCCATATGGGCCAGCAGATAACCCTGGTACGACGCGGCCGATTCCTGGTTGAGCAGATGCGGGATCGCCAGCATCGGGCGCGGGCTCTCCACGCCCAGCACCTGGATCTCGGTGGCACGCGCCAGCGCCAGCACCGCCGCCGGCGTGAGTGCCTCATCGCTCATCTGGTAGAGCGCCGCCTCGAACTTGGGCACCACGGCGATGGAACGCTCGTCGAAGGCGCGCATGGGCTGGCTGCTGGCGATGCGGGCGTGGATCAGCTCATCGGGAATGGCCTCGCCCGCGGCATTGCGCGCATAGCGCTTGAGCCAGTCGGCGTCGTTCAGCAGGCTGTCGCAGAACATCGACTGGGTCTCGGCATAGGCCATCGAGGTGGGCGCGAATTCCTGCGAGAAGCAGGGCGAGTTCTGCACCACATTGGCAAAGTGCGCGGCATGGCCGCCCTCGTGGAAGAGCGTGTTGATGGCGCGCAGGCCGCTGCCCACCTGGTCGGGCTTGGCCTCGGCGGTGAAGTTGATCTGGCCCGGCACCCATTGGCCCCGCGCATCGACAAAGCTCGGCACGGGGCCGTGGCAGAAACCGTTCTGGTACTTGCCCTTGCGCTCCAGCAGGTCCAGCTGCAGGGTCGCTCCGCGGTATTGGATGCCCAGGCGGCGGAAGCTTTCGACCCAGCGGCGCAGGGCCGGCCCGAAGGGCATGTAGGCGTCCATGCGGCGCACCACATCGCCGGCGCTGGCAAAGCGCAGGTTCCAGGGCCGCAGGGCCGACTCGCCCTGCGCGGCCGCCAGCTGCGCCAGGCTGCGCGCATTGGCCGCGGCGGTGCGAGCCAGGAAGTCGTCCAGGATGGCGTCGAGCTGGGCCGGCGTCATGCGCTCGTTCTTGCGCAGCTTGAGCTCGAAGTAGTTGGGAAAGCCGAGCGCGCGCGCAAAGCGGTTGCGCAGCTTCACCAGCTCCAGGAAACCGTTCTCCAGCACCCATTGCTCGATGCCGCGGAAGGCCTCCAGCGAGCTGCGCCGGCAGTCCTCATCGGGATTGGTGGCCAGGTTGGTGGCCAGCATGCTCAGCGTCGCCACCTCGCTGCGCCCGGGCGCCGCCAGCTGCGTGGGCTGCAGCTCGCGCTTCTTGGCGAACAGCGCCGCCTCGGCGGCGATCAGCTCGGCCATCAGGGCGCGGCCCTCGGCGTTGTCGATGATGTTGGCCTCGAACACCGCCAACCAGCCTTGCAAGCCATGCGCCAGGGCCTGGCGCTCGGCGCTGGCGGGCTGCGCCTGCAGGCGCGCCAGCTGGGCGCGCGTCTCGCTCAGCCGGCCGGCATCGGAGATGAAATCCTTGTACTGCTGCTCGGCGCGGGCAAAGCCGGCGTGGTCATCGCTGGTGGCCATATAGGTGGCCCAGAACAGGTCTTCCTTGGTCTTGTGGACGGCGAGATAGTCCTGGTTCAGCTGGTCGAAATAGGCGCGGATGGCGTCCATGCGGGGCTCGATGGGATGGGTCGACGGGGGCGCAAGCATAGCGCCTGCGCCAAATCCCCGGCCCGCCGGGCGGCTTCAGGGCTCAGCCGGCGGCTGACGCTTGCGCGTCTCGGCGAGGTAATGCTCCTCGATGAATTCCTTCTCCACCACATTGCGGCGCAGCGCATCCTGCAGATCGTCCACGCGCGCCTTGAGCTGCTCGACCTCGGCCTCCAGGCGCGCGCGCGCCTGGTCATGGCCCGGCTCGGCGGCCGATTCGCCGCCATGCTCGGGCGGGTCGGCGGCCAGGATCTCCAGATCGCGGCGCAGCTTCTGGATGGTGCGCTCGGCGTCGGCCAGCTGGTCGCGCTGGGCCTGGGCCTCGCGCTCCAGGCCCAGCAGGGTTTCGCGCGAGGCCTGCTCGGTCTGCGCCTGGGCCGCCGGCGTGGCCTCGCCCGGCCGCAGCGCGGCCTCTTCCAGATCGCGCTGCAGGCGCGCCACATTGCGCTCGGCCTTGTCGGCGCGGGTCTCCATCTGGGCCAGCTTGTCCTGCAGCTGCAGCATATTGGCGCGCGTCTGCTCCAGTTGCTGGCGCGCGCCGCTGAGCTCGACCTGGCTCTGCAGCGATTGGCTGGTGCGCGAACGGAAGGAGTTCAGCACGCGCGCGTTTTCCTCCAGCCGCTCGCGCGCCCCGGCCAGTTCCATCTGCAGATGGCGACGCTGCGCCAGCATGCGATCGACCTCGTTGCGATGGCTGCGCTTGAGCTGATCCAGGCTCTCCTGGTTGAGCTCCTGCACCGTGTCCGGCCAGCGCAGGCGCTGCGCCGGCTCCTGCTCGGCATCGTCACCCTCGCGCCCGCTCCCCTCCAGCAGCAGGCGCAGCAGCTGGGGCAGTTCGCGCAGGGCGTCCAGGTCGGACGCCTGCAGGGCCACGCCGCGCCCCTGCTCCTGGCGCTCGACCATGCGCAGCAACTCGCGCGTGGCGATCTTGGCCTCGCGGCCGGCATCGCGGGTTTCGCGCAGGGCATTGACGATGTGCAGATGGTTGCTCTGCTCGTAGCGCGTCATGCGCCAGTAGGTGCCGATCGAAACCACGCCCACCACGACGTTCGCCACGAACAGCGATACCGCCGCCAAGCCGTCGAGTGAGAGTTCAAGTGCCATGGGCCCTGCGTGAATTGGAATCGGTCGGGCGCCTGCCCTGCTGGCCGGTAGTCTGCCCGCAGGCCGGCGGGGCGATGCGCGAACAAGCGTGGCTTTCCGCCCCCAATCCCCGCGGGCATGATGGCGCCATGCCAGAAAACCGCGCATTCCGCATCCGCCTGCAGGCCGAGCCCGCCATCGAGTTCGAGGGGCAGGCCCAGCACTCGGTGTTGGAGGCGGCCCTGCGCGCCGGCTTCCGGCTCGCCAGCTCCTGCCGCAACGGCACCTGCCGCGCCTGCATGTGCCGGCTGCTCAGTGGCGAGATTGCCTACCGCATCGAATGGCCGGGCTTGAGCCGTGAGGAGAAGCTCGAGGGCTGGATACTGCCCTGCGTGGCCCTGCCGCGCAGCGACCTGGAGCTGGCGCCCGCGCGCAAGACATGACCCCGCCGTCCACAGCGACTGTGGACAAGTCCGTGCACAGCCTGGGTGCGCGACAGCCAAGTGCTTGATTTGAAAGCCACTTTCTTGCCCTGCCTCAGAAAGTGGCAGGGCATGCGGGGCCGGCGCGCGGATAATCCGGGGTTGCCCACGAGATTCCCATGCATCGCACCATCTTCACCACGCCCGTGGTCAACACCCTGCTGCGCGCAGCCTCCATCGCCTATCTGAAGCTCGCCGGCTGGAAGCTCGAGGGCAGCCTGCCCGCGGCGCATGCGCGGTGTGTGCTCATCGCCGCCCCGCACACCAGCAACTGGGACCTGCCCTACACGCTGATGGTGGCCTTTGCGCTGCGCCTGAACATCTACTGGATGGGCAAGCAGCAGATCTTCCGCTTCCCCTTTGGCGGCCTGATGCGCTGGCTGGGCGGCATCGCGGTGAACCGGGAGCAGTCCAGCAATCTGGTGGCGGCCTCGGCGCAGGCGCTGCGCGCGGCCGACGGCCCGCTGCAGCTGGTGGTGCCGCCCGAGGGTACGCGCAGCAAGACGCGCTACTGGAAGACCGGCTTCTACTGGATTGCCGTGACCGCCGAGGTGCCCATCGTGATGGCCTATATGGACTACCCGCGCAAGCTCAGCGGCCTGGGGCCGGTGTTCACGCCCAGCGGCGACGTGGAGGCCGACATGGCCAAGATCAAGCAGTTCTACGCCCCCTTCAAGGGCAAGAACGAGCAGCAGTTCGACGCCAAGCACTGAGGCGGGCCAGACGTGCAAAGGGCCAGGTCTTGCCTGGCCCTTTGCCGCTCTTGAATCGCCAAGCCTCAGCGCCGTGCCGGCTCCGGCAGCTCGATCTTCACCTCCAGCACCTCGAGGTCATCCTGGCGCTCCATGTGCACCTTGATGTCGTCCGGGTTGATGGAGACGTACTTGGAGATCACCGCCACCAGCTCGCGCTGCAGCTGGGGCAGATAGTCGGGGCTGGCGCCGCGACCGCCACGCTCGTGCGCGAGGATCAGCTGCAGGCGCTCCTTGGCCACGCTGGCCGTGCTTTTCTTCTCGCCGAGGAAAAAGGACAGGAATCCCATGCTGTGTCCCTTCCTCACTTGCCGCCGAACAGGCGCTTGAAGAAGCCGGGCTTGACCGCCTCGATGAAGCGCATCGGCTTGTCCTCGCCGAGGAAGCGCGCCACCACGTCGGCATAGGCCTCGGCCACGTCGGTGCCCTTCATGTGGATGGCCGGCAAGCCCTGGTTGGAGGCCTGCAGCACGCTCTCGGACTCGGGGATCACGCCGATCAGCTGGGTGCGCAGGATCTCGTGGATGTCTTCCAGCGACAGCATCTGCCCGCCCTCGACCCGGTTGGGGTTGTAGCGCGTGATCAGCAGATGCTCCTTGACGGGCTCCTTGCCCTCGATGGCGCGCTTGGTCTTGCTGTTGAGCATGCCCAGGATGCGGTCGGAGTCGCGCACCGAGGAGACCTCGGGATTGGTCACCACCAGGGCCTCGTCGGCATAGTGCATGGCCATCAGCGCACCGGTCTCGATGCCGGCCGGCGAGTCGCACACGATGTAGTCGAACTCCATCGCCTTCAGCTCGTCCAGCACGCGTTCCACGCCGGCCTGGTTGAGGGCGTCCTTGTCGCGCGTCTGCGAGGCGGCCAGGATGTAGAGCTTCTCGACCTGCTTGTCCTTGATGAGGGCCTGGGTCAGCTTGATCTCGTCGTTGATGACGTTGATCAGGTCATAGACCACACGGCGCTCGCAGCCCATGATGAGGTCGAGGTTGCGCAGGCCGACGTCGAAGTCGATCACCACGGTCTTGTAGCCGCGCAGGGCCAGGCCGGTTGCAAAGCTCGCGCTGGTGGTGGTCTTGCCGACCCCGCCCTTGCCCGAGGTCACCACGACGATCTTGGTCATCGAATACTTTCCTTTTTTCCAATAGAGCTTGGTCGGGGCGACCAACTCAGAGTTTGAGTGCTTCCATCACCAGCTTCTCGCCGTCCAGGCGCACCTGGGCGGGCTTGCCCAGCACATGCTCGGGCAAGGGGTTTTCGGTCGTCCGGTAAATGCCGGCGATCGCAATCAGCTCGGCCTCCAGGCTGGCGGCAAAGATGCGCGCCTCGGTATTGCCGCGCGCGCCGGCGATGGCCTTGCCACGCAAGGGCGCGTAGACATGGATATTGCCGTCGGCGATCACCTCGGCGCCATGGTTCACCAGCGCCATCACGATCAGATCGGCGCCCTTGGCATAGACCTGCTGGCCCGAACGCAGGGGCTTGTCGATGATGACGGTCTTGGCGGCCTCGCCCGGCACATGCACTTCGCGCACCTGCTCGACCACCACCTCCTTGATGACTTCCTTGATGACCTCGCGCACCGGCTCGGCTGCCGCCGCTTCGTTGCGCAGCGCCGGCGTGGCATCCGCTTCCGCCAGGCCACAGGCCTGCGCCGCCGCCAGTTGCTCGGGGCTGGCACCGCTCACCGCCACCGGCTGCAGGCGATAGCGCTCGAGCAGCGCGACCAAGGCAGCGAAGTCGAGCGCAGCCGCGCCCGCCTCGCTCACCAGGCTCAGCTGACCGTCGTCGCCCACCTGTGCGGCCGGCGCGGCCGCCGGCAGCTGCGACAGGTCGATCAGCAGCGGGTCCTGGTTGAACACCTCGGGCGTGTCGCCGAGCCGGGCCTGCAAGGCCTCGGCCAGGGCCTGCAGATCGCTGCTGCGCAAGACCAGCGACAAGGCGGTCAGCGTGGCGCTCTTGAGCTCGAAGATCTCGGTGCTGCGGTTGCGTGGTTCTTGCCTGGCTGCTTGGCCCATGAATGCGTTGTCGCTCTTTGCAAAGTGGCGGATTTTAGCGGGCGCCGCACGCGCCTCCCTAGGCGTTGGCCCCAAGCCGCGCCGGCGCTTGCCACTTTTGCGGGCAATACAAGCCCCGCCCTTGCCGATCAAGCACTTAGCCCGGCTGTCTGCATGTCACGCACAGACTTGTCCACATCCACGGTGGACAGTTGGCCCGTTTCGGCGCACCGCGCGGGCCGTCCTCAGGGTGCAGGGCGCTTGACTTATCCCCAATCGGTGTTAGGCGGCTTGACGCATTTCGCCTTGCTGCGGCGCAGCTACAGGTTTCCCCTGAGGAACCCGGCCCCGCCGCTAAGTCATTGATTCGTATAGAAATCGGCCCGCTGCATGTTTTTGTGGCAAGCCAAGCCCAGCGGCGATGAATCAAGGGTTTAGCGCGGGCCTGCGCAGCTTCTCCACAAAGTTATCCACAGACCTGGTGGATAGATTTTGGAACACATAAGAATCAATGGCTTAGCGAGCTTCCTTGAGTCCAATATGAGCTTGTGAGCGTAACTGAACTGTCATCCGGGCGGGCCGTCGGCGCGCTGGACAGCGTTGCGTCGGTGCGGCCGGGCCATATTGCGTGCGCATGTTTCGGCCTGGGTCGAAATGAAACAGCCGACGCCCACCGAGGCCGCTTCTTGGGCTTGACTTATCCCCATATGTGAGGCTGCGATGACAAGCCTCTGCGAGCCGACCCAAGCCGCGCGCCGCTTCAAGACAGTTGGCCCAAGCCTTTGATTTTGAAAGCTAAATTTCGCTTCCATCGAGCCAGCCCGGACGGCTTGTGGCACACAGAATCAAGCACTTAGCGCGCCGGACAACATTTTGCTCACAAACTTATCCACAGATTGCATGAATGGGCAAACTGAGCCACCACAATCACTTAGCGAAGAAACTTCACAATCCTGCGGCCCCACGGTGGCAAGCAGGTACATTGGTAACCCCCGGCGCTTGGGCCGGCAGACGCAGGAGCGAGCGCCTTGGCAACACCGAATTACAGCTATGAGAAACGCCAACGCGAGTTGGCCAAGAAGCGCAAGGCCGAAGAGAAGCGCCAGCGCAAATTGCAGGGCAAGGACGAGGGCGGTGCGGATGCACCGGCACAAGACGGCGAGCCCGACGCGCCCGCCGACCCGGCCCCCGCC
>NZ_JBYTBE010000060.1:0-12566 GCF_058788955.1 Roseateles sp. FW301-B2
GGGTTCGGCGGGGGGAGCGGAGCGACCCACGGGGAAACCCGGACCCCGGGAGGTGACGTGCTAGTAACACGTCACCAACTGCTCAATTTTGAGCAAAACAAGCAGATTCAGCCGGTCGATTGCAGTCGGCCCGAGCCGTTCTTTGTCGACTGGCTGAGCATCTACCAGTCCCACGAACAGCAGCTTCCGGTGATCGATGACGGCACGGTCATGGGCATCGACGCATCGGGCGAATTGGTCTGGAAGACCTGCCGGAAGGCGCGGTTCGAGGGCTCCCATGAGACCTCGGTCGGCATCAAGTGCGACGGGCACACGGTCTTCTTCGAGGGCAACGTGTCGCGCTTTGGTCGGTCGAACAATGTGTACGGCTTTGACCTGGCGGAATGTATGCGCCGGGTGAACGACATCCTGGCCAAGCTGGGCCTGCCGCCATTCACATGGGGCCGGAAGTTCTGGAAGCCAGAGAAAACCAGTATCTCCGGTCAGTTGGTCAACACCGGCAACCTGGTCGAGTGTTGGACCGGTGCGCGGATTACCCGCATCGACATGACTGCGAATTACGGCGCCGGCAGCCTGGCTGATGCCCGCGCTTACATGGAATGGCTGGGCACGCAGCAGCACAGCGCCCGCGTAAAGGTCGGCACTCATTTCGACGGCGAAACCGTTGACTGGGGGCGCGGGTCTCGGCGCGTGTACTCAAAGTGTTATTTGAAATCGGCTGAATTAATCCGCCATGGGGCACCCGAGGAATTAATTCAGTATTGCGAAGAGGTCGGATTAGTGCGGTTTGAAGTAACTGCAAAGGCCACGCAATTAATGGCAATGGGGTGCCAATACCTGGGGAGTCTTGATATGTCCAAGCTCATTGAATTGTTTGCGGACCGCCAGGCCGTCATGCAGCGTGCAGAGCACACCCATGACGATATGGCGGAGTTGCCTAACGCGTTGCGTCGTACCGCGCGTGACTACCTGGCTGGCGATGACCTGCCGCATCGGATGGCCGGCAGCACCTTCCGCCGCCACCGCGCTGCGCTCCTGCCATACGGCATCGATATCGCGGTCAAGCGCAACGTGATCAATTTTCAACCGAAGGTCCGGGTGATTGAACTGCGCCCGCTCTCGGCTCCCTCTTGGTATCAGTTCGATGAAAGGTCAGCAGCATGAAGGTCAAGGTTTTGGGCATGAAATTTTTCACCGGCGAGGTGGACGGCAAGCGCATCAACAGCGGCAAGTTGTTCGCCGAATGCAAGCTCGATGAGTCGCGCAACGACACGGAAAAACAGTGGTCGAAGGGCATCTTCACTGAGGAATTCAAGGTGCCAGTGGAGGCCGTCAAGCGCCTGCTGCATCTGCCGCTGCCGTTCATGGCCGAGCTCGAGATTGAGCGTGTCGGCAACGGCAAGGAGAGCCGCGAGCTGGTCACGGAGGTGCTGCCGCTGGATCTGGCCAAGCCTTCCGCAGTGAAGCCTGCGCAGGCCGCGTAATTCCCGCTTGGCCAGGCGTGGTGCACCTGGTCGGGCTTCTTCAACTCGCACCGTTCGGGAGATTCTCGTGAACAAGCATATTCAACGCGGCCTGGTGGCCGTTGGTTCTCTGGTCGCCACTGGCGCCGCGCTGGCTGATGCGTCGGCCGCTACCACGGCCATCGCGGCTGCTCAAGCCGATGCACTGAGCGTGGCCGGCGCGCTGGTGGCGATGGGCGTGGCGGTCTGGGGCGGCATGTTCCTGTACCGCAAGTTCTTCTCCGGCAAGTGATAGGAGCCCGCTGATGGATGGTCTTGCCTTCGGGTCTGCTTGCTACCGCTCCACCTCCGAATTGGCGGCTGCGGCATGCTCCTCCATCAGCGGCGTAACTTCGGCGGGAGTGGTCAGCTGCTCCTCGCCGACGGTTACGGGAAACGTTCTGTCCTACACCCTCAGGACCGAGGGTGCATCGACATCGACGCGTGCCGTAACCGTTGAGCTTCAGCCTTGCGAGCCGTACGACTTTGACTACTTCGCGCCGGTCATTGGCGCCTGGTTCTTGGCGCTGGTGGCCATCCTGTGCGCTCGCATGATCTACACCAAGGTTTTCAACCGTGAAACAGCATGAGCCCGTCCTTCATCGCCAATCTCTTCCTGGCCGTCTTGGTCGCGCTGTTGTTCTGGTATGCCTTGCAGGGCTGGGACTGACAAGCGGCGCGTGGGCCGCTCGCATCCAGATGAGTCACTTTCCACCGAATCCGGGCGTGCTGCCGGGCGGTGGCTGGAAGATGACGCCGGGCACCACGTTTGCTGATCCGCCGCCGCCGCGGATGTGGGTCGATGGTGTCTTGAGTGGCGTTCGCAACGTGGCGGCCACGGACACCTTGACACTTGCAGGCCGGGCTGGTCCTCTGGTCGTTCAGGCTAGGCAGGCGTTGACGGTCGCGGAGGCTGCTGGCGCTGTTGCGCGCTGTGTCATGGGCTCCGTTCCGGTCTGTGCGGCGGCAACCTCGGCTGCTGCGGTTGTGCTTGCTGCTAATCGAATTCGCAAGGCGATGCAGGGCGACGGTTTGGAGGCTGATGCTGGGCAGGATCAGATTCAAGAGACGGGCTACATGTGTTTCAACACTCGTTACCCGAATGTTGCGCGGCAATCTGGTTCGACAGCTGTGCAGGCTTGCCAGAATCAAGCGACGGCTTATACGAACGGTTCGCCCGGGGCAAAGACCACGTATGCGAACGGTACTAGTGACTGGCGCGTCTTTACGTCGAATTCGCAGCTTCAGCTTTTTCAATCGTATTGCACGAGTACTAGTGGGTGTGGAGCGCCGACGTTTTTGGAGACGCAGACGGCTAGTTCCACGACCATCAATCTCTGCCCTGCTGTGGTGGATTTCAGTGACCCGCGCTATAGCCAGAAGGGTGGGCCGCCTGGTGCAGACGGAAAGTGCCCGACTGGCCGCTACCAGGCGTCATCGGAGACTGAAGCGGTCGCCAAGGTGGCCGCGTATCCGCCGCCAGTCGGCGATGCTGGCTTTGTGCAGGCCGTGAAAGACGCGATCGACACAGGCGGGCAGACGTCGCCGTCAGAGCTTTCGCTGAGTGGTCCAGCATCGCAGACGGGCACGCCTGTGAGTACGAGCACGACTTCGCCGACCGGGACCGTGACCGAGACCAAGACGCCGACCTATACCTATAACTACGGCGGCGACACGATCACCTATAACGAGAGCAACACGACCGTGGTCAACAACAATGGGCAGACCACGACCACGACCACCACCGGTACGGCACCGAAGCCACAAGACCCGAACGACCCATGTACGGCCAATCCTGGCCGGGTAGGGTGCACGGATCTGGGCAAGGGGCCTGATGATCAGGTGAGCAAAAAGAACAAGACCTTGACCTTCTCGCCGGAGGGTGTGGGTTTGCCTGCTGGTTGCCCAGCAGATCAGATGGTCAGCACCTCGAAGGGCTCGTACGCATTCAGTTATGCGATGACCTGCGACGCGGCTGTACGGGCTGCGCCCTGGGTGCGTGCTGGTGGGGCCATTGCGGCCATGCTGTTGGTCTTGGCTGCGCTGCGGGAGCTTTGATATGGGTTCGGGTCTTCTCGGTGCGATTGCGGGCCTGGCGGGGCCTCTGGTGGCTCGCGTGCTGATGGCTTTGGGCTTCAGTGTCGTGACCTTTGCCGGTGCGTCTGCCGTGATCGTGCAGCTGCGCGATCTGGTCATTTCAAACGTCAGCGGCGGCGCCGCAGCGAGCTTGCAGATTGCCGGCCTGGCCGGCGTCTGGGATGCCATGGGCATGGTATTCGGTGCGGCGACGTTCACGGTCACGATGTGGGGCTTGACCAAGGCTGTGCGCATCTGCGCGGGCTGATAGGTCATGGGCGTTCACAGTCTGATCACCGGCCTGAACGGCGCCGGAAAGACCCTCTACACGGTCGCGACCAAGCTGCGGCCGCTGTCACAGGCAACGATTGATTACAAGGGCCGCGATATACCTCGCCGCCTGGTCGTTGGTGGGATTACTGATTTGCTCATTCCCCATGAGCTGATGGAAGTTCCCGAGCTCGATCCCGAGATATTCGTTGACGAGTGGGCCAGCGTTATTCGAGAACGTGGCCAACCTGCAATTCGTTTTGTGCGTCGGACGGTCGTAAATGAAAAGACCGGCGCGATGGGTTACCTGGCATGCAGCGAGGACGAGCCAGGCGCAGAGCCAATTGTTTGGTCTGCGCTCAATTGGTGGGCCTGGTGCGAGCCTGGCGACGTGCTGGTAATTGACGAGGCACAGCGGCTATTTAGGCCTATGGCCAGCGGCCGCCGAGTTCCGAAATTCGTTTCGAGACTGGAAACTGCGCGCCACTATGGCGTTGAATTCATCTACCTGACCCAGCATCCCCAGCTGCTGCACACCAACCTCCGCAACCTGGTCGGACCGCATGAGGACGTGCGTCGCATCTTTGGCGGCATGCGGACCATGGTCTATCTCTGGGACAAGTGCTCAAACCCGGACCGGATCGCCAAGGCAACGGGGCGCGTCTGGAAGCACGACAAATCGGCCTTTGGGCTCTACAAGTCGAGCGAGCTGCATACCAAGTTCGGCCAACGCCTGCCGTTCGCGGTCTACGGGCTGATCGGCGCCCTGGTCGCTTTGGCTGCGATTGGCTGGGTTCTGCGTGGTCGGCTGATGGAGCGCTTCAATACGGCGCCTGCAGCGGCTGCTAGCCCCGCGCCTGGGCCTGCAGCACCTGGCCAGGCCCAAGGCCCTGCCGGCGCTGCTCCTGCGGCGCTGAAGACCGTTTTGCCGATGTATGAGGCAGAGGATTTCAAGGTTGGGCGCGAGCCATACGCGGGCAGGGCGCTTCAACTCGAAGGTGGGTATCGCTCCGGCGGCCAGGTCGTGGCGTACTTTGGCGTTCTGCTCGATGGCGCCCGCGTGGCGACTGTTTCGCTGGCTGAGCTGGTGCTCGCTGGCTACTCCTATACCGAGATCGGGCCATGCGCTGGCTTGCTTCGCTATGGGAACCGGGAGCGGCTCATCACGTGCGGCAAAGCGACTGCCAGCCCAGACGGTTCTGGCCGTGCGCTGAGTCCCGCCTTGGGGGCGTCGTCGCCCCCGGCCTGAAGTAATTGGCTGGATACACTCCCTAAAAAAGGGAGGGGATCGAGATGGGCATTTACGACCGAGATTGGTACAGAGACCATCATCGGGAGCAGCACCAGGCGCAGCCTGGAACGGATCTGATTCGGGTTCGGACTCGGATCAAGTACATGCTGAGCCCGTGGACGCGGTTTTGGGCTCGGGTGTTTCTTGCCTTGCTTGCGCTGGTCGTTGTCTCGGTCATGTATCGCTACACAAGGCACTGAAGAGCCCAGCGGGGGCTGGGGCTGGCCCCAGAGAGCACGCGAAGCGGCGGGAGCCTCGGCGGCTCTGTCTGATGACTGTCGTTCGCGGCGGCTATTTCGCGGCGGAGGCCAAGCGGCCTTCCGCGCTCTCGATGCTTCTGGCTGGCAGCAAGACTTTGTTATGCGTCACCGCACGGTGTTATGCAGCAGAATTGATCCCTAAAACCAAGTTAGACCTCATGAAACCACTACTCGTCTCTCGCGTAGAGCGATTTAGCCCAGGCGATGAATCCGCAGAAGTCACGCTGCGAAGTGACTTGAGCGAGCTGGTTGCCTTTAGCTACCCCTGCGATTTGGAGGTTGGCGCTCTAGTCCCAAACAGCCTGAGCGTCTTGGATGGCGATATCAAATCCGCATACCTTGAAGACTGGCCCGAAGATCTGCGCAACGACCGAAGCGTAGAGCGGATCGAGCGGACAGGGCCTTTCTCGTATCGTGGGGTTGGGCGTGTCATCGACCAACGCGCAGGTCTGGTGCAGGTACTTGGCTTTGTTCTCGACTTTGGCGAGGTGCCGTGCCAAGGGCACGTGGAATTCGAGTGCGTGCGGGTGGACCTATGAGGTCTAACCTGTCGCTCGAGCCGACTCGCGTCGGCAGGCCGCCGCTCGCGGCTCAGCTTCAACGTTAGGCCTCACAGGAGAGTTCAGTTGCCTGATCTAGTCGCGAACGTTGCCGTTATTGGACGCGTGCAACTCATGCCGGGCATATTGCCCGTTCGGCTTGAACTGCCGACTGTCGAGTGTCTCGTTGCACACGCATTTCCGGACCACATCGAGGATCCGAAGCGCGGAATCATGATTGATACGAGCGACTGCACTGTTTTTACGGTGACACACTGCGACCGGGGCGAACTCGATCTCTCTAGGGTTGAAAACGTCAGGCTCGTATTCGAGCAAAGTCTATCGGCAATAAGTGAAGTATCCATCTGGACAAAGTCAGGTGATGTCGTTGGACAGATGTCCTCGTTCATACGCCAGATTGGAACGACTGACGTAAAGGCATTCTTTGCTCAGGGCGTCAGTGAAACGCTAGTCGGTTGGCAAAGCCCGGCATTTACATTTGATCGCAGTGCCGCCGCGATGATGGCAGGATTCCTGTCAAACGTGATCGTATCGAATGGGCCAGCGGCCAACCCCATTCCACCAATTACAAGGCGGGTTATGGGCTCGCTTGATCTTATTAATCTCGGCTTCCATACAGAATCATTCATCAATCTGTTTTCGCTGGTTGACGATCTCACCCAAGAGGTGATCAAGGCCGGAATGACCAAACGGGGACTGAAAGACGATGAGCAGAAGGTACTTCTTCGGGCAATCAAAGAGGAGCGGCTGAAGGTCTATCTCTGCAACTTGTCAAAGCTCTGCGGGTGGCAGAGTCTCGAAGAAGGCGACAAGTCGCTCTACGAACGGGTAATCAAAGTCAATTCAACCAGAAATAAGATAATGCATGGTTCCCGGCGATTACTTCCCGCGGAAACCATGGAGGCTGTGAATGTGCTGCTAGCGCTCATTGATTGGCTCAGATTAAACCCATTCGGATTCACGATTCCTCAGTTCCCGCTACTAAGAATTGCAGAGCCGGAGTTCTCAATCATTCCGATCAAGGGGCACGAAACGGCCTCAATGGAAGAACCGGCACCCGACGTACCGCCAGTCGGTGGGGCCTAACTCCTCGCTCAACCGGAGCACCAACGGCATGCCACCAGGCCCGGTCTGGCGGTACACGGTACGTTTTCGCCAACCCGGGCTTGGCGTTCTACCGCCGGCGCCCGGTTAGCTCGAACGTTAAGCCTCACGCTTGGCGATTGGCGTTCCACAAGCTTGCGCAATACACTGGCCCCGTTCACTCGGCGTCGAGTGATGCCACGTAGGTTGCTCCTATTGGCCACTGGTTGCGAGATATACCGCGCGCCAGTGCCCGCACTTGGCCTTATGGGACCCGCGGGACTTCATCTTTACATGGAGTTCACGCATGTCCCGTTCACTGCAGGCATTACGCCGCTCGGCCGCCGCGACCCAATGCGATCGCTGTTTTTATTGCTCGTTTCCGATGTGGCAGGAAGACCGTCACGGCTTTGCTCGCGCGCTGGGCATCACAGAAGCGCAGGCTCAGCTTCTGCGTTGCACAGCTGAGCATTTGAAGCCTAGAAGTGAAGGTGGGCGGGACACAGCAGCCAACATTGTTGCGGCCTGCTGGTACTGCAATACGAAGCGCCATGCCCGGCCTCGTCCGCTCGCGCCGGAGCAATATCGTCACTTAATTCAGCGCCGACTCGCTAGTGGCGGGTGGTTGGCTCATCTGATCGCGCGCGCCGAGTGCGCCATTGGATTTGAAAGTGATGCCGCAGAGAGAGGCTCTTAGGTCGCCGGTCCCGTGCCTACTGTGACGACCGGTTTCCGCAAATGGGTTCGTTCGCGGGTTGGCCTCTGCGCCGGTGGTCTGAAACAGGGCGCGCATTAGTGGTGATTCGCCGTTCCGCCCACAGCGCAGCATTGGTCTGTAGTGCCAGTGCCGTCCGGTTTGCCATCTCACAATCCCATTCGCTGTGGCCTTGGCGCGACAGCCACCACAGAGAAAGCCGGGCTGTTTTAGGCGCTTCGGTGCTCAGCCAGCGCCAAATGGTGCGCTCTGACACGTCCAGCGCCCGAGCTAGTCGCGCTGTGTCAGAAGCAGAAAGACCTAGGTCTGAGAGCAGCTCCCTGAAGCTGCCGGGATCGCTCGGAAGGCGATTCAACATGGGCATTTATCGGCCCGCGACGGGCGAAAAAAAGGGCCGTGGCCGGCCCTTGTTGAGTTGCTTGATCCTTCTCAGGATTGCGCGCAGTAGTTCGACAATGTGTATTATGTAAACCATCATTATCTTGTGGAAGCGCGAGTCGCAACCGCCGGTCGAAGACGCTGGCACGTTGGTCATCAACAAGCGCTTGGCTGGGCTGGCCGGCAAGCTGTGCGTCTGCCATCAGACATCAGCAACGCCTGCATATCGCCGGCTTGCAGCGCCGCGCCCAACAGGAAACCCTGTACCTCGTCGCAGCCCTGTTCACGCAGACGCTGCAGCTGTGCCGCGTTTTCCACGCCTTCCGCCACCACGCGCAGTCCCAGGGCGTGGGCCATCGAAATCATGGCATTGACGATGGCCATGCTATCGGCGTCGTCGGCCAGGTTGCGCACGAAGATACGGTCGATCTTGAGGGCATCGATGGGCAGGTGCTTGAGCAATCCCAGGGACGAATAGCCCGTGCCGAAGTCGTCGATCGCAATGCGCACGCCCAGCGTGCGCAGCCGTTGCAGCACGGCCGCACTCGCCTCCACCTTCTGCAGCACGGTCTCGGTCAGCTCCAACTCGATGAGTCCGGCATGGGCTTGCAGCGAGTACGCCTGCAGCGCCGCGTCCACCGAGGCCACCAGATGGTCGTGCATGACCTGGCGGCCCGACACATTGATGGCCATGCGGATCGGCGCCATTCCGGCATCCAGCCAGCGGCGCAACTGGGCACAGGCCTGCTGCAGTACCCAGGCGCCCAGCTCGTTGATCAGCGCCGTCTGCTCGGCGATCGGGATGAAGCGCTCCGGCAGCAGGAAGCCCAGGCGCGGATGCTGCCACCGCAGCAGCGCTTCCACGCCCCTGATCTGCAGGTGCACCGGGTCCAACTGTGCCTGGAAAAAGAGCTGCAGCTCGCCTTCGCGCTCCAGGGCCGCGCGCAACTCTGCCTCGATGGCCAGATGCTCGCGCACGCTGCTGTTGATGTCGGCGGTGTAGAACTCGAAGGTGCAGCGGCCATGCTCCTTGGCCCGGTACATGGCCGCATCGGCGGCGCGGTTGAGCTCGTCGACGTTGTCGGCGTCCGCGGGGAACATGGCGATGCCCAGGCTGGCCGAAACCACCAGCTCCCGGCCCGCGATCAGAACCGGCACGGCGAGTGCGGCAATGATCTTGTGCGCCAGCATGGCCACGTCATCGGCCTGCGTGATGCCCTCGATCACCACCGTGAACTCGTCGCCGCCCAGTCGGCTCACCAGGTCTTCGGCGCGCACGCTGTGCCTGAGCCGCCCTCCCACCTCCTTCAGCAATTCGTCGCCCGCCGCATGCCCCAGCGTGTCGTTGACGAGCTTGAAACGGTCCAGGTCGATGAAGATCAAGGCCACCTTGTCGCGGTGCCGCTTGGCGCGTTCGATGGCCTGCTGAAGGCTGTTCACGAACAGCAGGCGGTTCGGCAGGCCGGTGAGCGGGTCGTGGTGGGCCAGGTGGCGCAAGCGCTCCTCGGCGCGCTTGACGGGCGTGATGTCGGAGAGTATCGAGATGAAGTTCGTGATGTGGCCGCCGCTGTCCTTGATGGCGTTGATGCTCTCCCAGGCCGGGTAGACCTCGCCATTCTTGCGACGGTTCCAGAGTTCGCCCTGCCATTGGCCGGTGGTCGCGAGCGTGGCCCAAAGCTGCTCATAGAAGCCCTGGTCCTGGCGCCCGGACTGCTGGAACGCGGGATGCAGTCCGACGACCTCCTCGGCCGTATAGCCCGTGATGCTGGTGAACGCCTGGTTGACGTTCAGAATGCGCGCGTCGGCGTCGGCAACGATGATGCCCTCCAGCGTGCTGTCGAACACCGTGGCTGCCTGGCTGAGCTGGGCCTGCACGCGCTGGCGCTCGCTGATGTCGCGCACAAAGGCCTGCCATTGGCCGTTGGCCAGGATCTTCGCACTCACCTCGACCGGCAGGTACCTGCCGTCCCCGCGCCGCAAGCGCCATTCCGCCACCTGGCTCCCACCCGCCAGCAGCGTCCGCTTGGAGTCCTGCAGGCGCGGCAGATCGTCCGCCGGGATCAGGTCGGCAATGGTCTTGCCGATGATGTCCTCGCGCCGCACCGCCAGCATCCGGCAGCCGGCCGTGTTCACGTCCACATAGCGGCCGTCGAGGTCGGCGACGAAGATGCCATCGCCGGCCT
Organism: Roseateles sp. FW301-B2; assembly: GCF_058788955.1. NCBI lineage: Bacteria > Pseudomonadati > Pseudomonadota > Betaproteobacteria > Burkholderiales > Sphaerotilaceae > Roseateles > Roseateles sp. FW301-B2. The sequence continues at coordinate 10,319 of NZ_JBYTBE010000060.1, forward strand.
GTTCGAACAGGTCGCGGATGCGTTGCTCGCTGCGCCGCAGGCGCGCGTGCGACAGACTGAACGCCAGGCCCATGCCGACGAACACCACGACCGGAAACAAGGGGCCGTCCTTGAGGAACTGCTGCTGCGGCGGGATGAACAGGGTCCAGACGATCAGGGCGGACAGCCCGGTGGCCGCCAAGCCCGCCAGCTTGCCGCCAAACCAAGAACTGGCAAATACCGCCGGGTAAAACAGGAACCAGACATAGGGCCGTATCAGCGACCACAGGCTCCATTGCAGCAGCAGCGCGAGCAGCGGCGGCAGCAAGCTCAAGCCGATGGCCCGCGGCAGCCTTGAGCTGCTCAGCCATTGCAGCACCTCAAGGGCTCGACGGTTGGCGCGCATCCTCACTCCTCAGCTGCAAGCGGCATGCCCGCTCCCCACCAAGCTGCCACGCTCAAGCGTGACCATAGCCCGCGGTGTCGGCAGCATCTTGACGAGGCTCAATCAACTGCGGGGCCTGCAATGTCCCCGGCATTGCTCACGCTCAAGACGCGTGGCAAACGTCTGGCTAGATTGAGTTTGCTGCTTTGCCTTGAGGAGATGATCATGTCCGCCAAGCAACTGCTGTTCCACGATCAGGCGCGCGAGAAGATCCGCCGTGGCATAGACGCACTGGCCGATGCCGTCAAGCTCACGCTGGGGCCGCGTGGCCGCACCGTCATCCTGGAGCGCGAGTTCGGCGCGCCGCAGATCGTCAACTCCGGCGTGGTGGTGGCCAAGGCCATCGAGCTGGAAGACCCGTTCGAGAACCTCGGCGCGCAGCTGCTGCGCGAGGTCGCCGCGCGCACCAGCGAGATGGCCGGCGACGGCACCACCACCGCCACCGTGCTGGCCCACGCGATGATCCAGGAAGGGCTCAAATACCTGGCAGCAGGCATGAACCCGATGGATCTCAAACGCGGCATCGACCTGGCGGTGGAGGCCGTGGTGGCGCAACTCAAGGTGCTGGCCCAGCCCAGCACCAGCTCGCAGGAGATCGCCCATGTCGCCAGCATCTCGGCCAACAACGACCGCTCGATCGGTGAGCTGATCGCGCGCGCCATGGACAAGGTCGGCCGCGAGGGCGCGGTCTCGATCGAGGACGGCACTGGCATCAGCAGCGAACTGGAGATGGTCGAGGGCCTGCAATTCGACCGCGGCTACCTCTCCTCCTACTTCGTCAACAACCTCGAGAAGCAGATGGCGGTGCTGGAGGAGGCCGCCATCCTGCTGTGCGACCAGAAGCTCTCGGCTCTCAAGGATCTGGTGCCGCTGCTGGAGGCCGCCGCCAAGGCGGCCGTGCCCCTGCTGGTGATTGCCGAGGACGTCGAGGCCGACGCGCTCGCCACGCTGGTGATCAACAGCATGCGCGGCATCGTCAAGACCTGCGCGGTGAAAGCGCCCGGCTTTGGCGAGCAGCGCAAGGCCATGCTGCAGGACATGGCGGTGCTCACCGGCGGCACCCTGGTGTCGGCCGAGCTCGGCCAGGGCCTGGCCGGCCTGACGCTGGAGAAGCTGGGCCGCGCGCGCCGCGCCGAGGTGGGCAAGGACAGCACCACCCTGATCGGCGGCGCCGGCGACAAACAGGCCATCGCGGCACGCATCGCGGCCCTCAAGCGCGAACGCGAGAGCCTCAGCAGCGACTACCAACGCAAGCAGCTCGATGAGCGCATTGCCCGTCTGGCCGGTGGCGTGGCCCTGGTGAAGGTCGGCGCCGCCACCGAGACCGAACTCAAGGAACGCAAGCTGCGCGTCGAGGACGCGCTGCATGCCACGCGCGCCGCCGTCGAGGAAGGCATCGTGCCGGGCGGCGGCGTGGCGCTGCTGCGTGCGCGCAAGGTGCTCAAGGCTTTGCAGGCGCCCAATCTCGATCAGGCCTCCGGCATCCGCATCGTGCAGCGCGCGCTGGAGGAACCGCTGCGGCGCATCGTCGGCAATGCCGCCGAGGAGGCCTCGGTGGTTCTGCACCAGGTTGATGCATCAGAAATCCCAGCCTATGGCTACAACGCCGCCACCCAGACCTATGGCGACATGCTGGAGATGGGCGTGATCGATCCCGCCAAGGTGACCCGCCTGGCCTTGCAGAACGCCGCCTCCATCGCCAGCCTGGTACTGGCCACCGATTGCCTGGTGGTCACGGTACGCCGCCCGCCCGAGACGGCTACGCGTGACGCGGCCGCCGCCCCCGAGATGTATTGACCGAACCACAGGAGGCCGCCATGGCCG
>NZ_JBYTBE010000061.1:0-12512 GCF_058788955.1 Roseateles sp. FW301-B2
CGCCCACCCCGCCCATGCCGGCAATTGCCACACGAGCCTGCCGCAATTGTTGCTGCTCCTTCTGCGTGACCCAGCCGATGTTGCGAGAAAAGGCCTGCTTGTAATCGAATAGATCGGAAGAGGAATCAACCATGGCCGCTCCACGCTGCATCACGCAACAGCGGGTGGCTTGCGCACCAGGGCTTCAAAGCAATTCCCTGTCACCGTTTCTCTAAGGACTTCAAAGCCAGCCTGCGCAAGCAAATCACTAAACTGCTCACGCTCAAATGGCGTGTAGAGAATACCTTTGCGAATACCCCAGTCGTTGATCGCCTGCGCAATTTGGCGAAAGGGCCAAACACCGCGCGGATACAGGAGCACATTACAGGCAAGCGTACCGCCCGGTTTCAGCACTCGTTTAGCGTCCTTGAGCGCGCCCAAGACATCGGGAAAACAGTGCACCGAGTTGGCAATGTTGGCAGTGTCGAAGCTCTCATCATCGAATGGCAGCGCTGCAGCGTCGGCATGCAAAAACTCGGTATTGGGCCAGTCTTTGAAGCGCTGAATGGCGCCTGCAAGCATGGACTCCGCGTAGTCGATTCCTGTGACGTGCACGGCAGGCATTTTGTGCCATCGGCGCCACAGCATCACCAACCATGTGAGCGTTGCCGTACCACAAGCAATCTCAATGTGGCGAGGTCCCATGTTCCGGCCAAAGAAACGAACTTGAGCCCACAGGGTGCTGTTGTAGGCAAAGGTAAGAATAAAGAAGCCTCGGATGTCGTACCAAACGGGAGGCGATTTGTACGCCAGCGCGATCTCTTCTTTGGTCTTTCTCTTCATCGCGTTGGCTTCCGTGGCCATAGATGCTCCCCAATTTCCGGCAGAAGAATGCCCAAGGGGATTCTAGGGCGCATTGAGCATGTAGCCAGCCTTTTCCGCACGCAACAAGCCCGGCTATCAAGACTCCGCCCCATGCCCTACCGGACGCCCAGCACGAAAAAAGAGCGACGCTTACGCGTCGCTCTTTTTGCGGCATGAGCAAGAAGCTCATGCACTGTTAGGCATTAGCGGCGAACCGCTTGCCTCAAGTTGTTAGGCCTTGCGGCGGCGGCTGAAACCCAGAGCAGCCAAGGCCAGCCCCACCAGAGCCAGACTGCCAGGCTCAGGAACCTTGTTCAGGAACACCGCGCTGACGTCGCCCGTGATCGTAATGGGATTGCCGGGGGTCAAACCGTCAATGTCGCCATTGACTTGCGTGTACATGTAGAACGGATTCGGGGCAACAAAGTAGTTCTTGCCCTGAGGCGTCAGGGTAAAGCCATCAAACCGAATGTCAAACGCGCCAGGAGGGCCAACGATATCGCCGGTGCCGGTGCTCAGATTGTTCGTGAACGCCACCAAGTAGTCGTCACCACTGCCAGCCGTCGTGAACGGGCTATCCCCGTTATCAACGAACGTCGTATCTTGGCTCGGATCGATGTACAGGTAGAACTGACCGGTGGCCCCAGTGAATTGAGTGCCGCCGACCACAGTACCCGTGGCACCGAAAATGGCGTACAGGCCATAACCGCCGGCGCCGAAGCCGTTCAGTTGCGTCGGCACGAGAGCCGTACCGTCATTCTTGAAGTACTGACCGAAGTTGGCATAGGCCTGCGCCGAGAAGGTCGTCGGGCTGGTCAGATAGACTTTTTCGGTGTAGCCGCCATTCAGCTTGTCAGCGGTGAAAAGATTGGCACCGGCACCAGGCACCGAGCCCTCTTGAACCTGGAAATCCAGATAGGTCGTTGCCGACGCAGAACCGGCAGCCAGAGCCAGGGCCGCGGCAGCGATCGAGATCAGTTTCTTGCTCATAAATGCTCCTGTTGCATTGAAAGGGCTGGGCTTGGGAAAAGACTCCTAAGGGCCCGCACATCAACAGAAGCAGCATGCGTGCCAATGTTAATTATTCTTTTAAAATCAATAGCTTATGATTTAATCCCCACCAGCAGAAAGGTCCAATGTCAAAATTTCCGACAAGACATCCACGCACTTCAGTCTCAAGGTGCGGCTATCGCGCAAATGTCGTCAGAAGATTCGCGACATACTGGGTGGGCACAGCATAGGTAATGCCCGTCGGCGCGGACAACGCAGACTCCTTGGTCCCCTTCACCATCACCATGCTGATCACCCCAATAACCGCGCCGGATTCCAGCTCAAACACCGGGCCGCCGCTGTTGCCTGGGTAGGCGATGGCGTCGAGTTGCAGCACCTCAAAGGCACCCACCCTCAGCTGACGAAGCGCGCGCTCATTCAATTGCCGGGCATCACCAGCCGGACCGCTGATGCTTGTCTTGGAAGAAACCACGCCCCGATGCGTGACCATGGAGTAGCCCAGCGCACCAGCCAAAGGGAAGCCCATCAAAGCGATGGCGGCACCCTCTCGAACTGGCGCGCGAGCCAAGGCGAGAGGCGCAACGGCCTGCCCTTCAAAGCTCAGTAACGCGAGATCGTGACCTGGATCCGTACCCAGCACCTTGGCCAGGCGCGGGCGCCATACACCTCCTGAAACGTCAAAGGCTTGAACCATCAACTCGCGCGTCGGCCCTAGACTTTCAGTTGGCGGCAGGACGTGCACATTCGTAATGGCTAGGTTCCCATTGCTCACCACGAAACCGGTACCTCGGAACGTGAATCTAGGACTGTCCGTCGGTGCATATGTACCGACTAACAGCACTGACGGCTTGGCGCGCTCGATGAGGTCGGGCAACTCAGATGCGTGTGCGCAAGTCAGACAGCAAGCCAAAAGCGTCGTCGGCGCGAGGATGCGGCGTGAGTCCTTCACAGGTCGCTCATGGTGTTGCCGGTTTCCAGGGCGCCGACGCATTTACGCCATGCAGGATCGGGCTCATCAAGCTTGAAGCCATAGAAATTCCCACCAACGCCCTGGTGCCTGCGCACAACCTGCGCCATGACAGTCGAACGCTCGTCGGCACCGAGATCCACTTCCACTCGTCCCTGAATCCCTTCGGGCATATCAATCCGGCAGAGCGCTTGGAAACCGCCCAGTGAAAGCTCAATCACACTGACGACGTAGCGTCGTTCCTCATTGCCATTGCTCACGATGACCGTCGCGGGGCAGCGCACCGAAAACCGCTGATGTCGCCGCACTGGTTGGGAGGGAATAGTCGCACCGCTAAGCATGGGCAACACCGAACGGTATTCCGCCATGTCATAGATGGACCAAAGCAATGCGCGCTTGCGGTCATCTAGCTCGGCAAAACATGCACTCTTCTGATTGAAAAAATAGTCCAAGGCTGCCGGCTTCATCACAGGATCATTCGTGGTGAAGTAGCGCCTTTTGGGGAGCTTGATGTTTGGCAAGCGCAGGCCAACAAAATACTTGTAGAGATTCTTGCGTGGCCGGCGGCGCGCATACACCCGACGAAACTGCTCAAGCGCCTTGTGCAAATCCAAGGTCGCCCCGACGGCAGGTGCTCCGTTGGCAAAGTCGTAACTGGCCACCGTGTTTTCCTGCAAACGCTCAAAGAACAGCAGCGACTCGTAAAGCTCAATCATATTGGGATTGACCGCTATTACCAGATGCCGCGTATCGAAGAACTCCGTGCAGTAGGTATACATGAACTTCATGAGCGGAAAAAGGATCGCGCCACCGGTTCTGCGGAAATCCGTATGGACGGCCAATGCAGAAATTTCCGCGATATTCCCTTCCTTGGCCCGGACCTGCGACAGGTCAAAGACCGACTGCAGAGGGAATCCAAACACACCCTCCCGTATCATCGAAATCGTTCCGACTACCCGGCCGTCATACTTCGCACACAAGGTGGTGGTGGTTGGCAGCGCGTGGTAGAGCGTCACTCGCATGCCTGAATCAACGGGCTTCATGAAGCCGCTGCCCACATAGGCATCATGAAGAATGCGGAAGCATTGCTCCAGTTCGTCCTGGGTTTCCGCGATTTTCAACTCGAGCCGCTGATCTGGTTCCGGATCGCAATCCACCATGTAGCGGTAAATCGCGAAACGCATATCTCGCGGCAGGCGCGCAAACGAGCGCCGCAGCCACTGGTGGAACACCTTTCGTAGATCTGATCGCCTGATGCCGCTCATGACAGGATGGCCTTAGTGCAAACTAATACCCAGTCTAAGGCTCATTCTCGCAATACCGCTCGAATTGCGCAGGCAACGAACCTTGTCCACTGAGCAGTTATCTCATTGCTTCAACTTGATCAGAGCTTCCCGCACCTCAGCCTGCTGCGCAAAGGCATCGCCAAGCTCAAGCAGACGTTGCAACTCAAGCTTGGCAAGGTCGCCTTTGCGAGCATCGATCAGCAAGCGCGCCAGGTGCAGGCGATGAATATGCAAATCGGGCGCAAGCTCAATCGCCCGCTGTTGGACCTCGATCGCACGATCAAGCTTGCCACTGCTCGCCAGAGCTGAAGCCAAGCTGTCGAGGAACTGCGGATTGTTGGGCTCGATGGCAACTGCCGCTTCGCCATATTTGACTGCCTCGTCACGCCTGCCTTGCTGCAGCGCGATCCATGACAAATTATTGGCCGCCGACGCATTTCGCGGCACTAGCGCCAAGGACTCTCCATAGCGCCTGGCTGCCTCGTTCAAGTCGGCGCGTTTCAACGCCACGTCACCAAGATGGTGAATGAACAGTGCATCCTTCGGGAACTGCTCCAACCAGCGTTTCGCAAACTTGTCGGCATCTGGCATGCGCTTGTCCGCGCTTGCAAGCGCCCGATGAAGCTTGATTGCAAAACTGGTGTCCGCGCCCTTGTCCAAAGCCTTGCGATAAGCCTCAGCAGCAGCATCAAGATGATGCCGCTTCAGTTCAGCGTCGCCCTCAAGCACAAATCCCAGTGCCGCTGTTGTCTCCTGCCCTTGCAAGCTCCTTGCAACAACCAAAGCCTCGTCTATCCGGCCAGCAGCCATCTCCACACCATACATGGCCCCCATTGCGGCCAAGTTACCCGGTTTGATTGCCAGCGCGCGCTTCAGGCTCTGCGTCGCCGCACCATAGTTCTTGGCGCGCGAATGCACCTCGGCCAGGGCAATATGGGGCTGAGGTGACTGGGGACTCAGCGTCGCCGCCCGGCTATAGGTAGCCACGGCCTGATTCGTGTCGCCTGCACCTGCGAGTGCAGATCCCAGCGAAAGCAGGATTTCTACGTTGTCAGGCAGCAATGTTGCGCCCTCTTGCGCGACCGCCAGCGCCAGTTTGTTCTCGCCCCGTGCCATCTGCAATTGCACCAATGCAACCCTCGGGGCTACCGCCTCGGGGTACTCCTTAACGAGTTGCGTCAATTCGATGGCAAGGGCGTCCTTGGGCGCGCCTTGCTGCACCTTCAGATTGATCAGCGATATCCGCGCCTGCAGATTCCTGGGTTCAACCTTCAGGATGCCCTCGAAGTACTGGCTCGCACGCTTGAAGTCATTTGCATCGACAGCAAGTTTGGACAGGCTCGCAGCCGCCGGGAAAAATGTCGGATCCTTGGAGAGCGCGGCCTGGAACGCGGCCCGCGCACGCTCCTGATCACCCCTGGCCAACTCCAAATTGCCTCGTAAATTGTCCGCCAAGGGCTTGTTCGGTTCCTTCTTGGCCAACGCATCCAGCGCCTTGCTGGCCTGCTCGTAGTCCTTCTTGCGTAACAGGACGCTAACAAGTGCCAAGTCGGCCGTGACACCCTTGTCTTCGACCGCGATGGCACGCAGTTCGGCTGTGCCGTCGTACTTGGATTTGGCCTGCATGCGTGACATTACCGCGGCGACGCGGCTCGCCACGTCCTGCGGATTCAAGCTTGCCGCCTTGGCAAACATCTGCTCGGCACGCAGCGGGTCCCCCGTCTGCAGCAAGGCTTCGCCAAGCAGCGGGAACAACTCAGGATTCGGTTCTTTCGCGCTTAGCAGCGGTTGCGCCACCGCCAGAGCCTTACCAGCCTCACCGGCACGCACATAGACGCGAGCAAGCAAAAGACGAATGTCTGCAGCCTCCGGGGCCTGAGCAAGCGCTTTGTTCAAGTGCGCATCGGCCTGCAGCAGGGCGCCACGCTGAAACTCGATGGCACCGGCCAAGTGCAGAACGGGCACATTGCTTGGCGCCCGCTTGAGCAAGCGCTGCACCTCCTCACGCGCCTTCTGCTGATTGCCCTGATGCATGGCAAGCAAGGCCGAAAGGTAGCCAGCTTGTCCGCTACCGGGGGCGACCACCTTGAGAGCGTCTAGTGCCTTCTCGGCCCCCTTGAGATCCCGTTCCTGCAGCATCCACGTGATGATGCCGGCGTGCGCACCAAGGGCTGCCCGGTCCCACTTCAGTGCCTCCCTGTAGGCCTCGATTTCTTGTGCCTTTGACGCGCCGGCACGCTGCAACAAATCGGCCTTGAGCATCCACGCATCAGCAAAATCCGGGAAACGTTTTAACAAGGCATCCAGTTCAGCCTGAGCGTTACTCAATGGCGGCACTGTTGCCTGCATGCGCACATGCACAAGGCCGACCGTGCGGTCATTGCCATCTGCCTTCTGCGCGGCACTGATGACCGCCCAGGCTTCGTCTTTCTTGCCGATCGCCCAATAGGCCGCGGCCATCTGCGCCAAGAGCTGCGCATTCGCACTGGGACTCTGCAGCTTGACATCGCGATACTTATCCAGCGCTTTCGCCGCCTGGCCCACCAACAACAGAACACGGGCATGCTCAGGTGCCAGCAGTTCCGCGGAGTAGCCAAGCTCCTCGGCCTTGTTGAATTCAATCAAGGCACTTTCCGGATCTCCCGACAACAGCAAAGCCCGTCCCATCAGATACCGAGCCTCAGCACTGGACGGCTGCTTCTGCAGGACACCCTTGAGTTGGATGACGGCCGCCCTGGTATCGCGTTTCTCAAGGCTGATTCGGGACGCTGCCAGCATGCTGTCGGCCGACTCGCCCGAGCAGCCCGCGAGCAGCCCAGCACCGAGCACTATCGCGCTCAAGACATTCGCCTTGCAAAGCTTCACAACATCTCCCTGAAGTGTTTCACTTGATCTGCAGACGACTCACAAGGTCGTAGAGTGTGGGCCGGCTAACGCCAAGAATCTCTGCAGCCTTGGCAATATTGCCATCGGTGCGAGCCATTGCCATGACGACAGCTTGCCGCTCTGCCTGCTCGCGAATGGCACGCAGATCCAGGCTGGCGGCCTGCTCAATTTCCCGGCCAGGCACCGGCAAGCCGAGGTCATTGGCCGTGATGCGATCGCCGTCAGCCATGATGGATGCGCGCTTCATCAAGTTCTGCAATTCGCGCACATTGCCAGGCCAGGCATGAGCTTCGATGGCAAGCACGGCATCGTCTGCGAGCGACTGCACCGGCCGACGTTGCTCAGACGCAAAGCGCCGCAGAAACGCATGACTGAGCAGCACCGCATCGCCTTCACGTTGGCGCAGTGGCGGAATCTCAACCACGATTTCCGCAAGTCGGTAAAAGAGATCTTCCCTGAATCGTCCTTGCTGAATCAAGGCGCGCAAATCTTGGTGGGTGGCGCCAACGATGCGCACGTCAACAGGAATTTCCCCACGGCCGCCCAGTCGCTCGATGCTGCGCTCCTGCAAGAACCGCAGCAACTTGGCCTGCAACGACATCGGTAGATCACCAATCTCGTCCAACATCAGGGTGCCGCCATGGGCGGTTTCAATTTTGCCAACGGTAGTTTTGCTTGCCCCGGTAAACGCACCCTTCTCGTAGCCGAACAATTCGCTTTCGAGCAGCGCTTCGGGAATGGCGGCGCAATTGATGGCGATGAAGCGCCCCTTGCGCCGCGAAGCATTGTGCAACCCCAGAGCCAAAACTTCCTTGCCGGTGCCGCTCTCGCCCAACAGCAACACCGTCGCATCACTGGGCGCCACCCGTTCCACCGTGCGGCAAATACGCTGCATGCCCGCGTCACGCGTCAGCAAACCACCCAGGGCGTCTTGCGACTGCTGCATCTGCAGTCGACGGTTCTCCTGCTGCAACTCGTGCAGGCGGAAGGCGCGCTCCACCGTCAGAGTCAAGACATCCGGATCCACCGGCTTGGCCAGAAAATCGTATGCACCCATGCGAATGGCACGCAAGGCGTTGGACTGGTCGTTCTGACCGGTCAGAACGACCACCTTGGTCATGGGCTCCAATTCGATCAGGCGCTCAAGCAGCTTGAAACCCTCCGTGACTGAGTCCTGATCCGGCGGAAGCCCCAGGTCCATGGTGACAACGGCGGGCGTGTGGCGGCGGAATTGCAGCAAAGCACTTGCAGCATCGCTCGCCACTACGGATTCAAAACGATCGAGCGACCATTTGAGCTGCTTTTGCAGCGCTGGGTCGTCTTCGACAATCAGCAGCGATGCAGACGCCGACAGAGTCATTGGGAAGCCGCCATATGCAGGTTGGACGCCTGACCGGCATGAAACAGCGGCAGCGAGATCTTGATTCTGGTCCCGATATTCAATTCACTCTCCACGTCGATTTTTCCGCCCAGCTCTTGCAAGTATTGAAAGCTCTCGTAGGCACCAATGCCCATGCCAGCCGACTTGGTAGTTTGGAAGGCCTTGAAAAGCCGCCGCTCGATGAACTCGCTCGTCATTCCGCAACCAGTATCGCCCACTTCCACACAGGCGTGACTGCCACTTTGCCAAAGCTTTAGCCACACGCGACCTTCAGCCGGCGTGGCGTCAAACGCGTTCTGCACCGCATGACCGATAACGCGCTCGATGCGATCCTCATGCCCGCGGGTGCTAAGCGCGCCGGAGAGCTCCAGCTCAAGCACCCTCCCCTTGTGCTGCGCGAGCGCGGCCAGTTTTCGGGCGATCTGCACCAAATCAACACCGCCGGTCACGCCGTGCGGCTTGGCGCCCTCGCGCAACTGCAGCATCAACTGACGCATTTTCTCGAGCGAATTCTCTACCGTGTCGAGCATGTCTTGTTGAAATTCAGGGTTGTCACGCAGCCGCTTTGCGTTCTTCAGCATCAAGGACAACTGAGTAACGATGTTCTTCAAATCGTGCACCACAAAAGCCGACATACGGTTGAAAGCCTCGAACTTACGCGCCTCCAGCAGTGCCTCGGTGGCCTGCATCTGCATCAGGTAGCTAGCCGCCTGACTGCTGGCCGTGCGCAACAGGTCGCGCACCTCCCAATTCAGCTCAATCGGCGTGCGCGGCTTGGCAAGCAGTGCCAGCCCTGTCAGATCTCCGCCCGTCAGCAAGGGCACGATCAACCAATGCCTGACATCGGCAGCCAGCGACTCCGGCACTTGCAAGCTCCGATATTGCTCGGGCGCCCGCCGCCATTCATCCAAATCAATGATCCAGGCACGCTCGCGCAGAAACTTGATGAGCTCAATGTCGGCATCGAGAGCGGTGCCAATTTCGGGCAAATTCCAGCGCGCCGATTGAGTGAATGCGCCATCGCTGCCACGCTTCAGCCACAAGGAGCCTCCCGGACTTTCCACCAAGTTTGCCAAACCCTGCAGGACGGATTCGCCCAGCTGATGCGGTGACGCACTTGACGCAAGCATGGCGGTGAAGCGCAACCATTCCTCGCGATAGTCATAGCGATAGCTGAAGAAGTTCTTGCTGATGTAGACGCGCAGGCGAGCCCTCATGGATCCAGAAAGGCTCATCAACAGCAATGCCACCACCGCCACGGCTACCAGGGCCTGCTGCAGGGCGCGCCCCCATTCCCCGCCGGTATAGCGCACGTAATACCCGACGGCAGAAACGATCAGCAGGTAGCCACCGACCAGCAGCAGCGTGGCCGAATGGAAGACAGCGGCTCGCGATACATGCAGACGGCTACCCCACTGCCGATTGCGCCGACTCGCCATCCACAACAAGGGCACGGCCAAGGTGTGGACCGCAGCGCGGATGCTGACTGCGTCGCCGTCAAACTCCTGAAAGAGCGCGGCTTGCGAAAACAGAAACAGGTCGAAGGCAAATACCGCACCCAAGCCCAAGAACAGGGGTTTGACGCTCCAGCGGGTATCGCCCGAGGCATTGCGCAAAACCTGCTCAGCCAGCAACAGGCCAATCACCGCCAGGGACAAGGAGGCAAACGCCTGTCCGCGCTCAAAACTGAGCAGAGGCATTTGCAGTGCCTCTCGGTAAATGATCAGTGTCAACGGCGCGACTACGCCGAGAAACGCCGCCACCGACAGCAGCCAGGCACTCCTCTGGCGCGCAGCACTGGCACCCTGCAGACCCAGCAGCACAAGGAACCAGGCGCCATAGCGCAGCACATCAAGCGCCGGCAGCAGCATCGCCATCACCCAATGCCGCCTTGACCAGCCGCCCATTTGCGAAAAGGCATCAAGCAAAGCCCAGCCTGCCGTCAGCAACAGTGCCACCACGAAGGCCGCAGAGACCGAGCGATGCAAGGGATGCTTGGCGAGCATTGTCAACACCAGCGCGCCGAGCACAAGGTGAGCCAAGGCAGCAATCAGTCCCGATGCTGCCCCAAGATTGAGGCCATGTTCCAACATGCGTGATATAGGCAAGTGCCGCACAAGAGATTGCGGCAATTATTCAGCACAGCCTAACGCATGCTCGCGTCCAGGGCAGTTTTCAAGCGGCCATCAACGCAAAAACTGACGAGATCGACGGGTCTCGGCAGCTCAGGCATTGCGTCAACGCGCGCCCTTGCCCGTCAACACCACCGCGACAGTTTCGAGCAGGATCAGCAGATCCAGGAACAAGGTGTGGTTCTTGACGTAGTACAGATCGTATTGAAGCTTTTCGACCGAGTCTTCTATGGTCGATCCATACTCGTAGCGCACTTGCGCCCAGCCTGTCACGCCAGGCTTCACACTGTGGCGCACCGCGAAATAGGGAATCTTGGCAACCAACTCATCAACGAAATATGCCCGCTCGGGACGCGGTCCGACCAAGCTCATCTCACCCTTGAGCACATTGATCAACTGGGGCAGTTCATCAATACGAACCTTGCGGATGAAGCGACCGACCTTGGTGACACGATCATCGTTCTTGGTGGCCCAAACCGGCTTGCCGTCTTTCTCGGCATCGGTGCGCATGCTGCGGAACTTCACCACATCAAACACCGCACCGTTCTGCCCGACCCGCTCTTGGCGATAGAACACCGGGCCCTTGGACTCCAGCTTCACCGCCAGCGCGGTCAGCAACATGATGGGCGCGCTGACCATCAAGATGGCGGAGGAAAAGACGATGTCGAACAAGCGTTTCACGGCCGAACGGAACGCACCCTGATTGAAGCCATCGCCAAACACCAACCACCCTGCATTCACATGGCTGATCTTGATCTGTGCCAGCGTTTTCTCGAAATGAGTGGCAATGTCCACCACCTTGATGCCGTACAGCTTGCAGTCCAACAACTGACGCAGAGGCATGCTGCCCCCACGACGCTCGGAAAGCGCCACCACGATTTCGTCCACACCCAGATGCAAGGCAGTTTCGGTCAGGCTACCCCTGGACTCAATCACTTCGCCACGCGGCACTTCTGAGCGATCCTCGTTGGGGCCGGGAAAATAGCCCACCACCTGCGCATGCGGATCGGAAGCGCGCAGCGTATTGCCGACCGACAGCGCCGCAGCGCCCGAACCGAAGATCAGAATCTTGGTGCGCGTACGCGCTTGACCGATCGGGTGCGCGGCATAAACGCGGTGCACCATCACCGCCGCCACCGCCCCCATGGCAGCAAGAATCAGCAGATCGCGATGGCTGGCATTGGTCGGCACCAAGCTGAAGATGCCATAGGCGAGCGGCAGGCCGATCAACAGTGCCAGCAAGGCACGCGCGCAGGACTCGGTCAAGGACCGATTGTGAGCATGCTGATACAAACCGGACGCCGAGTTGATGACGAACATGCAACCGGCAAGCGAAAGACCGTGCGACGCAGCAAAAGGAATCACCTGCCCAGCACCATCACCCTGACTGAGCACGACCGAGAAGATGGCGACGATGATCAGTCCAAGGTCAAAGAAGACCTGGACCAAAGTCTGTCTATGCAGGTAGTGGTTGAATATCCGAATCATGCCTGTCCCCAATTGCACGCCTTCAGCACCGTTCGGTTGGTGAGCAAGCCGAATCTAGCGGTCTGTCGAAGGACTACCAGAATCCGCCGACCAAGGAGCTGCTTCGAAAGGGCGCAAACCGTACTGCGAGGCGATCATGCCTCCAGCAGACACTCTTGAAAGCCCCCCGTTTGAAGGGTGAGAGTGGCTTGAACCACGGCTATTCACGAATTCAGGGGACAAACTCCATTCCCGCCGTTTTCCTGAACTCCGCAGCGCTGGAGGCGCCGTATTGAACCAAGTGCATTCAACCAGCAAGCGCAGCCCAGCCAAACATGCTGTGCAGCCGCTCACGTGCGTTTTCCACGGCAATCCGGTTTTCTCGTCCCTCACTGTGGGGATGACACAAACAAAAAAAGCGCCCACCGAAGTGGGCGCCCCTGGCAAAAGCCGGTTCCTAGTGCTTAGCGCACCACGGCGATCTGCTCGCGCGCACCGCCCTTGTAGGTGAACAGGGTCAGCGCGCCATTCTTGATGTC
>NZ_JBYTBE010000062.1:0-12220 GCF_058788955.1 Roseateles sp. FW301-B2
GGTCGCTGCCTCATGTCCAACACTCCTTCGGCCTGATCGGCCCCTAGTGTGTTGCGTCGACCGATTGAATCCGCCGCGAGGAGCGGCCGTTCAACCACGACAGTGCCCATGCTTCAAGCATCGCTCACGGTCTCGTGCTCGGCAGGAATGAAGATCTCGAGCAGTTCGCAATCCTCGGACCATCCGACCACGGTGTGGCGGATGTTGGGTGGCTGCACCCAGCTCGAGCCCGCATGCAGCCGGCGCCGGCCGACACCCTCAAACTCGGTCTCGAACCACCCTCTTAGGCAGTAGACCATCTGGAACTGCACGTCATGGTGATGACGGACGCTCAACTCGGGCCGGTAGGGCTCGATCATGCGGATCACATGCGCTCGCGCGAGGCCGTTCGTTGCCTCAGCGACACCCAGATCACGATAGGACGAGTAGCTGCGCAGACCCCCGGTCTTAAAGGCAGCCTCGTCATGGTGGCTGAGGACGAAGCGGTGCTGCTCGTTGGATGACGGCGTGTTCATGTGAGCTCCAGTGACTGCCCGAATTCCGATCAGACCTCGCGACGACGAGCTTGGCAATCCTAAGACCACGCTTGCAGCGCTCATCGAGGCTGCCTGCAGGTGTGCGCTGGGCCAGCGTTCAAGGGTTGCGGATTTGATCGAGCGCGTGGCATGCCGGACGGTCGGCATCTCCGATATGGAAGGCGAAGGCGCCGGGCTCATGGCCAAACGGCAGTCGCTGATGGATGGGGCGTTCTACCAAATTACCCCTACGGACCTACTCAAGCGGGTAGGGAATTCGAGCCTGGCTGGAAGTTGTACCCGTCGAAATAGTTGCCCGAAACGGGGCGCTGCCCAAGAGTTCAGTAGCGCAGCCAGCTGGCATGCCCCATGTCCATAGATCGAGGAGCCGACACATGCAGGTACACAGATTCCCGGCGCTCAGCGGTGCGTACGCGTTGACCTCTGTGCCCAGGATCGATTTGGCGCCCGTCAGTCGGGCGCAGATCGGCTTGTGCCGCTTCGAAAAAGGCATGCGCAGCCCCTTGCTTGGCATGCGCAGCAGCGCGGCTCATGAGCTCGGCTATGTGGTGAGCGGGCGACTGCGCATCGACACGGCCGACGCGAGCTACGAAGTGCGCGCAGGTGACCTGCTGAGCACCAGCCCTGCGCAAGAGCACAGCACCACCGCCCTGGAGGACAGCGAGATCTTCTTTGTGCTGTTGGACCCGAAGTAAAGTCTCTGCCATGAGCGATGCCATGGCGCCGAGTTCCAGCCCCTGGATGTGGGTGGGCAAGCTCGCCCCGCCGCAAATGCAGCTGGACGCGGCACCGCGCGAGGCCTTGCTCAAGCGGCTGCGCGATTACCGGCGGATGTCACTGGTGCTGGTGACCTCGCCGCCGGGATTCGGCAAGACGACCCTGCTGGCTCAATGGCGCCAGGCTCTGTTGGCCGATCCCTCGTCTGGGCCGGTGGCCTGGCTCTCGCTGGACGATGCCGACGCCGATGCGGGGCGATTCCTGGCCTATGTGCTGCTGGCGCTCGAAGGTGTGGGGGTGGACCTGCAAGGCCTGTCGCTGCGCGCGCACGACCAGGCGCTCGACGCCGACCCGGAGCGAACGCTCGCCGCCTTGCTTCAGGCGCTGGAGCGGCATGGTCAGCGCATCACGCTGATGCTTGACGACTACCAGCGCGCCGCCTGTCCGTCGATTGATCAGGTGCTGTTGACCTTGTTGGAGCGCGGCAGTCGTTGGCTGCAACTGGTGCTGGCAACCCGGGCCAGGCCGCACCTGCCGCTGGCCATGCTGAAGGCACGCGGCCTGGTGCACGAGGTGGACGCGAACGACTTGATTCTGTCCCTGTCCGAGGCCAGCCATATTCTCGGCGCCGGACTGGACCGCGCCGAACTGGCCGTGGTTCATGCGCGCACGGAAGGCTGGGCGGTCGCCATCCAGCTGACCAAGCTGTGGCTGGAGCGAGGCGCGGGCTCTTCCCATGGCCTGCGTGCGCTCTCGGGTCGTGTTGCCGAGGTGGCGGAGTACCTGGCCGAACAGATCGTCGCGAGCCTGCCGGACGACGCCCGCGCATTCCTGCTTGAAACCTCCTTGCTGGAGCGATTCAACGCCGAGTTGGCGGACGTCGCACGTGGCCGGCATGACAGCGCCGAGTTGCTGGCCCGCCTCGCGCCATACGAAGCTCTGCTGGTGCCGCTCGACATCGAGCACAGCTGGTTTCGCTACCACCTGATGTTGGCGGATTTTCTGCGCCCGCGCCTGGATCCGGCGCGGGCCCGGCAAGTGCATCGCGCCGCCGCGCCCTGGCTGGCCCGGCAGGCGGATTGGGTGCTGGCAGTGTCACATGCCTTGCAGGCTCAGGACACCGCGTTGGCGATCGAGCTGGTGCACCAGGCGGGCGGTTGGGAGCTCGTGCTGCGCAAGGGCATCCAGTACACCCGCAGCCTGCTGCAGCAGTTTGACGACCTGACGCTGCGCACCGAGCCTGAGCTGCTGCTCATGCAGGCCTATCTGCACGCCAAATTGGGCGACGAGGCGTTGTCGACCGAGTTGCTGCGCCTGGCCGAGGTCGTGATCGCGCCGCGCGAGGCCCCTCAGCTCAAGCGGGACCTGGCCGTCATCAAGACCCTGGTGCATGTTTACTTTGACCTGCTTGCCGAGCCGGGCCTGTGGCCAACCAATTCAGAGTCGGCCAACGCCATGCTGGCAGACGATCCGCTCGGCCAGGCCACCTTGCTGTGCGGTGGTGCGGTGGCGGCGCTGGCCTGGGGGCGCATGGACGACGCGGCGCGAGCTGCGCAAGCCGCGCGCGCGCGCATGCGCGTCGCCGGCAGTTCCTTGGGCGAGAACTACTGTCTCATCCACTGGGCGCAAGCCCTCGGCTTCTCCGGGCAATTGCAGGCCTCGCGACAGTATGTCGACGAGGCGTTGGCTCTGGCCGAGGCCAACTTCGGCACCGACAGCACCCTTAAGGCCCTGGTCGGATGTTTCAAGGCCCAGCATTTGTACTGGCAGGGGCAGTGGACCGAGGTGCCCTCCTGGCTGCATGCAGGGCAGGAAACGCTTGAGCATGTCGATGGCTGGCTCGACGTCTTTGCCGCCAACGCGGAGGTCAGCTGGCGCATCGCACTTCGGCAGGAGGGCCTGCAGGCTGCCCTGGCCTTGCTGGACCGCGCCGCCCAATTGGGTCGGCGCAGAAGTCTGGTCCGGCTGAGTCGGCTGGTGCAAGTTTGGCGGGTCGACTTGCTCGCGCAATGTGGCCTGGTGCCACAGGCCCAGCAGGAGGCGCTTGCCGCCAACCTCGAACAGTTGCTGCCGCTGACGCCGCAGCTGCAGCCCGGTCTCGGTATGGACTGGCGCTTCATCGAAGCCGGTGCGCTGGCCCTGGCACGCCTGCAGCTGGCAGCCGGGGCGGCCCAGGCCGCCCAAGTGCGCCTGGAACGCGCTGCGCGCGCGCTGCAGGAGCATGGGCTGGCATTGCCCGCCTGGCGCTTGCGCTTGCTTGCCTTGTTGTCGCGGCGCCGGGCCCAGGACGGCGAACTCGCGGTGGCCGACATACAGGCGGTGCTTGCACCGCTGCTGCAATCCGGGCTCCATGGTCTCCTGCTGGAAGCCGGGCCGGCCGTGTTGCCCCTGCTGCAGCAGATGGAGGCCGCATTGCCGCCTCAGGCCCTGCTCATGATCACTCAGTTGCGTGGCTGGCAGACGCATCCGCCGCGGCAGCGTGCCCAGTTCAGTGCCAAGGAAGCGCTGGTGCTGGAGCTGCTGGCAGCAGGTCAGGCCAACAAGGCGATCGCGCGCGCGCTCGACATCTCCGAGAACACCGTCAAGTTCCACCTCAAGCAGATCTTCCAGAAGCTGAACGTGGACAGCCGCAGCGCCGCCATCAGTGCGGCCTTGCAGCAGGGCCTGGTGATGCACGGCACCGTGCAGACCCGCAGCTGACCCCGCCACGCCCGCATCGGCCGCGGCGCCCGGCCCTTCTCAGGTCTTGCCCTTAGCAAACCACCCGCATGGGTAGGTTCCTCGCGCCCGGGTAGCGAAGCCTACCCGGAGCGTGCATTGAGCATGCGAGGGCGAATTTCTACATTGCACTCAGCCCGCAGCAATCCGGTGTTGCCAGCTCCTCCCGCTTCTCCAGAAACAAGGAATACGTGCAATGTCTCTCTCTACATTTCCAGGCCGCTTGGCCCTGCTGAGTTCAGCACTCGTGATGGCTTGGCCTCTTGCCGCCAGCGCACAGACCGATGCGTCCACCAAGGATGCAGAAACGCAAGAACTCGAAAGGCTCGGCACTGTCGTGATCCAGGCGCGCGGCCGCACCGAGACGCTGCAAAGCGTGCCCATGTCGGTGAAGGCCTTCTCGTCTAAGGCGATCGAAGACGCCGGCATCCGCAAGCCGGGCGATTTCGTGGCCATCACGCCGAACCTCTCGCTGGCGGAGACGCAGTCGGTCGGGACCTCCTTCATGACCATCCGCGGGCTGTCTCAGGTACGCAATGGCGAGGCGCCGATGGCGGTGGTGGTGGACGGCGTGATCCAGTCCGACGCGAAGCAATTCACGCAGGAGTTGTTCGACGTGCAGAGCATCGAGGTGCTGCGCGGTCCGCAGGGCGCGCTCTATGGGCGCAATGCCTCCGGCGGTGCCATCCTGATCCGCACCAAGCAACCCGGCAATCAAAGCAGTGGTTTTGCTCAGCTCACATTCGGCAGCGGTGGCGAGAAGATCCTGCAAGGCGCGCTCAGCGGTGCTCTGGTGGAGGATCGCCTGTTCTTCCGCCTGGCCGGCAGCGCCACCGATCGCAAGGGCTATTTCGACAACCCGGGGTTGGGCCGCAAGGCAGATAGCTACCGCGACCAAACCCTGCGCGGCCTGCTGAGCTGGAACGTCACGTCGGCACTGACTTTGGACCTGCGTACCAACTTCGTCCGAGATCGTGCCGGCGGCGGCAATTTCCAGTACCAACCCACCCATCTGAAATCGGACTGCACTGCCGACGAATCGAACGCCTTTGACTTCACGCGCCTGGATCCGAACGTTGCGTCCAAGATCTTCTGCGCCAACAACTTGGGGCGCAACACGCGCGACATGGACGAGGTGACCCTCAAGGCTGACTATGACCTGGGCTTTGCCGCGTTGACCGGCATTGCCTCGCACAACAAGATCAATGAATACCTGGCTGCGGACCAGTTTCCCTATACCGCCACGCGCAATCTGTTTGGCATGTTTGACGGCACGCAGACCCAGTTCGTCGAGACCAGCAGTGACTCGGTGGAAGTGCGGCTGACCTCGCCCACCCGCAAGGGACTGCGCTGGATGGGCGGCGTCTATGGCTTGCGCACCAAGCGCTTCATCTCCACCACCACGGGTTCGGACCTGGGCAAGGGCGTCGACTTCATCAGCTACGACCCGGCCTTTGCCAGCCTGAGCAATCCCACCCTCAGCTGGTTTGCGGACCACAACCGCAACACCGCCTCGGCCGTGTTCGGCAACGTGGATTACGACCTCAGCTCCAAGGTCGAGGTCTCGCTGGCCCTGCGCTACGACCGCGACGAGCGCGAGCAGACGGTCGACGCTCGCCAGTCGGTGGGCCTGCCGGCGGGCTGCAGCAACGCCGATCCGGCCGCCTGCACCAAGTCGGCGACCTACAGCGCCATGCAGCCCAAGATCTCGCTGCGCTACAAGGCCGACGATGGGTCGCTGAGCTACGCCTCATTGGGCAAGGGCTTCCGTTCCGGGCAGTTCAACCAGAGCGGGGTGGGGGCGGCGGCGGCAGGCGCCACGCCGCCGGTCAATGGCGTGAAGGACCAAATCGGCGCCGAGATCACCAAATCCTTCGAACTCGGCTACAAGACTTTGCTGCTGGGCGGTGCGCTGCAGCTGAACACGGCGGTGTTCAAGACCGAGGTCAGGAACGCGCCGTACTTTGTCTTCATCGGCTCGGTGGGTGCGCAGGTGCTGGTGCCGTTGGACAAGGTCAGCCTGACCGGTGGCGAGATCGAGGCGGTGGCGCACCTGGGCTCGGCGCTGGATGCCTATGCCGGCCTGGGCGTCACCAGCAGCAAGATCAAAGCCTATGCGGTGAATCCTGCCGCGGTGGGCAAGCAGGCACCCTATGTGCCCAAGCTGAGCGCCAACCTTGGCGCGCAATACCGCTATGCCATCAGCCCGGGGCTGAACCTGACGCTGCGCGGTGACCTGATGCTCAAGGGCAAGCAGTACTGGGACCCCGAGAACAGCCTCGCCCGCGACGACGTGATCCTGCTGAATTTGCGTGCGGCACTTGAAGATGCCAAGGGCAAGTGGTCTGCCGCGCTGTCGGTCAACAACGCGACCAACAAGCTCTACAACGCCGAGTGGGTGTCTGGCGGTTTCACCGCACCGGCGCTGCCGCGCGTCGTGCGTCTGGATCTGCGCCACAACTTCTGAGCGGCGCCTGCGCGCCCATACCATCATGACCATCCATATTGCGACCGACGTCGGTGGCACCTTCACCGACCTGGTGCTCTACGACTACGACCCCCATAGCCTGCGCGGCGAGTTGCGCACGCTCAAGGTCGATACCACGCCCCCGCAGTTTGAGCAGGGGGTTCTCAACGCCATCCTGCGCAGTGGCGCCGATCTCTCCCAGGTGGCCATGTTGGCCCACGGCGCGACGGTGGTGATCAATGCGCTGACCGAGCGCCGCGGCGCCAAGACAGCGCTGATCACGACGCGCGGTTTCCGTGACGTGCTGGAGATCGGCCGCGGCAACCGGCCCGATCTGTTCAACCTCAACTTTGTCAAGCCGGTGCCCTTTGTGGAGCGCTATCTGCGCCTGGAGGTGAGCGAGCGCACCACCCACCTGGGCCAGGTGCAGACGCCGGCGGCCTGCGACGAACTGCCGGCCATCGTCGGGCACCTGCGCCGCGAGGGTGTGGAAGCGGTGGCCATCTGCTGCCTGCATGCCTATCGCAATCCGCAGAACGAGGCCGCCATTGCGCGGGAGCTGCGCCGCCTGATGCCGGAGATCCCGGTGGTGGCGTCGCACGAGATCAGTCGGGAATGGCGCGAGTACGAGCGCAGCAATACCACCGTGGCTTCTGCATACGTGTCGCCGGTGGTGCGCAAATACGTGCAGGCCTTGCAGGCCGCCATCGGCGAGCAGGGCTTCGACGGCCATCTATACCTGATGCAGTCCAATGGCGGCATGACCAGCAGCGCCGGCGCCATTGCCAACCCGGTGTCGATGGTGGAGTCCGGGCCGGCCAGCGGCATGCTGGCGGCGCAGGCGCTGGGTCAGTTGATCGGTGAGTCCAACCTGATCGCGCTGGATGTCGGTGGCACCACCGCCAAATGCACGCTGATCCATCGAGGCATGGTGCCGGTGACCACCGAATACCACATCGAGCGAACGGCCAAGCATCCCGGTTACCCGATCCAGACCGCAGTGATTGATCTGGTCGAAATAGGGCAGGGTGGCGGATCGATTGCCAGCGTCGACGCGGGCGGCCGTATCAAGGTAGGGCCCCAGAGTGCGGGCGCGCACCCCGGCCCTGTGGCCTATGGCCGAGGCGGTGACAAGCCCACCACCACCGATGCCAACCTGCTGCTGGGCCGCATCGATGCGCAGCATTTCCTGGCCGGTCAGGTACGGCCCGATCTGGAAGCGGTGACCGCGGCCTTTGCGCAAGTGGGGGCGCCGCTCGGGCTGGATGGTCTGGAAACGGCCCGCGGTGTACTGCGTCTGGCCAATGCCAATATGGTGAACGCGCTGAAGCTGGTGTCCACCAACAAGGGCTATGACCCACGCGACTTCGCGCTGATGGCCTTTGGCGGCGGAGGTGCTCTGCATGCGCTGGAGCTGGCCGAAGAACTGCGCATTCCACGCGTCATCATCCCGACCAATGCCGCGGTGTTCTCGGCCTGGGGCATGTTGCTCACCGACATACGCCGCGACTACACCCTGACGGCGTTGTGCGCACTGGGGCCAGATGTAGCTGCGACGCTAGGACGGCAGTTCGCCGAGATGCAACAGCGTGCACGGCAAGACTTCGCGGCCACCGGCATGAACGAAGCGGAGATGACATTCGCGCACTATGCCGACCTGCGCTACATGGGCCAGGAGCACACGGTGAAGGTGCCTGTCGACCTGGTGGCACTGGGACAGCAAGGCGGCGTGGCTTCGCTCGCCGACCGTTTCCACGCCGATCATGAGACGCGCTACACCTACCGGCTGCCCGCTGCCGGCATCGAGGTCGTCAACTTCCACTTGGTCGCCAGCGTGCATGTGGTCAAACCCAAGCCGCAGCTACGACCCGCTGGAAAGGCCCACGTCGACGACACCGTCGTGGGCAGGCGCCAGGTCTACTTTGAGCACCATGGCGAATTCAGCGCTGCCGTGCATGACGGGGCGCGCCTTGAGCCCGGCATGCAGCTGCGTGGACCGGCTGTGGTGCAGGACGCCGCTTCGTCCCTGGTGCTGCCTCCACGGCATTCGCTCAGCGTCGACTCGTACGGCAACTTCATCATCGATCTGCAGTTCGACGCCGCACAGGAGGCCGCATGAACGTCCAGAACATTGCCATGGCGCAGGCGACGCGCTTCGACCCGGTCACTCTGCAGGTCATCAAGGATGCCCTGACCGCCATCGGCCAGGAGATGTTCCAGGTCATGATCCGCACGAGCATGAGCCCCATCATCTACGAGACTACGGACTTTGCCGTGGGCCTCACCGATGCGCGCGGCGAACTCATCGCGCAGGGCAATGGCGTGGCGGGCTTTCTCGCCACGCTCGATACCGCGGTGCAGAGCGCTCTGCAGCACCATCCGGCCGCCAGCTTGCGCGACGGCGACGTCATCATCACCAACACGCCTTATGAAGGCGGCGGCACCCACCTCTCGGATGTCCTCATCATCGTGCCCATCCTGTTCGAGGGCGAGCTGGTCGGCTTCTCCGTCAACAAGTCTCACTGGACCGAGATCGGCGGCAAGGACGCAGGCAGCGTTTCGACCACGGCACGCGAGATCTATCAGGAGGGTCTGCACCTGCGCTTCGTGAAGCTCTACGAGGCGGGGCGCCTGAACCAGAGCCTGGTGGATGTGATCGCAGCCAATGTCCGCATGCCCGAACAGACCTTGGGCGACATGCATGCGGGCGTGGCCGCGGCGCGCACTGGTGAGCGGCGCGTTCAGCAGCTGTTCCAGCGCTATGGAGCCGACACCGTCGGTTTTGCGATGGGCGATCTGCTGGACTATGGGGAGCGGCTGACGCACGCACAGCTGAAGTTGCTGCCCGAGGGCGTCTACGAGGCCGAGGACCTGCTGGAAGAGGATGGACTTGGCAACGGGCCGTTCAAGCTCAAAGTCAAGGTCACGATTGCCGGCGGCCGCATGACGGCCGACTTCAGCGGCACGTCGGCGCAGGCACCCGGCCCGATCAACTCGACCCGTACCGCCCTGGTGACGGCCGTGCGTTGTGCGCTGAAGGCCATTACCGATCCTGACATCCCGGCCAACGGTGGCTGCTTCCGCCATGTGGACATCGTCTGCCCCGAGGGCACCGTGATCACGGCGGTCAGCCCGGCGCCAGTCTCGATCTACTACGAATCGCTGGTGGCCGTGATCGAGTTGGTGTGGAAGGCCCTGGCGCCTGCCATGGCGGAACGCTTGCCGGCCGGGCATTACCGCAGCGTCGGCGGCACCTTCCTGGCGGGTACGCACCCTGACAGCCAGCAGTTCTATGTGCTGGGCGAGCCGCTGCTGGGAGGCTGGGGTGCGGGGCACGACCGCGACGGCCTCAACGGCATGTTCTGCTGCGCCAATGGCGAGACCTACAACATCCCGGTGGAGCTGGCCGAGAGCCGCTACGGCGTGCAGATCGAGCAATACGCCTTCCATCAAGAGGCGGGTGGCGCCGGTGAATTCCGCGGCGGCCGCGGTGTCGTGCTCGACTACCGGCTGAACTCGGACGAGGGCTTCCTGACCGTGACCTACAGCCGAACCGAGAGCCGGCCATGGGGACTGCTGGGTGGGGCCGAGGGCAGCTCCAACCGCGCCGAGATCCATCGCACCGACGGCAGCATCGAACGTCGCACCATGGACACCGGAGTGAGTGTCAAGGCCGGGGAGCTGATCCGTATTGTCACGGGCCATGGCGGCGGCTATGGGGACCCGCGCCGTCGCAGCCGTGCGGCGATCGAACGCGACTTGCGCGACGGCTATATCAGCGCCGCGCAGGCGCTGGCCGACTATGGCTACCGCCCTTGAGGCGTTGACGGAGCAATCGAGCATGCAAGAAGACCAAGATGCCGTGCGCCTGCGCTGGCTCAATCCGATCGGCCTCCACACCTACAACCAGCCGATTGCCGAGCTGCTTGAGAGCATCAAGCAGCCCGCGACCGAGGTGGAGGTCGTGTCCCTGGACCTTGCGGCCTCGCCCTCGCACCTGGAGTACCGCAGCTACGAGGCGCTGATGTCGCAGGGCATCGTGGCCAGCGCGCGCGACGCCGACCAGCGCGGCGTCGATGCAATGGTGATTGGCTGCTTTTACGACCCGGCCCTGGAGGATGCCCGCGAAATATCCGGTGCCACGACGGTGGTGGCACCCTGCCAGGCATGCCTGGGCGTCGCGGCGCAGCTGGCCAATCGTTTTTCCATCCTGGTGGGGCGGCACAAATGGGTGGAGCAAATGCACGAGCGCGTGCGTGCCTATGGCATGGCGGATCGATTGGCCTCGTTTCGTTCGCTGGAGATGGGGGTGGACGAGTTCCAGCAGGACCATGCGGTTACCCGCGCGCGCATTCTTGAGGAGGCCTACCGGGCAGTGAAGCAGGATCGCGCCGAGGCCATCGTGCTGGGCTGCACCCTGGAGTTCGGTTTCTTCCAGGAGGTGCAGCGCGAGATCGGCGTGCCGGTGATTGATGCGGTGGTCGCCCCCTTCAAGCTCGCCGAGCACCTGGCGCAGCTGAAGCGACGCTTCGGCTGGACCCCCAGCCGGGTGTGGAGCTGCGAGCCGCCACCCGAGCAAGAGCTGCAGCGCTTTGGCCTGTTCCAGGCGCCCCCGGCGCTGCGTGGCCGCCGCTTCTGATCCCCATCGTTGGAGTAAATCCGCATGAAGAGTTCAATCGACGAGGCACAGCTGAGCTGGGTCGGCCTGGCCACCATCTGGTTCGGCGGCATGATCAGCGTGCCTTCGCTGCTGATCGGCAGCACCCTGGTGGCCGGACTGCCTTTCTGGGACGCCTTGCTGGCCGGCCTCCTCGGCTTCACGGTGGTCGTCGTCTTCATGAGTCTGGAAAGCGTGGCCGCGGTGGAGCAGCGTCTCGACACCGTCGAGCTGGCCTCCGCTGCCTTTGGCCGCAACGGTGCCCGGCTGGTGGTGGGGCTGGCGCTGGGCGTGTCGTTGCTGGGTTGGTTCGGTGTGCAGAGCGGTGTCGCCGGTGGATCGATTGCCAAGATCGGCCAACTGGCTTTTGGCTGGCAGTTGTCGGCGGCCTGGGCGTCGTTCCTGATCGGCCTGTTGATGATGCTGACGGCGGTGTTCGGCTTCAAGTACCTGAAATGGCTGAACTATGTGGCGGTGCCCTGCAAGGTGGCGCTGGTGGTGTACGCGGTGACTCTGGCGTTTCAAAGCCAGGGTTTCGAGGTCATCACACGCTATCGGCCGGATCCGGCGCACAAGCTGGACTTCGCCACCGCCATCGGTTTGTCCATCGGCTTCTTCTCTGTGGGCGGGGTGATCTCGCCCGACTATGCGCGCCACGCGCGGACGCGCCTGGATGCGGTGCTGGGCTCGGTGCTCGGCCTGCTGCCCGCGGCGCTTGGCCTGGCTGCATGCGGCGCCATGCTGGCCATCATCCAGAACACCTACGACATTGTGGAGATCTATGCCAAGCTGGGCATGCCCGTGCTGGCGCTGAGCGTGCTGATCATTGCGACCTGGACCACCAATGTGATGAACGCCTATTCGTCGGGGCTGGCCATCAACCAACTGCTGCACTGGCCCGAGCGTCGGCGTCAGCTCGCCACCTTGATGGCCGGCGTGCTGGGATCGTTGCTGGCTGCATCCGGAATTCTGGGAAGCTTCATGAGCTTCTTGATGCTCCTGACCGTCACCATTCCACCGATTGCCGGTGTGCTGGTGAGCGACTACTGGATTGCGCGCACTTATCAGCGCGGCAGCTCACGCCGCTACAACGCCCATGGCATGCTGGCCTGGGCGGGCGGGGTG
>NZ_JBYTBE010000063.1:2500-5000 GCF_058788955.1 Roseateles sp. FW301-B2
AGCAAGAAATTGCTTAGGTATGAAGAACGGCGTAACGCGTGAATACTCAATAAACGTACGGACTGAACGATAGTCTGTACGAGTCCTTGACGACAGTGCAGTCAGCGCTGTCAAAGTTATAGGGTCAAGTGACTAAGTGCATGTGGTGGATGCCTTGGCGATTACAGGCGACGAAGGACGTGATAGCCTGCGATAAGCTTCGGGGAGCTGGCAAATTAGCTTTGATCCGGAGATTTCCGAATGGGGAAACCCACCTCGCAAGAGGTATCGCATACTGAATACATAGGTATGCGAGGCGAACCGGGTGAACTGAAACATCTCAGTAGCTCGAGGAAAAGACATCAACCGAGATTCCGAAAGTAGTGGCGAGCGAAATCGGAGTAGCCCTCGCGTTTTAGCAGTTTGTATATCAGAACGGAATGGAAAGTCCGGCCACAGCGGGTGATAGCCCCGTATGAAAAATGCAGATTGTGGAACTAGGCGCGAATAGAGTAGGGCGGGACACGTGAAATCCTGTCTGAATATGGGGGGACCATCCTCCAAGGCTAAATACTCGTAATCGACCGATAGTGAACAAGTACCGTGAGGGAAAGGCGAAAAGAACCCCGGGAGGGGAGTGAAATAGATCCTGAAACCGCATGCATACAAAAAGTAGGAGCCCGCAAGGGTGACTGCGTACCTTTTGTATAATGGGTCAGCGACTTACATTCAGTGGCGAGGTTAACCGAATAGGGAAGCCGTAGAGAAATCGAGTCCGAATAGGGCGAATCAGTCGCTGGGTGTAGACCCGAAACCAAGTGATCTATCCATGGCCAGGATGAAGGTACCGTAACAGGTGCTGGAGGTCCGAACCGACTAGTGTTGCAAAACTAGCGGATGAGCTGTGGATAGGGGTGAAAGGCTAAACAAACTTGGAAATAGCTGGTTCTCTCCGAAAACTATTTAGGTAGTGCCTCAAGTATTACCATCGGGGGTAGAGCACTGTTTAGGCTAGGGGGTCATGGCGACTTACCAAACCTATGCAAACTCCGAATACCGATGAGTACAGCTTGGGAGACAGAGCACCGGGTGCTAACGTCCGGACTCAAGAGGGAAACAACCCAGACCGCCAGCTAAGGTCCCTAAAATTGGCTAAGTGGGAAACGAAGTGGGAAGGCTAAAACAGTCAGGATGTTGGCTTAGAAGCAGCCATCATTTAAAGAAAGCGTAATAGCTCACTGATCGAGTCGTCCTGCGCGGAAGATGTAACGGGGCTAAGCCAGTTACCGAAGCTGCGGATGTGCAATTTATTGCACGTGGTAGGAGAGCGTTCTGTAAGCCTGTGAAGGTGGGTTGTGAAGCCTGCTGGAGGTATCAGAAGTGCGAATGCTGACATGAGTAGCGTTAAAGGGGGTGAAAAGCCCCCTCGCCGTAAGCGCAAGGTTTCCTACGCAACGTTCATCGGCGTAGGGTGAGTCGGCCCCTAAGGCGAGGCAGAGATGCGTAGCTGATGGGAAACAGGTAAATATTCCTGTACCGATCTGTAGTGCGATGTGGGGACGGAGAAGGTTAGCTCAGCCAACTGTTGGAATAGTTGGTTCAAGCATGTAGGCGTGCCCTCTAGGCAAATCCGGAGGGCTTAGCTGAGGTGTGATAACGAGTCTGCTTGCAGACGAAGTGAGTGATACCCTGCTTCCAGGAAAAGCCACTAAGCTTCAGCTACAGACGACCGTACCGCAAACCGACACTGGTGCGCGAGATGAGTATTCTAAGGCGCTTGAGAGAACTCTGGAGAAGGAACTCGGCAAATTGACACCGTAACTTCGGAAGAAGGTGTGCCTTTAGTAGGTGAACCATTTACTTGGGGAGCCCAATGAGGCCGCAGAGAATCGGTGGCTGCGACTGTTTATTAAAAACACAGCACTCTGCAAAGACGAAAGTCGACGTATAGGGTGTGACGCCTGCCCGGTGCTGGAAGATTAAATGATGGGGTGCAAGCTCTTGACTGAAGTCCCAGTAAACGGCGGCCGTAACTATAACGGTCCTAAGGTAGCGAAATTCCTTGTCGGGTAAGTTCCGACCTGCACGAATGGCGTAACGATGGCCACACTGTCTCCTCCAGAGACTCAGCGAAGTTGAAATGTTTGTGATGATGCAATCTCCCCGCGGAAAGACGGAAAGACCCCATGAACCTTTACTGTAGCTTTACATTGGACTTTGAACAGATCTGTGTAGGATAGGTGGGAGGCTTTGAAGTAGGGACGCTAGTTTCTATGGAGCCAACGTTGAAATACCACCCTGGTGTGTTTGAGGTTCTAACCTTGGTCCCTTATCGGGATTGGGGACAGTGTATGGTGGGCAGTTTGACTGGGGCGGTCTCCTCCCAAAGTGTAACGGAGGAGTTCGAAGGTACGCTAAATACGGTCGGAAATCGTGTTGATAGTGCATTGGCATAAGCGTGCTTGACTGCGAGACTGACAAGTCGAGCAGGTACGAAAGTAGGACAAAGTGATCCGGTGGT
>NZ_JBYTBE010000063.1:10000-11667 GCF_058788955.1 Roseateles sp. FW301-B2
ACCGTACCGCAAACCGACACTGGTGCGCGAGATGAGTATTCTAAGGCGCTTGAGAGAACTCTGGAGAAGGAACTCGGCAAATTGACACCGTAACTTCGGAAGAAGGTGTGCCTTTAGTAGGTGAACCATTTACTTGGGGAGCCCAATGAGGCCGCAGAGAATCGGTGGCTGCGACTGTTTATTAAAAACACAGCACTCTGCAAAGACGAAAGTCGACGTATAGGGTGTGACGCCTGCCCGGTGCTGGAAGATTAAATGATGGGGTGCAAGCTCTTGACTGAAGTCCCAGTAAACGGCGGCCGTAACTATAACGGTCCTAAGGTAGCGAAATTCCTTGTCGGGTAAGTTCCGACCTGCACGAATGGCGTAACGATGGCCACACTGTCTCCTCCAGAGACTCAGCGAAGTTGAAATGTTTGTGATGATGCAATCTCCCCGCGGAAAGACGGAAAGACCCCATGAACCTTTACTGTAGCTTTACATTGGACTTTGAACAGATCTGTGTAGGATAGGTGGGAGGCTTTGAAGTAGGGACGCTAGTTTCTATGGAGCCAACGTTGAAATACCACCCTGGTGTGTTTGAGGTTCTAACCTTGGTCCCTTATCGGGATTGGGGACAGTGTATGGTGGGCAGTTTGACTGGGGCGGTCTCCTCCCAAAGTGTAACGGAGGAGTTCGAAGGTACGCTAAATACGGTCGGAAATCGTGTTGATAGTGCATTGGCATAAGCGTGCTTGACTGCGAGACTGACAAGTCGAGCAGGTACGAAAGTAGGACAAAGTGATCCGGTGGTTCTGTATGGAAGGGCCATCGCTCAACGGATAAAAGGTACTCTGGGGATAACAGGCTGATACCGCCCAAGAGTTCATATCGACGGCGGTGTTTGGCACCTCGATGTCGGCTCATCTCATCCTGGGGCTGTAGCCGGTCCCAAGGGTATGGCTGTTCGCCATTTAAAGAGGTACGTGAGCTGGGTTTAAAACGTCGTGAGACAGTTTGGTCCCTATCTTCCGTGGGCGCTGCAAGATTGAGAGAGCCTGCTCCTAGTACGAGAGGACCGGAGTGGACGCACCTCTGGTGTATCGGTTGTCACGCCAGTGGCATCGCCGAGTAGCTAAGTGCGGAAGAGATAACCGCTGAAAGCATCTAAGCGGGAAACTCGTCTCAAGATGAGTCTTGCCGGGGCCTAGAGCCCCCTGAAGGGTCGTTCGAGACCAGGACGTTGATAGGCTGGGTGTGGAAGCGCAGTAATGCGTTAAGCTAACCAGTACTAATTGCCCGTGAGGCTTGACCCTATAACTTTGACAGTTCGAAAGAGCAAGTCAGAGCTTATTGAGGTAAGCACAAGTTATGCTGTTCTTCAGAAGTCTGAATTGAACGCAATCAAAATCAAAGCTGATTCGAAGCGCGCAAGAGCCAACGCCCTTGTATAATGCGCAACTCTACAAATTGGGTAAGTTGTTCCAGCAACAACTTGCCAACCAGTTAAGCCTGATGACCATAGCGAGTTGGTCCCACTCCTTCCCATCCCGAACAGGACAGTGAAATGACTCAGCGCCGATGATAGTGCGGATTCCCGTGTGAAAGTAGGTCATCGTCAGGCTAATATCCAAAGCAAACCCTCCGCCTCCTATGAGTCGGAGGGTTTTTGCTTTTAAGGGCCGCAA
>NZ_JBYTBE010000064.1:0-10717 GCF_058788955.1 Roseateles sp. FW301-B2
GCCACGCAAGACGCTCGGCTTCCAAACGCCCGCTGAGCGATTCAGCGAATGTGTTGCGATGACCGGTTGAATCCGCCCTGCATTCCTGTCACTCCGCGCCATGCACCCGCCAGGCCGCACGTGAGCTCGCGCCGCACCAGCGCCCTGTTCCCGCCGCTGCGCCATCGCATCGCGATCGCAAATCCCCGTCGCCTTGTCGATCAGGCCAAGTAAGCGCACCAGATCAACGCGGCTGCCGCTGGCCTTCAGATCGGCGCTCGGCAAGCCGCCCTTGCGCCGGCGGTGCCGGCCATCATCTTGATGAAGATGGATGTGGCGAGGGTCAGCGTCAGCCCGGCCTTGCGCCTACTATTGCTGCCCATGGACCTGATCACCACCGGCTTGAAACTCCGCACCGGACGCTGGAAGGCCTTGCTGATCGCTTTCTTCCTGTTCTCGTTCACGGTGATGGGCATCGAATGCACGGCCGCGGTGTCGACGTTCATGCGCGGCACCGAGGGTCGCTTGGGCCTGCAAGGCGATGCGGTGATGCATGACGGGCGCCGCGCCACGCTCGTGCGTGGGTTCGAGCCCTGGTCGCAGGCGCCGCAGGCCGGCGTGCGGGTCGGCGATGTGCTGCAGCCCGAACGCTGGCTCGGTCAGGGCCGGGCCTACCTGCCCGGCGAGGTCGTCGCGATGACCCTGGTGCGCGATGGCAGCGCGCTGTCGGCGCGCATCACGACCGTGGGCTGGCCGATCCGGAGCGCCGAGCGCGTGAACTTCGTGCTGAATGCCACCCTGTGCGTGCTGGGCACGCTGCTCGGCCTGCTGATCGGGCTGCGGCAGGCGCATATCAAGACGAGCCGCGCGCTGGCACTGGCATTCCTCTGGTGGTCCTTGAATCTGGGCATGAACTACACCACCGATGCCACGCTCGCGGCCCTGCTGTCTGTGGTGTTCTGGCTGGCGCTGGCGCCGGGCTGGTATTTCGGCCTCTGGTTTGCCGTCCATTATCCGAACGAGCAGGCGCTGGGCTGGCGCCGCGCGCTGCGCCGGGTGTTGCCGCTGTTCCTGGTGGCGCTCGTGCTGGTGGAGGCCGCGGCCATCGGCCTGGGGCTTTGGCTCGTCCCGGCGAGCTGGATCGACTGGGTCCATGTACCCTACATCGGCGCCGTCGGCACGCTGATGCTGGTGGCGTTCTGGGACGGCCGTCGGCGCAGCAGCGGCGAGCTGCGGCAACGCTTCAACTGGCTGCTCGGCGCCTTCGCGTTGCTTTGGAGCGTCAGCTACGCGACCTATCTTGGCGACCATCTCGGCGCCGCGATGCAGCCCCTGCTGAGTCCGCTGGCCGTGATCGGCTCGCTGGCGTCGCTGTTCGGCCTGAGCTACGCGATCCTGCGCCACCGCGTGCTCGATATGGGGCTGGCGCTGAACCGCTCGCTGGTCTTCACCCTCGTCGGCGGCGTGCTGCTGGGCAGCTTTCAGTTTCTCAGCCTGCTGATCGGCCGCCTGCTGCACTTCGACGACCCGGCCAAGGCGGGGCTGCTGAATGCCGTGCTGGCGGCCCTGGTGGCCTTGGCCTACCCGAGGCTCAAGCCGCTCGCCGAATGGACGGTGGACCGCGTGTTCTTCGGCCCATGGGTAGTGCGCGAGGCCGATCTCGCGCGCTTTGCCGCCGATGCCCGTGGCCATACCGAGCTGCCGGCGCTGGACAAGGCGCTGCTGGCCGCCATCGATCGCTTCACCGCCGGGGCCGGCGCCGCGCTTTACGCGCGGCGGGCCGATGGCCGTTGGCGGCGCCAGCAGGCCCTGGCGATCGACGCGCCCGAGGCGCTCGCCGCCGACGAGCCCCTGGCCGTGGCCCTGCGCGCCGGCCATGCGGTGGCGCGGCACGACGAGGTGCATTCGACGCTGCCGGGCGAACTCGCGCTGGTGCTGTCGCGCCAGCGTGAGCTCGAGGCCTTCGTGCTGATCGGTCGCCCGCGCGACGGCCGGGCGCTGCGCGCGGACGAGGTGGCCGCGCTGTGCGACGCCCTGCGAACCGTGGGCCTCGAGTGGCAAGCCCTGCGCTGGGAGGCGCTGCAGCGCCGGCTGGCGCATGCGCCGGCGGCGGGCGCCTGATCCCGCCGGCGGCGCTCAGCGCGTCACGATCGCGAAGTTGCCAGGCGCCTTGTCGATCAGGCCGAAGAAGCGCACCAGGGCGATGCGGCTGCCGCCGGTCTTCAGGTCGTCGCTCAGCAAGGTGTCCTTCACGCCGGCGGTGCCGGCCATCATCTTGATGAAGATGGGTTTGGTGAGGGTCAGCGTGGCGTCGGCCTCGGGGTCGGCCGGCTTGGCCGCGCGGTGGTGCAGCACCGCGTTCTCGGTCCAGAGCAGATAGCTTTCGCCCACATCGCTGAGCACCAGCTTGACCTTCAGGTCCACGCCCTCGGCCTTGGGGCCGTTCAGGCCGGCGGCCATCGCTTCGAGAAAACGCTCGGTCGGCGTCTGCGCCAGCATGTCGATCAGCGCCGCGCGGCTTACCCCTTGAGCCGGCGGGCCCTGGCGCAGCTCGGCCGCGGCGGTCAGGTAGCTGTTGCGCCAGGTGGCGGCCTCGGCGGCATAGCCCAGCTGCTCGTAGGTGTGCGCCAGCAGCTGCTTGGCGCCGGCATGCTCGGGCGCGCCGAACACCACCTGGTTCAGCAGCTCGGCGGCCCAGCGGTACTCGCCCTGGTCAAACGCCTGCTGCGCCGCGGCCACCGCCTTGTCGGCGCCGCCCATCAGGGCCAGATAGCGCTTGGCCGATTCGGCCGGCGGCAGCGGGTTGAGGTTGGCGGGGTTGCCGTCGTAGGCGCCCAGGTAATGCTGGTAGACCGCCTTGACGTTGTGGCGCAGATCGCCGTAGTAGCCGCGCGCGCCGAAATGCTGCTGCAGCGATTTGGGCAGCTGGATCTGCTCGGCGATCTCGCGTGGCGTGAGGCCGGCGTTGATGAGGCGCACCGTCTGGTCATGCGTGTACTTGTAGACATCGCGGTGCGTGGTGATGAAGCGGCCGATGCGCGCCTGACCCCAGATCGGCCAGTTGTGCTGGCCGAAATAGACCTCGGCGCCCGCGGCCTGCACCTGCTCCAGCGCCTGCTGCATGTATTGCGACCAGCGCAGCGCATCGCGCACCTTGGCGCCGCGCACCGGCAGCAGGTTGTGCATGGTCTGGGCCAGGTTCTCGGCGCCGCCATAGGCCTTCAGCTCGGGCAGGGCAAAGCTCAGCTCGGCCGGGGCCTCGGCGCCCGGCACGTTGTGGAACACGAAACGCACGCCGTCCAGGGTCAGGTCTTGCGTGGCCTCGGTGATGAGCTGGTTGGGCGGCAGGATGCCGATGCTGCCGTAGGCCACGTTCTTGCCCAGGCCGGTGTCCACCAGGCCCTTGGGCGAGCGCTCCAGGTCGCGGCCGAACTGGTAGATGGAGCGGCGCGCCATCGCCGTGCCCACCATCACGTTCTCGCTGGTGGACTCTTCCATGAAGCCCGCCGGCGCCACCACCGGGATTTTGCGCGCCGCTACTTCCTCGGGCGTGACGACGCCCAGCGCGCCGCCGAAATGGTCGGCATGGCTGTGCGTGAACACCAGCGCGCTGACCGGCTTGTTGCCGAGCTGCTGGCGCGCAAAAGCCATGGCGGCGGCGGCGCTCTCCCTGGAGGTGAGGGCGTCCACCACGATCCAGCCGCTCTTGCCCTCGATCAGGGTGATGTTGGCGATGTCGAAGCCGCGCAGCTGGTAGATGCCCTCGCTGACCTTGAAGAGGCCGATCTGCGCGTTCAGCGCCGCATGGCGCCAGAGGCTGGCGTTGACGCTGTCGGGCGCCGGGCCGCTGACGAACTTGAAGGCGTCGAAGTCCACCAGCACGGTGCCATCGGCCATCGTGATCTTGCCCTCGGGGCGGGCGATGAAGCCGCGCCTGGCGTCCTCGAAGTCCTGCGGGTCGGCCAGCGGCAGCTCCTTGGCGAGCTGGGCATTGAGGGCCTGCACGCTGGCGGCGGCCTCGCTGGCGCTGCCGCCGATGCCGCTGCCTGGCTTGCCGCAGCCGGATAGGCCCGCCAGCAACATCGGCAGCAACAGCATCGCGAAAGTGGTCGGTAGGCAGTTCTTCAAGGGCATCTCCGGTGGGTGCGCTGGCGCAGCTTCGGCCCAGTCCGGCCGGATGTCCAATGCATAATGAATCGGCATTCATTGCGCCAAACACATAATGGATCCGCGCCAGCTGCAGCACCTGATCGCCCTGGCCGACTGTGGCCGCTTCGTCGTCGCGGCCGAGCGGGTGCATCTGAGCCAGGCGGCCTTCAGCCGCAGCATCCAGGCGCTGGAGGCCAAGCTCGGCCTGCGCCTGTTCGACCGCGGCCCGCGCGGCGCCCAGCTCACGCCGGCCGGCAAGGTGGTGGTGGAGCGCGCGCGCCAGCTGCTGTTCGACCAGCATTGCTTCAAGCGCGACCTGGAGCTGCTGCGCGAGGGCTTGCTGGGCGAGCTGAACTTCGGTGCCGGGCCGGTGCCGGCCGCCACCATCGTGCCGCCCTTGCTGGTGGCGCTGCAGCGCCAGCAACCGCGGGTGGTGACGCGCGTGCGCAGCGGCCATGCCGACAGCCTGCTGGCCCTGCTGCATGCCGAGCAGATCGACTTCTTCCTGGCCGATCCGCGCATGCTGCCGGCCGACGCGCGCCTGCAGACCGAGGCGCTCGGGCCCATCCATGGCGGCATCTATTGCCGGCCCACGCATGCGCTGGCGCGCAAGCGCGAGCTCAGCGTGGCGATGGTGCTGGAGGCCGGCATCGCCACCGTCGCGGCCTCGC
The DNA here is from genome assembly GCF_058788955.1 of Roseateles sp. FW301-B2. Classification (NCBI taxonomy): domain Bacteria; kingdom Pseudomonadati; phylum Pseudomonadota; class Betaproteobacteria; order Burkholderiales; family Sphaerotilaceae; genus Roseateles; species Roseateles sp. FW301-B2. Next base: position 4,800 of record NZ_JBYTBE010000064.1, read on the forward strand.
CGCCGCTGCGCGAGATGCTGCGCGCCGCCTTCGGCCTGGGTGCCACGCAGGCGCTGCCGCTCAAGCTGGAATGCGATGACATGACGACGCTGGCGCGCCTGGCGCGCGACAGCGACACCCTGGTGCTGCTGCCGCATGCGGTGGCGGCCGAGTTCAAGGGCTTGAAGCGGCTGCGCATGGGCGGGGCCGCGCCGGCGATGGCGATCGCCATGCATGCGATCTGGTTGCGCGGCCGCAGCCTTTCGCCGGCCGCCGGCCTGGCCCTGCAGCTGGCGCGCGAGCTGGCTCAGGCCTTGCCGGGCGAGGGCGGGGCGGCGCTGTCCCACAGCCGCAGGCTCACGCCGAAGCCCTGAGCGCCCAGGCCGCCGGGGCACAGCAGCAGCCGGCCCTGATGGGCGCCCGCCACCAGCGCGGCGAGGCGCAGGCCCAGGCCGGTCTCGCTGTCGGCCTGCACCAGCTGGGCGCCGAGTGCGGCGCGCCGCTCGGCGCTCAGGCCGGGGCCGTCGTCCAGCAGGGTCAGCACCTGGGCCGCGCCGTCGGGCTCGCAGCGCAGCACGCAGCGGCTGGCGCCATAGCGGCGGCAGTTCTCGAACAGATTGGCCAGCGCGGCCGCCAGCAGATTCGGGTCCGCGCGCAGCGGGCCCTGCTGCTGCACCTCGACCTGCAGCGCCTCCGGCGCGAGATGCGGCACCAGGCTGGCCAGGCTGATGTCCTGCACCTGCAGCTCGCCCTCGCTGCGGAACAGCAGCAGCAGCGAGCTGACCACGCGCTTGAGCCGGTGCACCGCCTCGCGCGTGCGCTCCAGGCGCGGGCGGCCGGCGCTGGAGGCCTCCTTCAGCGCGATCGCCAGCTGCGCCTCCATGCCGGCCAGCGGCGTGCGCAGCGCATGGGCGGCATGCGCGGCGAAGGCCTGCTCGCTGGCCAGGCGGCGCGCCAGGCGCTGGCCCAGCTCCATGATGGCGGCGCGCACCTCGACGAATTCCTGCCGCGCCGGCGGCGGCAGATCGGTGGCGGCACGCGTGGGGTCGTAGGCCTGCACCTGCTGCGAGAGCTCTTGCAGCGGCAGCATGGCCTGGCGCACGCGCCGACGCAGCCACAGCGCGCAACCCAGGCCCACCAGCAGGGCGCTGGCGCCCACCAGGCCGATCGCCTCGTAGCGCGATTCGATGCGGTCCGGCCCGGGCTGGCCGACGTAGAGCACCTCCTGGTCCTGCGGCAGCGCCATCGCATAGACGCGGCTGTGCGCCTCGGCATCGCTGAAGCCGGGCTTGAAGGCCGGCAGCAGCGGCGTGGTGGGCGCGCGGTGCGAGCGCAGCACCACCTGCTGGCGCGCATCGACGATCTGCCACACCAGGCTCTCCTCGTGCGGCGGCGCCGGCATGGTGACGCCGGCGCCGCGCGGCATGTCGTGGTGGTGCAGCACCAGCATGCCGTAAAGCATCTCGGCCGATTCCTGCAAGGTGTTGTCCAGCAGGTCGTCGACCTCATGGCGCACGCTCAGTGCCACCACCAGGAACACCGCCGCCAGCCAGCCCAGGCTGGTGAGGGTGAGGATGCGCGCCAGCTCGTGGCGCAGCGAGGGCGGCGGGCTCATGTGCCGATGCGGTAGCCGAGACCGCGCACCGTCTGGATCAGCTCGCGGCCCAGCTTGCGGCGCAGATTGAACACATGCACCTCCAGCACATTGCTGGACACCTCGCCCTCGAAGCCGCTCACCAGCGCGTCCAGGTCGGGCTTGGAGACCACCCGGCCGGCGCGCGCGGAGAGCGCATCCAGCAGCGCCCATTCGCGCGCGGTCAGCTCCACGCGCTGGCCCTCGCGGTAGACCGCCTTGGCGCTGCTGTCGATCTCGACCGCGCCGATGCGCATGCGCGGCGCCCCCTGGGCCGCGCTGCGGCGGCGCACCGCGCGCAGGCGGGCGGCCAGCTCCTCGGGCGCGAAGGGCTTGACGAGATAGTCGTCGGCGCCGCTGTCTAGGCCCTTGATGCGGTCGCTCAGCAGGTCGCGCGCCGTCAGCACCAGGCTGGGCGTGGTGACGCCGCGCGCGCGCAGGCCGCGTATCCATTCGACCCCCGAGCCGTCGGGCAGCTGCCAGTCCACCAGCAGCGCGTCGTAGGGCTCGCTGATGACCGTCTGGGCATCCAGCAGGCGGGTGAACCAGTCCACCACATGGCCTTCCAGGCGCAGGAAGTCGCGCAGGCCCTCGCCCAGGATTTCGTCGTCTTCAAGCAGCAGCAGGCGCATGATGGTGTGGTGATCGCAGGCTCGACGGTAGCATCCCGCGCCGGGCGCCGGCTTCAGCCTGGCTTCAGCTTGCCGCGGCATAAACGCAGGCCCCACGCAGACACCCCCATGCAGCCGGACCACCTCCTGATCTATGGCACGCTCGCCGCCGGCGCGGTCGGCCTGCACCTGTGGCTGCGCGGCCGGCGCGAGCGTGGCGCCGCCCAGGCGCACCAGCAGGCGCAAGAAGCCGGGCTCAACGAGCCGCCCTCGCTGCATCCGGTGGTGGACCCGGCACGCTGCATCGGCTCGGGCGGCTGCGCCACGGCCTGCCCGGAGGGTGCGCTGGGCATCGTGGGCGGGCGCGCCACCCTCATCAATGCCTCGGCCTGCATCGGCCATGGCGCCTGCCACGCGGCCTGCCCGGTGGAGGCGATCTCGTTGGTGTTCGGCACCGAGCGGCGCGGCGTCGACATCCCCAGCATCACGCCGCAGTTCGAGAGCAATGTGCCGGGCATCTTCATCGCCGGCGAGCTTGGCGGCATGGGCCTGATACGCAAGGCCACCGAACAGGGTCGCCAGGCCGTCGAGGCGCTGCGCCAGCGCCGCGCCGGGCCCGCTGAGCTGGATGTGGTGATCGTCGGTGCCGGGCCCGCCGGCATCTCGGCCGGCCTGGCGGCCATGCAGCATGGCCTGCGCTATCGCCTGATCGAGCAGGAGGATTCGCTCGGCGGCGCGGTCTACCACTACCCGCGCAACAAGATCGCGATGACGGCCCCGGTCAAGCTGGCCCTGGTGGGCACGGTGCGCATGAGCGAGGTGTCCAAGGAGAAGCTGCTGGAGTTCTGGCATGGCGTGGTCGAGAAGACCGGCCTCAGCCTGCATTTCCGCGAGCGCATGGAGCGCGTCGAGCGCCGCGGCGAGGGCTTCGTGGTGCACACCAATGCCGGCAGGCATGCGGCGCGCTCGGTGCTGCTGGCGATCGGCCGGCGTGGCTCGCCGCGCAAGCTGGAGGTGGCCGGCGAGGAACTGCCCAAGGTGGTGTACCGCCTGGTGGATGCCGAGCAATACCGTGGCCAGCGCGTGCTGGTGGTGGGCGGCGGCGACAGCGCGCTGGAGGCGGCGCTGGCGCTGGCCGAGCAGCCCGCCACCACGGTGGCGCTGAGCTACCGCGGCGCCGCCTTCAACCGCGTCAAGGAGAAGAACCGGCGCGCCCTGCAGCAGGCCACCGAGGCCGGCCGGCTGGAGCTGCTGCTGGGCAGCGAGCTGCTGGAGATCGCGCCCGAGGCCGTGCGCCTGCGCGGCGCGAGCGGCGAGCTGCAGCGCCCCAACGATGCGGTGATCGTGTGCGCCGGCGGCGTGCTACCCATCCCCTTGCTGCAGCAGATGGGCATCGCCTTCCAGACCAAGCACGGCAGCGCCTGATCGGCCCTGACTCAGGGCTTGGCGCCGCCCAGCGCGGCCTGGCGCGTCAGTGCGGCGGCATAGTCGGCCTTCAGGCCGGCATCGTCGGGGCTCAGGGCCAGCGCCTTCACATAGGCCGGCAGGGCCTCGGCATGGCGACCCAGGGTGGCGTAGGAGCGCGCCAGCATGGCCCAGCCGGCGGCGTCGTCGGGCCTGGCCCGGAGGCGCTCGGCCAGGCCCTGCACCATCGCCAGCATCTGCTGGTCGCCCAATGCATGCGGCGCGCTGGCGGGCGTGCCCGGGGCGGCGGCGCTGGGGGCTGGGGCAGGGCCGCCGCCGTCCAGCGTTGTCAAGGCATAGGCCAGCGCGGCGGCGCCCAGCAGGCCCGCGCCCGCCAGGCCCCAGAGCCAGCGCGTGGCCAGGCCGGCGCGGCGGCTCTGGGCGGGCGTCTGGCCCAGCAGGGCGCCGAGCATGGCCTGCTCGAGCGCGCTGCGCGCGGCCTGGTGCGCGCTGGCGCTCAGTACGCCGGCCTGGGCCAGCGCGTCGAGCTGCTGCAGCTGGGTGGTGGTGTTGGCGATGTTGTCCGTCATCGATGCCTCAGAGGTCGTAGCGCAGGCCGAAGTACCAGAACGAGCGGTTCGAGGACTCGTTGCGGTTCGGGCCGCTGACGTCGCTGAACTCCATGCTCAGCTCGGATTCCAGCGCCAGCTTGCTGCTGGCGCGGTAGGTGACGCGCAGGCCGGGGGCCCAGCGCTGGCTGCGCGTGCCGTTGCTGTCGTTCTGCAGGTAGTAGCGCAGCGCTGGCTCCAGCTGCCAGCCGCCGCCGATGCTGGAGGAGTTGTTGTAGGACAGCAGCTTGCCGGTGTAGCTGAGGCCCTTCAGCAGGCTCAGCACCAGCACATGGGTGTCGCGCGCCGAGTAGAGATTGGTGCCGATCAGCTGCAGGCCGCTGCTCCAGATATTGCCGGTGCCGGGCTGGCCATTGGGCAGGATGTCGGGCACCGGCAGCAGGGCGCCGACATTGGTCAGGCGCAGGTCGGCGCCGAGCTGCCAGTTGGTGCTGATGGGCCGCGTCACGCTCAGCATCGCCTGGGTGCTGTAGGCGGTGGTGTCGCGCACCTGCTGGCGCAGCAGGGCCAGGCTCTGGCTGGCCAGCAGCTCGGCCAGGCGCGAGGCCTGCACGCCCAGCACCGGGTTCTGGAAGAACAGGCTGTTGCCCAGCATCAGCATGGGGGTGGAGCGGCGGTCGTAGAGCGCGTTGACCACCATGTTCTGCTCCGAGGTCCAGGTGGCCTGCAGCGAGGCGATGTTGAGGCCGCGCAGCTGGGTGTCGTAGTCCAGCATGCCGGAGGCGGAGAGATTGCCGGCGAGAAAGCGCAGTTCGCTGCCCACACCGCGGCGGTCGATCTCGCCATCGATGCGCTGCTCGATCAGGTAGACGCTGCCGCCCAGGCCCTTGGCGAGTTCGTCGGCATCCAGCGAGGCACCGTAAAAATGGCGCTGGCTCTGCAGCAGGCTGTCCGAGGGCCGGCCCGCCACCGCATTGACGCGCCACTTGGGGCTGAAGCGGTAACCGAGCTGTGCGCCGTCGAAGCGCCCCATCACGCCGGCGCCGGTGGGCGACTGCCGGCCCAGGCGCAGGCTGAGGCCCTGGCTCTGCAGGCGGTAGTCGGCATAGAGGGCCGAGAGCTTGTTCTTGCTCTTGGCGCTGCGCAGCAGGTCGGCGCTGTAGCTGTCGCGCAGCACCAGACGCAGGTCGCTGTCGGCATCGCGGCGGCGCCAGTTGATGTCCACGCTGGAGATCAGCTGCTTCTGGTCGGTGTTGGAAAGGGTGGCATCGGACACCAGCTCGGGCAGGCCGCTGAGCGGCGAGTCCTGGAAGTCCTGGGTGCGGATCTTGGACTGGCCGCCGTAGTAGAAGCTCGCGAGCGAACCGCTCAGCGTGGTGGTGACGGCGGGCTGCGCACCGGCCTCCACCACCTGCGGCGCCGGCGGGGCCAGGGTGAGCAAGGCCTCGCGGGCACGGTCGGCGCCCGCGCCCTGCGGGTAGAGCCTGAGGTAGAGCTCGTACTCGGCGCGTGCGCGCTCAGGGTCGCCCTGGCGCCAGCGCGCCTGGGCGATCAGCTCCTGGGCCTCCTGCGTGGCGCTGCTGGGCGGCAGGGCCAGCAGCTCGTCGAGCTGGTTGATGGCCTGCTGATGCTCGCCGGCCGCGATGGCCTGGCGCGCCGCCGCCAGCAGGGCCTCGGCCTTGCCCTGGGCTTGCGGGCCGGGAGCGGGCATGGGGGTGGGCG
>NZ_JBYTBE010000065.1:0-10633 GCF_058788955.1 Roseateles sp. FW301-B2
GGGGGGGGGGGGGGGGGGGGGGGGGGGGGGGGGTGGGCGGGGTGGGCGGCGTGCATGTGCTGGCCGCCGACACCGATGGCATCGACGGCGTGCAGGACAACGCCGGCGCCTTCGTCGCGCCCGACACGCTGGCGCGCGCCGCGGCGCTGGGACTGAAGGGGCGCGATTACCTGGACCGCAACGACGCCTACAGCTTCTTCGGCGCCCTGGGCGATCTGCTGGTGACCGGGCCCACCTACACGAATGTGAACGACTTCCGGGCGCTCTTGATTGCCTAGATAGCGAGCCCGCGCCGCGCCGCCATCTCGCGCCCCATCTCGGTCTGCGCCGGCTCGGCCAGCAGCGCCGCGGCGGCCGGAAAGACCAGGCCGTCCTCGGTGCGCAGATGGGCATCGTGCAGGCGCACGAACAGTGTCGCCGCCGGGGTCAGGTCTTGCAGCAGGTGCGAGTCCAGCGGGCCATCGGGCAGGGCCGCCAGTTCGTGCAGCGGCCTGCGCAGCGCCTGCCAGGCGGCGCTGATCTGCACATGCTGGGCGCGCAGCTCGGCGCAGGCCTGCTTCTGCGCGGCATCGCCGCCGGCCTCCAGCGCCGGGAACACATGCAGCTCCTCGTCCTGGTGGTGCAGCGGCGCCGCCACGTCGAAGTAGCGCAGCACATCGCGCGCGGCGCTGCGGGCGGCCTCGTCGCAAGCCTGCTGCTCCTGTAGATGCGCGAGCAGGCGCTCCAGCAGATCCAGGCTGCGCTGCACCCGCTCATGGCAGGCACCCAGCAGCTCGAAGGGCTGCGCATAGCTGCTGCCAGGCTGCAGGGCCGGCGTGCCGGAACTCATGGCGGATTTGGGCTGAATCAAGGGCATGTGGGGATTGTCCCTGGCCCGCGGGGCGCTGAGCGCCCGAATGTGGGCGGTTTGATGCAACGCAAGGACACCGGCCAGGCCCTGGCCCACATTGCGAATCATCTCAGCACACATAGCAGAACAACATCGTGGACAGTCTCAACCTCACAGCGGCGCGCCCGGCGCGCAAGCCGGTGACCGGCTCGGTAGCGGTTGCCGATCTTCGGCTCGGTGCCGCCGAGTGGCAGGCGGTGCTGGGTGGCGAGAGCCTGAGCAGCACCGAGTTGCTGGCCCTCAATGCGATGGCCCAACTGCAGCAGGTGGCGGTGGGCAGCATGGTGTTCACGCGCCTGCAACCCGCCGAGTACCTGGTGGCGGTGGTGGACGGCGCGGTGGGCCTCGGCCTGGCGCGCGACGATGCGCCCTTCCACCTGGAGCATACGGTGCGCGGCCCGCGCTGGTTGGACGTCAGCAGCGCCTGGTTGGGCGGCGGCTACGGCCAGGATGCACGGGTGGTGAACGAGGCGCTGGTGCTGAGGCTGCCGGTGGAGGGTATGCGTCAGCTGATCGCGCGCCAGGCCGATATGCTGGACCGCCTGCTGGTGGCGCTGGCGCAGAACGTGCACAGCCTCACCGGTGTCACCCATGACCTGATGCACAAGGACGCCGAGAAGCGCCTGGCCGCCTGGCTGCTGCAGCGCGCGGTGCCCGAGGCCGATGGCGGCGCGGCGATCTCGCTGAAGGAACGCAAGCGCGACATCGCGGCCCAGCTGGCGATCACGCCGGAGACGCTGTCGCGCATGATGCGCCAGCTCAACCGCAAGGGCGTGATCGAGGTGCAGGGCTACAGCGTCAAGGTCTTGTGCCTGACGGCGCTGCAGGCGCTGGCGCGCGACTAGCCTCCGGCTGAGCGCGCGCGGGCGCCTCGGCCGGGAAGTGCAGGCGCACGCAGGTGCCGCTGGGCCAGGCGGCCTCGATGCCGAGCCTGCCGCCCAATTGCTGCTGCGCCAGCACCTGCACCACATGCAGGCCCAGGCCCGCGTGCCCATGGCCGCGGGCCGTCGTCATGAAGGGCGTGAACACCTGCTCGCGCAGCTCGCTGGCGATGCCGCGGCCGTTGTCCTGCACGCACAGCTCCAGGCCCTCGGCCTCGCGGGCCAGCCTGACCTCGATGGCCGGCGCCGCCGGCAGGGGCGGCTCGAAGGCATGGGTGAGGGCGTTGTCGATGAGCTGGTCGAGGATGCGCAGCAGGGCGCCCGGATAGCCGTCGACCTTGCCGACCGGCTGCAGCAGCGCCACGCCGCGCGCGCCGGCGCTGCCATGCCAGCGCTGCAGCGCCTGCTCGATCTGCCGCCGCGGGTCGAAGCGCCGGCGCGGCTCCGGCATCTGCTCGATCGAGAGTTCCTTGAAGCGCTGCACCAGATCGGCGGCGCGCGTCAGCGCCTTGTGGCCCAGCAGATGGCTGTTGTCCAGCAGGGCCAGGAACTCGTGCAACTCGGCGCGCTTGAGCTGGCCATCGGCGAGGCGGCGACGCAGTTCGGCGGTGGCATCGGCCTCGGTGGAGAGGGCCAGCAGCGCATTGCCCAGCGGGGTGTTGAGCTCATGCGCCACGCCCACCACGATATGCGCCATCGCCGCCTGGCGCTCCTGGTGGGCCAGGGCCTGCAGGGTCTGGTGCAGCTCGGCACTGCGCTCGCGCACGCGCCGCTCCAGCTCGTCATGGGCCTGCTGCAGCGCGGCCTCGGTGGCCTGGCGTATCGAGACCTCGGCGCGCAGCTGGTCCAGCGTGAGGGTCAGTTCTTGATGGCGCTGCGCCAGTGCCGCCTGCAGCTCGTTGCCATGCTGCTGCAGCAGATCGTTCTGCACGCGCAGCTGCGAGAGCGTGAGCGCGTCGGCCAGCAGGCGCGAGCTGAGCTCCTGGCGCTGGCGGTTGCGCCGCTCCTGCAGGGCCTGCAGCTCCAGCTGGGCCTGGTAGGCCAGCTTGTCGAGCCCCGCCTGGTGCGCGGTGCTCACCAGCAGCTCGGCCACGCGCAGCTGCAGCATGCCCAGATAGCTGTTGATGCCGACGTCGCGGAACTCCGCCAGGATGGTCTGGAAGCCGCGGATGGCCGCATCGCGCCGGCCCTCGCCCAGGGCGATCAGGGCCTCGACAAAGGCGGTCCAGCTGCGCTGCTCATCGCGTGCGCGCTCGCTGCCGCCATCCGCCCTGGGCGGCCAGACCAGGTCCAGCAAGCCCCGCATCTGCTGCAGATGCTGGCGCGCCAGCGCGATGTCGCCGCGCCGCGCATGGCCGATCGCCAGGTTGACGGCGGCGCGGTAGCGGGCATAGGGCGGGCCGCTGGCCTCGGCATCGAGGCGCGAGCGCGCATGCCAGTGCAGGCTGGCATCGCGGTGTGCGGCCGCGTCGGCGCCGGCCGCCTCGGCCAGGAAGTAATGCGCCGAGCCCAGCTGGCTGCATACCAGCAGCCGCAGCTCGGCATCGGCCAGCGTCTCGGCCAGCGGTTGCAGCAGCTCGATCGCCTCGCGCTGCAGGCCGCAGCGCAGCAGCGCGTTGGCGGCACTCACGTCCAGCACCACCAGGGCCTCGGCGTCGTGCCCGCCGCGCAGCCAGGCGCGTGCGCGCCCGAAGGCGCTGAGCGCGGGCTCCTCCAGGCCGAGGCGGCCAAATACCTCGCCCAGGGTGATGGCGATCTCGGCGCAGGTGGAGGCCGTCAGGCCGGCGTTGGCCAGGGTGTCCAGGCGCTGCGCCTCGGCCACGCAGTCCAGCGACACCGACGGCGTGGCGCTGGCACGCAGCCGCAGGTCCAGCGCCTGCACCGCCAGCTGGGCCGAGGCCACATCGGCCTGGGTTGGCGCCAGGCCCTGGCACTGGCCCAGGCAGCGCCAGGCGTCGGCGCTGCGGTTCACGAGGATGCAGCGCCGCGCCTGCGCCAGCAGGGCCGGGAAGGCCGGGTCGGGCGAGGCGGTGGCGTGGTCGGACGGCGCGGACATACAGCGGGTGGCGGGCCTGTCCGGCCGAGTGTAGGCCAGGCCGCTGCGCCGGGCGGCGGCCGCGCGCGGCTATCCTTCGCCTCCAACGATGATGTGACCCCGGGGGCGAGGGATGGAGAGTGCGGACTATGTGCACCTGCTGCGGCTCAACGAGCAGGCCAGCCGGGAAGCGCCCGAGCGCTATCGCCAGCGCGTGCTGCGCTTTGCGGTGCTGGGCTATGTGGCGGTGTTCCTGTTCGGCCTGCTGGCGCTGGCCGGCCTGCTGTGGCTGGGCTGGCGCTGGCAGCATGGGGCCAGGCTGGCGGGCTGGATGATCTGGGGCGGGCTGGCCTGCCTGGGTCTGCTGTGGGCCACGCTGCAGGGCCTGCGCGTGCCGTTCCGGCTGCCCGAGGGCCAGCCGGTCGCGGCGCACGAGGCCCCCGAGCTGTTTGCCGGCCTGGCGCGCATCCGCGCCAAGGTGCAGGGCCCGGCGCTGCACCAGGTGCTGATCACCGACGACTTCAACGCCGCCATCGTGCAGCAGCCCATGCTGCTGGGGCTGTGGCATCGCAACTTCCTGCTGCTGGGCTGGCCGCTGCTGGCGGCGCTGGAACCCAAGCGCATGTTCGCCGTGGTGGCGCATGAATACGGCCATCTGCGCGGCGACCATGGCAAGCTCTCGGCCTGGATCTACCGCACGCGCATGTCCTGGGCCAGGCTGAGCCAGCGCTATGAGGAAAGCTCCTCGGCGCTGGGCTGGCTGATGGCCGGCTTCGTGGCCTGGTACTTCCCGCGCTTCAACGCGATGAGCTTCGCGCTGGCGCGCCAGGACGAGTACGAGGCCGACCGCGTGTCGGCGCGCCTGTTCGGTGCCGAGCTGGCCGCCCATACGCTGCAGGAGGTGGCGCTGAAGGCGCAGTGGTTCGGCAGCGATTTCTGGCGCCTGTGGTGGCGCCGCGCGCGCACCGATGAGGCCGCCAGCACCGGCCATTGCGTCGGGCCTTATGCCGGCATGAACAAGCTGCTGCAGCAGCCGCTGGACGCGGCCTGGCAGCGCGAGGCCCTGAAGCGCGAGTTCAAGCGCCTGGCCGGCTTCGACGACACCCACCCGGTGCTGAAGGACCGCCTCGCCAGCCTCGGCCAGGCCGCCGGCCTGCAGCGGCTCTCGGCCATGCACTCGCTGCGTTTGCTGGGCCAGGGCCGGGCGCGCATCGCGCTGGCGCTGGACGCCGCCTGGTGGCAGGCCAACCGCGCCGACTGGCGCAGCCACGGCGAGCGCCTGCGCGCGCTCAACGAGGAGGCGCAGGCGCTCAGCCAGCGCGCCCATGAGCTCAGCGCCGCCGAGTGGTTGCGCTGGGCCGATGCGGTGGAAAGCCTCAGCGACAAGGACCCCACGCCCTGGCTGGAGCGCGCCCTGCTGCTCGCGCCCGAGGACCCGCAGGCGCTGCATCGGCTGGCGCGCCGCCATGCGCCCAGCGGCGATGCGCGCGTGGGGGCCTGGCTGGAGACGCTGTACCAGCGCCACGAGGCGCTGGCCTGGGCTGCCGCCGATCTGGCGCAGACCTGGGTGGATGCCTGCGGCGCGCGCGACGCGCCGCTGCCGCCCGAGCAGCGCCGCCTCTGGCGCGAGCGCCTGGAGAGCAGCCGCGCGCTGGAGGAGGCCGCCTGGGAGCGTTTCCAGCAGCTCATGCCCTGGGAGCAGGGCATGCCCGCGCAGCTGGACGAGGCCCAGCTGCGCGGGCTGCGTGGCATCACGCTGCGCGAGGCCGATCTGCGTGGCGCCTGGGTGGGCGAGCAGCAGCTGGACGTGAAGCCGGCACGCCGCCACTTCACGCTCTGGCTGCAATGCCGGCCGGGCCTCGCGGACGAGGCGCTCGACGCGCTGGCGCAGCGCGTCTACGACGCCGCCGAGCTGCCGGGCCGCGCGCGCGTGGTGGTGCTGGGCCGCCATGTGCCGGCCGACAAGCTGGCGCAGGCGCGCGAGCTCACGCAGCTGCTGCAGCGGCGCTGAAGCGGCTCAGCGCGGCGGGCTCGCCTCCACCACCTCGGCCGCGCTGCGAAAGGCCTCCACCGCCGCCGGCACGCCGCAGTAGACGGTGGCGTGCAACAGCACTTCCTGGATCTCCTGCACGCTGGCGCCGTTGTTGAGCGCGCCGCGCACATGGCCCTTGAGCTCATGCTGCTTGCCCAGCGCGGTGAGCATGGCCACGGTGACGAGGCTGCGCGTCTTCAGGTCCAGCCCGGGCCGCTGCCACACATCGCCCCAGGCATTGCGGGTGATGTGCTGCTGGATCGGCGCGCTGAACTCGCTCACGCCGGCATAGGCGCGCGCCACGAAGTCCTCGCCCATGACCTGCTTGCGCATGGCCAAACCCTTGTCAAATTGCTCATCGTTCATGGCTTCTCCTGCGTTGCCGGCGCAGCATAAGCGGAGCGGGCGGCTATGCTCTCGGGCGTGACTGTCCCCTCGCTCTTGCCACCAGCCCCACATGCCGCCCTGGCCCGCCTGCTGGCCTGGATGTTTGGCCTGCTGCTGATGCTGGCCGCGGCGCCGCTGCCCGCGCGGGCGCAGGGCCTGGGGCCGGGCGGCGCGGCGCGGGCGCTGAGCCAGTACAAGGTGGACAGCTGGCAGACCGAGCAGGGCCTGCCGCTCAACACGGTGCAGGCGCTCTACCAGAGCCATGACGGCTATCTGTGGGTCGGCACGGCGGGCGGGCTGGCGCGCTTCGACGGCGCCCGCTTCACCGGCTTCGACGCGCGCCAGGCGCCCAGCATGGCCTCCGAGCCGGTGTTCGGTTTCATGGAGGACGCGCAGCAGAACCTCTGGATCGGCCACAGCAAGGGCGCGGCCATCTACCGCAAGGGCAGCTTCCAGGCCATGTTCGGCAGCGAGGTCACCGATGGCCGGCGCGTCTGGGCCTTTGCGCAGGCGGCCGACGGCGTGATCTGGGCCGCCACCGAGAACGGCCTGGTGCGCTGGGAACAGGGGCCGGGCAAGGGCGCCACCAGGCTCTACCAGCAGGCCGACGGCCTGCCCACCAACCGCCTGCGCACGCTCGCCTTCGACCGCGCCGGCACGCTCTGGATCGGCACCTCGGGCGGCGGCCTGGTGGCGCTTGCCGCCGGGCGCTTCCGCACGCTGGGCCCGGAGCAGGGCTTCCCGCATCTGCAGGTGCGCCATGTCATCGCCGACCCCGCCGGCGGCATCTGGGCCGCCACCGCCGGCGGCGGGCTGGCGCGCGTGGAGGAGGATGGTCGCATCCGCGTCTACACGGTGGCCGATGGCCTGCCCACCGACCAGCTCACCAGCCTGGCGCGCGATGCGCAGGGGGCGCTCTGGATCGGCAGCTGGGGCGCCGGCGTGAGCCGCATGCTGGAGGACGGCCGCTTCAGCACCATCTCCAGCGCCAACGGCCTGGCCGGCGACCAGATCTGGAGCGTGCAGGCCGATCGCGAGGGCAGCATCTGGATCGGCACCTGGGTCGGCGGCCTGAACCGGCTGCGCAACCGCGCCTTCGGGGTGCTGGGCACGCCCGAGGGCCTGTCGCACGACAATGTGCGCGCGGTGTTGCATGGCCGCCAGGGCGTCACCTGGGTCTCGACCTCGGGCGGCGGGCTCAACCGCATCGAGGGCCAGCGCATCAGCGCGCTGCGCAAGGCCGATGGCCTGCCCACCGACGAGATTTCCAGCCTGCTCGAGGACCGCGATGGCGCGCTCTGGATCGGCAGCTACACCGCCGGCGTGGCGCGCCTGCAGGGCGGCAAGATCGAGCGCTTCGGCCCGGCCCAGGGCCTGCCCAGCGCGGAGGTGCGGGTGCTGTTCCAGGACCGCAGCGGCACGCTGTGGGCGGGCACGCAGTCGGGGCTGGCGCGCTTCAGCGGCAAGGGTTTCGAAGCGGTGCGCGACGAGGGCGCGCCGCGCGGCGGCGTGGCGGCGATGCTGCAGGACCGGCAGGGCACGCTTTGGTTCGGCACCACCGGCGACGGCCTGGTGCGCCTGCGCGACGGGCGCTTTCATACCCTCAGCAAGGCCGACGGCCTGGTCTCGAACTGGGTCATGGCGCTCTACGAGGACGCCGACGCCAAGCTCTGGATAGGCACGAACGGCGAGGGCATGAATCGCCTGAGCGACGGCAGCCTGACGGCGATACGCCCGGCCGACGGGCTCTGGGACGGCATTGCCCTGACCATTCTGGAAGACCGCGCCGGCTATCTGTGGATGAGCTGCAACCGCGGCTTCTTCCGCGTCGCGCGCGCCGAGCTGAATGCCTTTGTCGAAGGGCGCCAGGCCAAGGTCAGCTCGAGCGGCTTCGGCCCGGGCGATGCGCTGCGCAGCACCACCTTCGCCGGTGGCCTGCAGCCGGCCGGCGCCATCGACGCGCGCGGCCAGCTCTGGCTGCCCTCGTCCAACGGCCTGGTGATCGTCGACCCGGCCCGCCTGCCGGGCGCGGGGCAACCGCCGCAGACCCAGCTGGAGGGCGTGCTGCTGGATGGCGTGAGCCGGCCGCTGGATGCCGAGGTGCTGCTGCCGCCGGGCTCGGTGCCGCTCACGATCCGCTATGCCGCGATGACCCTGCTGAACGCCGACCGCGTGCGCTTTCGCTACCAGATGGAGGGCATCACGCGCGACTGGGTGGACGCGGGCCGCAGCCGCGAGGCCGCCTTTCCGGCGCTGCCGCATGGGCAATACCGCTTCCGCGTTGCGGCCTCGACCGATGGCGTGCATTGGAGCGAGGCCGCGGCGCCGCTGCTGATCACCGTGCGGCCCTATTTCTACCAGACCGGCTGGTTCATGGCGCTGGCCCTGCTGGGCACGCTGGCGGCGCTGGTGGCGCTGTTCCGCCTGCGCACCCACGCGCTGCGCGCCCGCCATGTCGAGATGGAGCGCCTGGTGGCGCAGCGCACCGAGGAGCTGCGCCTGGCCAACGAGCATCTCTCGCGGCTCTCCTTCGTCGATGCGCTCACCGGGCTGGCGAATCGACGCCGCTTCGATGAGGTGCTGGCCGAGGAATGGCGGCGCGCGCGCCGCAACCGCGTGCCGCTGGCGCTGGTGATCGCCGACATCGACGGCTTCAAGCTCTACAACGACCGCCTGGGCCATCTGGAGGGCGACCGCTGCCTGACCGCGGTGGCCGCGGTGTTCGCGCATGCGGTGGGGCGCGCCGGCGACCTGGCGGCGCGCTATGGCGGCGAGGAGTTCGTCGTGCTGGTGCCAGGGGCCGACCCGGCCGCCGCCTTGCAGGTGGCCGAGGGCATACGCGCCGCCTGCGAGGCGCTGGCGATCCCGCACCCCGCCGCCCCGGTGGGCGAGGTGATCACGCTGAGCCTGGGCGTGGCCTCCTGCATCCCCTCGGAGCAGGCCTCGGCCGAATCACTGTTCGCGCTGGCCGATGCCGCGCTCTACTGCGCCAAGCAGGAAGGGCGCAACCGCGTCAGCCTGGGCAAGACCTGACACCGGCGGCCGGCCGGCGTCGTAACATCGAGCCATGGTCATCTTCTACTGGGTCATGGGCCTGCTCATCGTCGGCACGTTCGTGCCCTCGGTGTTCTATCTGCTGCTGTATGCGATCACGGGCGACGACCGTGCCGCGCAGCGCGCCAGGGCGCTGTGGAACGTCAGCCGCACCGCCGGCATGTTCGGCATCAACCTGCTGATCTGGGGCCATGTGGCCGTGGGCCTGTGGCGGCTCTGGTTCAGCTGAACAGGGCTTAGCGGCTGAGTCCGCGCGCTGCGATCTCCCACAGCGCCTCGACCCGGCCGGCGCGCACCGCCACCAGCTGCTCGTGCAGGTTCAGCGTCGGGTCGCAATGTCCGGGCACCAGCAGCAGCTGGCTGCCCAGCGCCGGCCGCGCCACAGCACCGCCGTCCACGCCGCACTGCACGATGCCATGCTCGTCGTTGGCCGACACATAGTGCAGCTGCGGCCGGCCCCAGACGCCGGGCAGGCCCGAATCGGTGGCGAGCGACTTGAGGCCGGCATCGAGCACGCAGCGCTCGCCGTTGCCCACGCTCATCACCGTGCTGGCGAGGAACAGGCTGTGCTCGAAGCGCAGCGCACCCGCGACCTCGTTGCGGCCGTAGTCGCCGTCCATGAACACATAGGAGCCCGGCTGCACCTCGGTGTAGACGCCGCTGGTCAGATCGAACTCGACGCTGCCGGTGCCGCCACCGGTGACGACCTCGCAGCGTTGCCCCGCGGCCGCCAGCGCCGCCACCACCGCGCCCGCACGCTCGGCGGCCAGGGCCGCGGCGACGCGGCGTTCGCCATGCCCGCGCAGATGCTGGATCGAGCCCTGGTAGGCCTGCAGGCCGGCAAAGCGCAGCTGCGGCTGCGCGGCGAGGGCATCGAGCAGGCGCAGCACCGCGGGCGCGTCGTCCACGCCGCAGCGGTGCTGGCCGACATCGATCTCCACCAGCACGTCGAGCCGGCTGCCGGCCGCGCGCGTGGCGGCCGCCAGCGCCTCGATCTGCTGCACATGATCCACGCAGACGCTCATGCGCGCGTGCAGGGCCAGCTGCGCCAGCAGGGTCGCCTTGGCGGTGCCGCCGATCTCGTTGCTGATGTGGATGTCGCGCACCCCCGCCCGCACAAAGGGCAGGGCCTCGCTGACCTTCTGGCAGCAGATGCCCACGGCGCCGCGCTGCAGCTGGGCCAGCGCGATGGCCGGGCATTTGTGCGCCTTGGCATGCGGGCGCAGCGCCACGCCGGCGGCCGCGGCGGCGGCCTGCATGCGCGCCAGGTTGCGCTCGAAGGCATCGAGCTCCAGCAGCAGGGCAGGGGTGTCGATGGCGCCGAGCGGATCGCCGGGGCGGGCGGGGGGCGGCAG
>NZ_JBYTBE010000066.1:0-6307 GCF_058788955.1 Roseateles sp. FW301-B2
GCGGGGTGGGGGGCGGGGTGGGCATGGATTGTTCTTGTTGAGCGACCGCCCGCGATGGCGAGCGGCGGGGTCGGTCGCCATGGTCCGGGCGGGGCCTGGGGGCGTCCATCCCCCGTCTCGGGGGAAACTTCCTCAGGGCAGGGGATGCGGCCCCGGTTTCGTGAACTCCCTCACGCGCAGGCCAACTTCAGCAGGATGGCCAGCAGCGCGTCCGGCGCGGAAATCATCGCGTCGTGGCCGGTGGCGATCTCGTGCAGATCCCAGCCGGGCTGCTCGCGCACGCGCTGGCGCGCGATGGCGATGGTGGCCAGCGCCGGCGCCGTGCAGTCGATGAAGCTGCGCGGCAGGGCGGCCAGGCGCTGGGCGTCGAAGTGCAGCGGGCTGTCGTACACACCGCCGGGCTGCGGGGTCTGGCGGCGCGCCACCCAGTCGGCATCCTCGGCCTGCAGGCCGAAGGCCGAGGGGGCTGCCGCGGGGATATGGCCATGGGCGGCAATCGCCGCGCGGCGCTCGGCCTGGGTGGCCTCGCTGTGGCGGCTGGACCAGCTTTCGCCCGGCAGCGGCACCACCGCATCCAGATAGACCAGGCGCCGGATGCGCGCGGCCATGCGGTCGGCCACGCCGGTGATCACCATGCCGGCGTAGCTGTGGCCCACCAGCAGCACCTGGTCGAGCTCCTCGGCCTCGATCACGCGCGCCACGTCCTCGATATGGGTGTGCAGCGTGATCTCCCGGCTGAGCTGATGGGCGCGTTCGCCGACGCCCGTCAGCGTGACCGGGAAGACGCGATGCCCGGCCGCCCAGAGCGGCGCCAGCACGCGACGCCAGCACCAGGCACCGTGCCAGGCGCCATGCACCAGCACGATGCTGGAGCTCATGCGATCACCCCCTGTTCGCGCAGGGCCGCGATCTCGGCGGGCGCGTAGCCGAATTCGGCCAGCACCTCCTCGGTGTGCTGGCCCAGCAGCGGCGGAGCCAGCCGGTAGCTGACCGGCGTGGCCGAGAGCTTCATCGGGCTGGCCACCAGCGTCAGCCCGTCGCTGAGCGGGTGGGGCATGGGCACCGTCATCTCGCGGGCCTGGACCTGGGGATCGGCGAACACCTCACCCAGGTCGTTGATGGCACCGCAGGGCACCTTGGCGGCTTCCATGGCATCCAGCCAATGCTGCCGCGGGCGCGTCTTGAGCGCGTCGGCAATCATGGGCACCAGCAGCTCGCGGTGGCGCACCCGGTCGGCGTTGCTGGCAAAGCGTGCGTCGGCCGCCCATGCGGGGTGGCCGGCCAGTTCGGCGAACTTGGCGAACTGCTTGTCGTTGCCCACCGCCACGATCACATGGCCATCGCTGGCCTCGAACACCTGGTAGGGCACGATATTCTGGTGCGCGTTGCCCATGCGCCGCGGCGGCACGCCGGTGCAGAGGTAGTTGGCGCCCAGATTGGCCAGCATCGCCACCTGGGTGTCCAGCAGGGCCATGTCGACGATCTGGCCCTGTCCCGTGGCGTCGCGATGGCGCAAGGCCGCCAGCACCGCCACGGTGGCATACATGCCGGTGAACAGATCGGCCACCGCCACGCCCACCTTCTGCGGGCCGCCGCCGGGCAGGCCGTCGCGCTCGCCGGTCACGCTCATCAGGCCGCCCAGGCCCTGCACCGCATAGTCGTAGCCGGCGCGGTCCTTGTAGGGGCCGGTCTGGCCGAAGCCGGTCACCGAGCAGATCACCAGGCCGGGAAACTCCGCCAGCAGGCTCTGGGCATCCAGGCCGTAGCGGGCCAGATCGCCGACCTTGAAGTTTTCCACCAGCACATCGGCCTTGCCGGCCATTTCGCGTATCAGGGCCTGGCCGCGCGGGCTGGCAATGTCGATCGCGATCGAGCGCTTGTTGCGGTTCACGCCCAGGAAATAGGCGGCCTCGCTGCTGTCCTGCCCCTCGCGGGTTTTCAGATAGGGCGGGCCCCAGGCGCGCGTATCGTCGCCTGTGCCGGGGCGTTCGACCTTGAGAACGTCGGCGCCCAGGTCGGCCAGCGTCTGGGTGCACCAGGGGCCGGCCAGGACGCGGGAGAGATCGAGGACGCGTATGCCGGCCAGTGCGGTGTTGGATGCGGGTGTCTGCATGGGGGGCATTTTGCGGTACGGCCGCTGGCGGCCTGCCCCGGGATAATGCGGTCATGTCGTTCTCTACCCAGACGCCGGGCCGTTGTGCCCTGCTCGCACTGGCCGGCGCGCTGCTGGCCTGCTCCCCCGGACTCAACTGGCGCGAGGTGCGCCCCGAGCATGCCGGCCTGAGCCTGCTGTTCCCCTGCAAGCCCGAGGTGGAGAGCCGCCCCTTGCGCGCCGCATCGGCGGGGCAGCCGGCCCTGGAGATGGGGCTGGCCGTCTGCATGGCCGAGGGTGCGCGCTTTTCGCTCGCCTGGGCCGACGTGGACGAGCCCGCAAAGTTGACGCCGGCGTTGGCGCAGATGCGTGCATCGCTGGCGGCCAAGCTGCATGCGCGGGCGGAGCCGGCGCAGCCGCTCGCTCTGGCGGGCATGACGCCCAACCCCGAGGCATTGACGCAGGCCTTGCGTGGCGGCCAGGCCGAGGGGCGGAACGTGCAGGCCGAGGTGGCGGTGTTCGCGCGCGGCCTGCGCGTGTACCAGCTGGTACGCCTGGGGCCGCAGGCCGGCGGGCCGGCCTGGGAGAGCTTTCTGAACTCGGTGAAGTTGCAGGACCGATAATCCTGCCATGCCCGGTCTGCTCGTGATTGCCCATGCCCCGCTGGCCTCCGCCCTCAAGGCGGTGGCCGAGCACACCTTCCCGAACTGCGCGCCGCAGCTGTCGGTGCTCGACGTCACGCCCGATATGACGGCCGAGCTGGTGGAGTCGCGGGCGCGCGCGCTGCTGGCCGCGGGCGGTCATGCCGAGGCCCTGGTGCTCACCGACGTGTTTGGCGCCACGCCCTGCAATGGCGCCCAGCGCCTGCTCGACGCCAGCGGGCATGTGCGGGTGCTCAGCGGGGTGAACGTGCCGATGTTGTGGCGTTCGCTGTGCTATGCCCACGAACCCCTGGATGCCCTGCTGCAGCGTGCCGCCGACGGCGGCAAGCAGGGAATTTTGCAGGGCGAGTCAGCCCAAACCGTCTCCAACGTGTCCTCCTGACCTGTCCATGATCAAGTCCAATCTGACCATCAGCAACAAGCTGGGCTTGCATGCCCGTGCCTCGGCCAAGCTCACCAAGCTCGCCGGCTCCTTCCAGTGCGAGATTTTCATGAGCCGCAACGGCCGCCGCGTGAATGCCAAGAGCATCATGGGCGTGATGATGCTGGCCGCCGGCATGGGCGCCCAGGTGGAGTTGGAGACCGAGGGCCCGGACGAGCAGGCGGCCCAGGACGCCATCACCGCGCTTGTCAACGACAAGTTCGGTGAGGGTCAGTAGGCTCAGGCCTCGTTGAGGAAGTGCCGGCGATAGCGTGCCGGCAGGTCGGCGATGCGCATCATCATGGGCAGGTCGGCGGTGTTGAAGTCGGGGTCCCAGGCCGGGCGGCCGAGAATGCGCGCGCCGCAGCGCAGATAGCCCTTGATCAGCGGCGGGGCCTCGACGCTCATGTCGTGGCGCAAATCATCCACCGGCAAGGGCAGGCGCGGGCGCACCTGCCATTCGATGCCGGCCAGATGGGTCTTCTCCAACTGCTTCCAGAGGCTGGCGGCGTAGTGGCCGCCGTCGCGCATGCTGACGCTGGCGCAGCCAATCATGGTGTCGAGCCCGTTGCGCAGCATGAATTCGGCCAGCGCGCCCCACAGGGCCATGATGGCGCCGCCGGAGCGGTGCTCGGGGTGCACGCAGGAGCGCCCCAGTTCCACCATCTGCGGACGCAGGCTGCGCAGTCGCGTGAGATCGAACTCGGTTTCGCTGTAGAGCCCGCCGGCGCGCAGTGCGGCGGCCGGGGTCAGCACGCGGTAGGTGCCAATCACTTCGTCGGGGCGGCCATGCTCGTCCAGGGTGCGCACCAGCAGGTGCTCGCAGAAGGGGTCGAAGCTGTCGATGTCGTGACCCGCGGGCGCACCCTGCGGGACGCTCAGGCGCGCGCCCATCTCCTCCACGAAGACCCGGTATCTCAGACGCTGGGCTTGGCGAACTTCCTCTTCAGTGCGCGCCCAGACCACGTCCAGGCGAGTGCGGGCCAGCCCCTGGGATTCCAGCGCGGAGCCCGCTGGAAGTGACCTCCGAGGCGCCTGGGGCGCATGCAGTTCGGAGAAGGGCAATGTCGGCAAAGGGAGATCCCTCATGATCGGCCTTGTCGTTGTTGGACGAACGTGATGCTCGGCTGCGGCGGTGACGCGGGCGTGACCAAGCGGTGACGAAATCGTGACCCGCCCGCGTGCCCACGCGCACGGGTGTTCCTGGGGTCGGGTGCGACGGCACGCTGCTACATTCAACGCATGAGCTTTCAGGTCTTTGGCATTCCTGTTTCTCGCGGCGTCGCCATCGGGCGCGCCGTGCTGGTCGCGTCCAGCCGCGTGGACGTGGCTCATTACTTCATCGAAGAAGCCGCGGTCGCCGCCGAAATCCATCGCGCCCTGCGCGCCCGCGACGAGGTGGCGCGTGAACTGGAGACGCTCAAGCAAGACCTGCCCGCGGACGCGCCGCATGAGCTGGCGGCCCTGCTGGATGTGCATCTGATGCTGTTGCACGACGACGCCTTGCTGGGCGCCACCAAGCAGTGGATCGTCGAGCGCCACTACAACGCCGAGTGGGCACTGTCCGCCCAGCTCGAAGTGCTGGCGCGCCAGTTCGACGAGATGGAAGACGACTACCTGCGCGAGCGCAAGGCCGATCTGGAGCAGGTGGTCGAGCGCATCTTGTCCGCCCTCGCGGCCGAGCAGGGTGGCGCGCATGTGGGCGCGGCCGCGGTGGTCAACCGCGACTTCGCGGGCGAAGACCCCTTGCTGCTGGTGGCGGCCGACATTGCGCCGGCCGACATGATGCAGTTCAAGCGCAGCGTGTTCCACGGCTTCATCACCGACATTGGCGGCAAGACCTCGCACACCGCCATCGTGGCGCGCAGCATGGACATTCCCGCCGTGGTGGGCACGCGCGAGGCCTCGCGCCTGATACGCCAGGACGACTGGGTGATCATCGACGGCGATGCCGGTGCGGTGATCGTCAATCCTTCGCCCATCGTGCTGGAGGAATACCGCTTCAGGCAGCGGCAGAGCGAGCTGGAACGGGCGCGCCTGGCGCGCTTGCGGCATACCCCGGCCGTGACGCTGGATGGCGAGCGCGTCGAACTGCACGCCAATATTGAACTTCCGGCCGATGCCGCCGCCGCCGTGGAGGCGGGGGCCACCGGGGTGGGGCTGTTCCGCAGCGAGTTCTTGTTCATGAACCGGGATGGAGAACTGCCCAGTGAGGATGAGCAGTTCACTGCCTACCGCGCCGCGGTCGAAGCCATGCGCGGCATGCCGGTGACCATACGGACGGTGGATGTGGGGGCTGACAAGCCGCTCGATCGCATGTCGGCCAGCGAGCTCAGGCACGAGCATGTGCTGAACCCCGCCATGGGCCTGCGCGCGATTCGCTGGAGCCTGGCCGAGCCCAGCATGTTCCGCCAGCAGCTGCGTGCCATCTACCGTGCCAGTGCCTTCGGCAAGATACGCCTGCTGATCCCGATGGTCGCGCACCTGGGCGAGATGCGGCAGATTCACGAAGCCATCAAGCGCGTCCAGCAGCAGCTGACCGATGCCGGCCAGGCTTACACATCGGTAGAGCTGGGCGTGATGATCGAGATCCCGGCCGCCGCCATCATGCTGCCGCTGTTGCTGCGCTATGTGGACTTTGTCTCCATCGGCACCAATGACCTGATTCAGTACACCCTGGCGATCGATCGCGCCGACGAAGCGGTGGCGCATTTGTACGACCCCTGGCACCCGGCGGTGGTGCATTTGATCGCGTCCTCGATCGCTCAGGCGCGCGCAGCGGGCAAGTCGGTGAGCGTCTGTGGCGAGATGGCGGGCGACCCGGCCTTTACCGATTTGCTGCTTGGCATGGGCTTGCGCAGCTTCTCCATGCACCCCTCGCAGATCCCGTCGGTCAAGCAGCGCGTCTTGCGCGCCGACGCAGGGCGCCTTGCCGCCGTGCTGCCTGGCGTGCTTGAGAGCGACGATCCACAGAAGGCGGCTGAACTGGCCTTCCTGCCGGCGGGTTCGACTCGCAGCCATTGACTGATTGATAGGGGCGGCGCAGCCGCCCCTATCAATTTCTTAGCGAAAGTCTTGCGCCGGCCAAAATTCCTGTGCTACAGTCTAAGGCTGCGCTGCTGATGAGTGCTT
>NZ_JBYTBE010000067.1:0-3819 GCF_058788955.1 Roseateles sp. FW301-B2
GGAACGGATGGGGCGGGCTTACTTCTTGGCGGGTGCGCTGCCGGTGGCGGGCTTGCTGGCCGCGGGCGCCGGGTTGATGCCCAGCTGCTTGGCCACGCTGGTGCGCAGCGCGTTGAACTTGCCTTCCAGGCCGGGGCCCACTTCCGCCATCAGCTTCTGGCCCAGCGCGGACTGCATGTCGCCGCCCATCTGCACGTACTTCTTGTTGACGGGCGAGTCCAGGATGGCGACGAGCTGGCGCAGCTCATCCTCGGTGAAGCGCTCGTCGAGCATGGTGCCAATGGTGGTCGGGGCCAGCTTCAGCGCTGCATTGCGCAGCACCGGCGTGTTTTCCTCGACGAACTTCTTGATGTCGGCTTCGATCGCCTTGGCGGTGGCCTCGCGCTTTTCGGGCGCGACCTGGGTCTGCAGCGCGGTACCGGCTCCCTGCATCAGGTTGCCAATGGGTTGCTGCAGCACGCCGCGGGCCAGGCCCTCGATGGCGGGCTGCTGCAACTGCAGCACCTTGGCGATCAGCTCCTTCTTGGCGGGCGAGCTGGCCGGGGTCGATGCCGATTGGGCAAGGGCAGGCACGGCGCAAGCGGCGATGACGGCGGCGGCGCAAATCTTCAACAGCGAGGTGTTCAAACTCATTCCTTGTTAGCGTCGTCGGCGTTTAGATCGCCTTCCGCGGGGTTGTCGGTGCCGGCTTCCGCCGCACCATCGATGGCGCCTTCGTTCGCATCGTTCTCGACGATGCGCTGCAGGCCGGAGAGCTTGGAACCATCGTCCAGCGCGATCAGGGTCACGCCCTGGGTGGCGCGGCCGAGTTCGCGAATCTCGCTCACCCGGGTGCGCACCAGCACGCCCTTGTCGGTGATCAGCATGATCTCGTCTTCCGGGCGCACCAGGGTCGCGGCCACCACGCGGCCGTTGCGCTCGCTCTGCTGGATCGCGATCATGCCCTTGGTGCCGCGGCCGTGGCGGGTGTACTCGATGATGGAGGTGCGCTTGCCGTAGCCGTTCTCGGTGGCGGTAAGCACGCTCTGCGTCTCGTCCTCGGCCACCAGCATGGCGATCAGGCGCTGCTCGGGTTCCAGCATCATGCCGCGCACGCCGCGCGCCTGGCGGCCCATCGGGCGCACATCGTCTTCGTCGAAGCGCACCGCCTTGCCGCCATCGCTGAACAGCATCACGTCGTGCTTGCCGTCGGTCAGCGCTGCGCCGATGAGGAAGTCGCCCTCATCCAGGTCCACCGAAATAATGCCGGCCTTGCGCGGGTTGCTGAAGTCCTTCAGCGAGGTCTTCTTCACCGTGCCCAGCGCCGTGGCCATGAAGATGTAGTGATCTTCCGGGAAGGTGCGGAACTCGCCGGTGAGCGGCAGCACCACGGTGATCTTCTCCTCGGCCTGCAGCGGGAACATGTTCACGATGGGCTTGCCGCGCGAGTTGCGCGAGCCCTGCGGCACTTCCCAGACCTTGAGCCAGTAGACGCGGCCGCGGTTGCTGAAGCACAGGATCCAGTCGTGCGTGTTGGCGATGAAGAGCTGGTCGATCCAGTCGTCGTCCTTGGTGGCGGCGGCCTGCTTGCCGCGGCCACCTCGGCGCTGCGCGCGGTACTCGCTCAGCGCCTGGCTCTTGATGTAGCCGGTGTGCGAGAGCGTCACCACCATGTCGGTGGGCGTGATCAGGTCTTCGGTGCCCAGCTCCTGGGCGTTGTGCTCGATGACGCTGCGGCGCGCACCCACCTTGGTCTGGCCGAACTCCTGCTTCACCTGCACCAGCTCTTCGCTGATGATGGTGGTGACGCGCGCCGGCGTGGCCAGGATGTCGAGCAGATCGGCGATCTGCGCCATCACGTCCTTGTACTCGCCGACGATCTTGTCCTGCTCCAGGCCGGTCAGGCGCTGCAAGCGCATCTGCAGAATTTCGCTGGCCTGGTCGTCGGAGAGACGGTACAGGCCGTCTTCCTGCATGCCATACATGGCGGGCAGGCCCTCGGGGCGGAAGGCCGTGCGGCCGCCGGGCGTGGCCTCTTCGGCGCGCACCAGCATCTCGCGCACCAGCGAGGAATCCCAGCTCTTGGCCATCAGCGCGGCCTTGGCCACCGGCGGCGTGGGCGAGTTCTTGATGGTGGCGATGAACTCGTCGATATTGGCCAGCGCGACGGCCAGACCTTCCAGCACATGGCCGCGCTCGCGTGCCTTGCGCAGCTCGAAGATGGTGCGGCGGGTCACCACCTCGCGGCGGTGCTCCAGGAACACCGTGATCAGGTCCTTCAGATTGCACAGCTTGGGCTGACCGTCGATCAGCGCCACCATATTCATGCCGAAGGTGTCTTGCAGCTGGGTCTGCTTGTACAGATTGTTCAGCACCACCTCGGGCACTTCGCCGCGCTTGAGCTCGATCACCACGCGCATGCCGGACTTGTCGCTCTCGTCCTGGATATGGCTGATGCCTTCGATCTTCTTCTCGTGCACCAGTTCGGCAATGCGCTCCAGCAGCGTCTTCTTGTTGACCTGGTAGGGGATCTCGTCAACGATGATGGCCTGGCGCTGGCCGCGGTCGATGTCCTCGAAATGCACCTTGGCGCGCATCACCACCTTGCCGCGTCCGGTGCGATAGCCGTCGCGCACGCCCGAGAGGCCGTAGATGATGCCGGCGGTGGGGAAATCGGGCGCCGGAATGATCTCCATCAGCTCGTCGATCGAGGCCTCCGGATTGCGCAGCGCATGCAGGCAGGCGTCCACCACTTCGTTGAGGTTGTGCGGCGGGATATTGGTGGCCATGCCCACCGCGATACCCGAGGCGCCGTTCACCAGCAGATTGGGCAGGCGCGTCGGCAATACCAGCGGCTCCTTTTCGGAGCCGTCGTAGTTGGGCCCGAAATCAACCGTTTCCTTCTCGATATCGGCCAGCATTTCGTGGGCGATCTTGTCGAGACGGATTTCGGTGTAACGCATGGCGGCGGCGTTGTCGCCGTCCACCGAGCCGAAATTGCCCTGGCCGTCCACCAACATATGGCGCAGCGAGAAGTCCTGCGCCATGCGCACGATGGTGTCGTACACCGCGGTGTCGCCGTGCGGGTGGTACTTACCGATCACGTCGCCGACGATACGGGCCGACTTCTTGTAAGCGCGGTTCCAATCGTTGTTGAGCTCGTGCATCGCGAACAGCACCCGGCGGTGCACCGGCTTCAGGCCGTCGCGAGCATCGGGGAGGGCGCGGCCGACGATCACGCTCATCGCGTAATCGAGGTACGAACGCCGCATCTCCTCCTCAAGGCTGATGGGCAGTGTTTCCTTGGCGAACTGGGTCATGCGCGGGCGCGGCTGCGGCTCGGGAGAGCGTGCCGTCATCATTTAGGACAGGAAGCGGGATTCTAATTGCTCGGCCATGTAGTACTTGCGCAACATTGATTGAGAGTGGTGCGTCCAGCGCCGCCAGAATAGAGCTGTCCCATCACCCTATGGCACAATCATTTGGTCCCTAGGAGAAACCCGCGCATGCGGTTTTTTCCTTAGGTTTTAGTTCCAGTTCTGGACATTTCGCAGGGCAACTGCGGCTTTCCTTGGAAGGAGAATCATGAAGAAATTGAACCGAGTGGCGACGCTGGTGTCCGTGGCCGCAATCGCTGCTGTGGCCTCGTCGGGCGCTTTCGCCCAGACCGTGGACAACTGGCGTGCCACCGACGGCACCGTCTGGAAGAACGGCACCAACGAACTGTGCTGGCGCGATTCCAACTGGACGCCTGCGACGGCTGCCAAGGATTGCGACGGCGCGCTGAAGCCCGCCCCCAAGGTCGAGGCACCGAAGCCCGTGGCTCCGCCGCCCCCGGTG
>NZ_JBYTBE010000068.1:0-3413 GCF_058788955.1 Roseateles sp. FW301-B2
GGGCAGGGCCGCCTTGACGCGTTCCAGCATGCTCATTGCTCTTCGGCCCAGGCAAAGCCATCGCGTGCCACCAGGGCGCTGGCGGCGGGTGGTCCCCAGCTGCCGGCGCCATAGGTGCGCAGGCTGGAGGGGTCCTGCTTCCAGGCATCCAGGATGGGCTCGACCCAGCGCCAGGCCTGCTCCTGCTCGTCGCTGCGCACGAACAGGTTCAGGCGGCCGGCGATGGCATCGAGCAGCAGGCGTTCGTAGGCGCCGACGCGGTTCGCGGCGAAGGCCTTGTCGAAATCCAGGTCCAGCGAGACCGGCGAAAGCGCTTCGCCATGCGCACCACCCTTGGCCGCCAGCAATTGCAGCTCCAGCCCGTCCTCGGGCTGCAGCTTGATCACCAGGCGGTTGGCGCGATTCGAGCCCGGGAAGATGGGATGCGGCACCGGACGGAAGTTGACGACGATCTGCGCGTCACGCGCCGCCAGGCGTTTGCCGGTGCGCAGGTAGAAGGGCACGCCGGCCCAGCGCCAGTTCTGCACCTCGGTGCGCAGAGCCACAAAGGTCTCGCAGGCGCTGTCGGCCGAGATCTTGCCCTCGTCCAGATAGCCCACCACGGCCTTGCCGTCCACCGTGCCGGCGCGGTACTGACCGCGCACCACGTCGCGCGCCACCGTCTCGGGCGTGAAGGGCTTGAGCGAGCGCAGCACCTTGAGCTTCTCGTCGCGGATCGCGTCGGCGTCGGCGGTGGAGGGGGGCTCCATGGCGATCATGGTGAGCAGCTGCAGCGCATGGTTCTGGATCATGTCGCGCAGTGCGCCGGTGCCATCGTAGAAGGGGCCGCGCGTGCCCACGCCCAGCGACTCGGCCAGCGTGATCTGGATGTTGGCAATGCTCTCGCGGTGCCAGAGCGGTTCGAACAAGGCGTTGCCGAAGCGCAGCGCCATCAGGTTCTGCACCGAGGGCTTGCCGAGGTAATGGTCGATGCGGAAGGCCTGGCTTTCGGCGAACACCGAGCGCACCACGCGGTTGATCTGCTGCGCACTGGCGAGGTCATGCCCCAGCGGCTTTTCCAGCACCACGCGCACGCGCGGCTCGTTGAGGCCGGCGGCGCCGAGCTGCTCGCAGATCTGCGTGAACAGATGCGGGCTGGTGGCCAGGTACATCACCACGGTGTCGGCCTGGCGTTCGGCCAGCCAGTCCTTCAGATGCTGGTAATGCGCCGCTTGCGAGAGATCCATGCGCCGGTAATGCACCAGGGCGGCGAACTTCTCGAACTCCTCGTCGCTGGGGCGCTTGGGGCCCTCGACCTCGCGGAAGCGCTCCTTCAGCCATTCGCGGTAACGCGCGTCGGGCATCTCGTCGCGCGCCACCGCCAGGATGCGGCCGCCCTCGGGCAGCTTGCCATGACGGAAGGCCTGGAACAGCGCCGGCATCAGCTTGCGCCAGGTGAGGTCGCCGGTACCGCCAAAGAAAACGAGATCGAAGGACATGCGCGTGCTGCCTGTGTTGCTGCCCGGGGCTTTTGCCCGGCGGACTTGATGTAACAAAGTTTCTGGATTTATGATGCACGAGTTTCTTGTTCAGGTCAATCCGGTGCGGCCTGCAAGGCAATGCTCCCATGAGCGGAGGGGTTGGCGCCGATGGCGGCCGCTGTAACCTCGCTCCCAGCGAGAGCGGTTCTAATACGGGCCTGGACAAACCAAGGGCTTTCCCCATGACGAATCAGCTGGAACAACTCAAGCGCTTTACGACGGTGGTGGCCGACACCGGCAACTTCCTGCAGCTGGCGCAGTTCACGCCGCGCGACGCGACCACCAATCCCTCGCTCATCCTCAAGGCCGTGCTCTCGCCCGACTACGCGCCTCTGCTGAAGGACACCGTGGCGGCACATCGCGGCGAGCCGCTGGACGCCATCGTGGACCAGGTGCTGGTGCGCTTCGGCCTCGAGATCCTGAAGGTGGTGCCGGGCCGCGTGTCGACCGAGGTCGATGCCCGCCTGAGCTTCGACACCGCGGCCACGATTGCGCGTGCGCATCGCCTCATCAAGCTCTACGAGGCCGCCGGCATCGGCCGCGAGCGGGTGCTCATCAAGATCGCCTCCACCTGGGAGGGCATCCAGGCGGCGCGCGCGCTGGAGCGGGAAGGCATCCATTGCAACCTGACCCTGCTGTTCGTCTTCTGCCAGGCGGTGGCCTGCGGCGAGGCCGGCGTGCAGCTGATCTCGCCCTTTGTCGGCCGCATCTACGACTGGTACAAGAAGAGCGCCGGCAGCGCCTGGGACGAGGCCGCCAAGGCCGGAGCGAACGACCCCGGCGTGCAATCGGTGGCGCAGATCTTCGCCTACTACAAGAAGCATGGCGTCGCCACCGAGGTGATGGGCGCCAGCTTCCGCAATATCGGCCAGATCCAGGCGCTGGCGGGTTGCGATCTGCTCACCATCAGCCCCGACCTGCTGGCCCAGTTGCAGGCCAGCGAGGCGCCGCTGACGCGCGCGCTCGATGCCGATGCCGCGCGCAGTGCCGAGCTGCCCAAAGTCTCCTACGACGAAGCGGGCTTCCGCTACGCCCTCAACCAGGATGCCATGGCCACCGAGAAGCTGGCCGAGGGCATCCGCCTGTTTGCCATCGATGCCGGCAAGCTGGATCAGCTCATAGAAAGCCTCTGATGTCCTATCCGCGTTGTGACCAGAGCCCGGCCTGGGCCGCTCTGCAAGACCACTACCGGCGCAGCGGCGCGCAGTTCGATCTGCGCGCGGCCTTTGCCGCTGAGCCGGAGCGGTTTGCGCAGTGGTCCCTGCAAGCGCCCGAGGTGTTTGCCGACCTGTCCAAGAACCGCATCGAGGCGGCCACCCTGGACCTGCTCGTGCAACTGGCCGAGGGCTGTCAGCTGGGCGCACAACGCGACGCGATGTTCACGGGCGAGCCCATCAACCATACCGAGGGGCGTGCCGTGCTGCACACGGCGCTGCGCGCGCCCGCCGGCGCGGCACCCTTCAGCGACGAGGTGCAGGCCTCGCTCGCTCGCATGCTGGCCTTTGCGGAAAGCGTGCGCGCCGCGGACAGCGGCATCCGCGACGTGGTGCACATCGGCATCGGCGGCAGCGACCTCGGCCCCGCCATGGTGGTGCAGGCCCTGCAGGCCTTCGCCAAGCCGGGCCTGCGCCTGCACTTCGTTTCCAATGTGGACGGGCATGACCTGGCCCCGGTGCTGCGCGAGCTGGATCCCGCGCGCACCCTGTTCGTGATCGCCTCCAAGACCTTCACGACCCAGGAGACGCTGGCGAATGCGCTGGCGGCCAAGGCCTGGTTCCTGGCCGCGGGCGGCAGCGATATCGGACGCCATTTCGTGGCCACCAGCAGCAATACCGCGGCGGCGGCCGAGTTCGGCATCCACACCACCTTCGGGTTCTGGGACTGGGTGGGCGG
>NZ_JBYTBE010000069.1:0-3064 GCF_058788955.1 Roseateles sp. FW301-B2
CCCCCCGGCGCGGGGGGCCCTGAGGCATGGGGGCGGGAAAGCCATGAGGCCGCTGCCGGCCCGGCTGCCGAGGTCTCAGGGGCCGATCAGGCCCAGCGCCCGGGCGCGGCTCACCGCATGCTTGCGCGTGCCGGCCTGCAGCTTGGCGTAGACCTTCTTCAGGTGCCACTTGACCGTTTCGTCGCCGATCGCCAAGGCCTGGGCGATCTCCTTGTTCGAGTAGCTGCGCGCCAGCAAGGCCAGGATGGCGCGCTCGCGCGGCGTCATCTGCAGCGCCGCGGCCGCGGCGTCCGCATCGCCCAGCGGGGTGGCAAAGGCCGGGCGCCACAGGCCGCCCTCATCCGACAGCAATGCCAGCGGCGCCTCCGCCACGCGGCGCGCGCCCGGCGCCTGGCCGCTGGCCGGCTGGCGCTGCTGCTGCAGCAGCTCGATGGCCTTGCGCGCATGGCCGAAGGCGGCGGGCCAGTCCTGCGCGGCCGCGCAATCGTCGGCCAGCTCGATGTAGAGCGGGGCGAGCGGCTTCCAGCCGGGGATCTGCAGCCCCTCGTGCAGCGCGGCCAGCGAATAGTGCAGCGCCGGCGTGGCCGCCCGCATCTCGGCCGGGGGCGGCAGGCGGTGGCGGCGATGGATCTCCGCCAGCGCCTCGTACACGCCCAGGGTCAGGGCCGTGAAGCCATGCGCGGCGATCAGCTCCCGGGCCTCGGCAATCGCCGCCAGCGCCGCGTCGGGCCGGCCCGACGCGGCCAGGGCGCGCGATTGATGGATCAGGCACAGGGCGAGGTTGTCGGTCGACTGCGCCTCGCGGTACATGCGGATGGCCTCGTCCATCGGCGCCACCGCCTCGACGCCGCGCCCCTGCAGCAGCAGGTTGCGCGACAGCTCGGCGCAGGCATTGGCGCGGTTGATGCCGCCCGGCGTGGCGGCCAGCGAGCGCAGCGAGGCACTGGCCAGCTCATGCGCCTCCTCCAGCCGGCCGAGTTCGTTGAAGAGCGCCGCCAAGCGCGTCTGGATGGCGCCCAGCAGGGTCGGCCAGCCGGTCTGTTGGGCGACACGTTCGGCCAGGTCGAAACAGGCCACCGCATCGTCGGTCTCGCCCAGGCCCTGCAGCGCCGTGCCGGCGTTGATGACGCAGATCAGCGCCAGGCGCAGCAGGCCCACCCGCTGGGCCTGCTCGCTGGCATGCAGGAACAGCGCCGCCGCCTCTGCCGGCTCGCGCCGCGACAGGCGCAGCGCGCGTGCCGCGCTCCACAGCGCATCGCCGGCCGCATCGATGCCCACGCCGGCGGGCTGGGCGCCGCCGGGATCGCCGAACGCGCCCTCGTAGGCGGACCAGGCCTCGGCCAGCGCCTGGCGCTCAAGCAGGCGCGCCTCGGCATAGACGGCCGCGGCACGCCGGTACGCGTCGAGCTCGCGCTCGCGCTGGCCGCGCGCCTTGGCCACGCCGGCTTCGGCCAGCAGCGCATCGCCGCTGGCCAGCGGATCGGGGTGCTCGGCCAGCCAGGCGCGGGCGTGCGCCAGCTGCTCCTCGGCCGACTCCAGGCGCCCGAACAGGGCCGCGATCTCGCTGCCCGTGAGCGCCAGCCGGATCTGCAAGCGCCAATCCGCGATGCTGGCCGTGCCGGCCGCGGCGCTCAGTTGGGCCAGTGCCTCCTCCACCAGACGCTGGGCGCGCGCACTGTCGCGCTGCCGCAGCGCCCAGGCCAGGGCACTGCCCGCCGCGGCGCGCTGCGCCGGTTCCGCCGCCGCCAGCTGCCGCTCCAGCGCAGCAAGGTCCGCGCCCGAGGGATACAGCGGCAGGCCGGGCTCAGCCATGGGGCATGGCGCCGACGTCCTTCACCGGGGCCAGGGCGGCGCTCATCCCGGGATCTCCGCCTCCACCAGCTGCGTCAGCAGGGTGAGCGATTCCTGCCAGCCGAGATAGCAGGCCTCGGCCGGGATCTGCGCCGGTATGCCCTCCTGCACCACCTCCATCACCGTGCCGCAGAAGACCTGGCGCAGCGTCACCGTGGTCTGCATCTCACCGGCCAGGTTCGGGTCGTCGAACACCGCCGTGTAGCGGATCAGCTCATGCGGCCGCAGCTCCAGGTAGCGGCCGCCGAAGGCATGCGTGTGGCCGCTGCCGAAGTGGGTGAAGGACATGCGATAGCTGCCGCCCACGCGCGCATCCATCTCATGCACCTGGCCGGTGAAGCCATGCGGCGGCAGCCATTTGCTCATCGCGCTGGCGTCGAGAAAGGCGCGGTAGACGCGCTCCGGTGGGCTGCGCAGCACGCGCTGCAGGCGCACGGTTTGGGTGTGTTCGCTCATGGCGGTTCGCTCCGGTGAATTCATCCCTTCAGCTGCGCCAGCGGCGTCATGCCGCCGGCCTTGACCTCGCCCAGCGAGAAGCTGGTGTGCATGTCCTTCACATTGGGCAGGTTCAGCAGGGTGTCGATGGAAAAGCGCGAGAAGGCGTCGAGGTCGGTGGCCAGCACCTGCAGCTCGAAGGTGCCGGCGCCCGAGATGTAGTGGCAGGAGATCACCTCGGGCAGCTCGCGGATCGCATCCTCCAGCGGCTTGGTGGAGGCGCCGTTGTTGCGGTCGGCGTCCAGGCGCACGAAGGCCAGCACGCCCAGGCCCACCTTGCGGCGGTCGATCTCGGCGCGGTAGCCGGTGATGAAGCCCTGCTCCTCCAGCCAGCGCACACGCCGCCAGGTGGGCGCGGCCGACAGCCCGATGCGTGCCGCCAGCTCGGCATTGGAGAGCCGCGCATCGCGCTGCAGCTCGGCCAGGATGGCGATGTGCCAGCGGTCCAGGCTCTCGCCCTGGGCGCCCGACTCCTCGGCCTCGGGGGCCGCGGCCGCCTTCCTCATGGTTTGCCCTGATTTGGTGTTCTTGGAAGCCAATCGCCACTCCAAACGGATGTCTGAGAAAGATTATTGCTGAAGCCTACGCTTTTCAGCAGCAGATAGAAAGCACCGATCGCCAAGCTTTCCCTACACTCCCCTGCCGGCACATACTGCCGGAATCACGGCCATGCGCGCGATCACAAGTCGCCCCGCCTGCCCCGCCCACCCTCTGGAGT
>NZ_JBYTBE010000070.1:0-1685 GCF_058788955.1 Roseateles sp. FW301-B2
GCTGGGGTGGATGCGGGGGCAAGCCTGAGCCCGGCGCACATCCAAGGCTGACCGTCCCTGAACACGCGCCACTGCCTCAGGTCTCTGGGATTGGGCTCGAAATGCAAGGACCAGGAGATACCGCCACAAGCGAAGGTCCAGTCGAAAGGCTGCCAGTGATCCTCTCGAACAAGCTGCGGGTGCTCAAACCCATCGTCCCCTGTGCGGCCAAGCCGCCGTTCCGCGCGAGCGTGGCGCTCAGCGCTGGTGGCGAGGCGGTAGGGACGCATGTTCAAATGTTAGGCAAGAATCGCTAACGATCCACCTGCAACATAGTTAGGCATCACACAACCGCCATGTCCGCAGACGACGCCCTGCTAATCGCGCTTGGTCTAAACAACGAACGCGACGACGTTGACTTCAAGGCCAGCTTCGACCCGTCCTCGAATCGGGACTGGCTTGAGCTGATCAAGGATGTTGCGGCGTTCGCGAATTCCGGCGGCGGATACATCCTCGTTGGCGTTAACGACGACGGAACACCTTCCGCTCAAGACGTGACTTCGCTCCTCGCGGTCGATCCTGCGGACCTCGCCAACCGCCTGCATAAATACTTCGGCCAGCACTTGTTCGGTGTGGAGCTTATCGAGACGCAGAGGGCTGGGCAGGAGGTCTGCGCCGTTCGCATTCCTCCGGCACGTGTGCCGATCGTTTTTGCGCGGGTTGGCGAAACCGAACTGCCTGACGGAAAGAAGAAGACTGCATTTGCCCTGGGTACCGTGTATTTCCGCCATGGCACCAAGAGTGAGCCGGGCACAACGGAAGACCTCAGGCGCTTCCTCGACCGAGAGCTTGAGCTCACACGCCGGTCTTGGCTGGACGGGATCGTTAAGGTAGTTGAAGCGCCGGCTGGCTCGCGATTTGCCGTACTTCCGCCAGAAGGCTCACCAACTGGACCATCCGGCAGCTTGCCAATGCAGCTAACGAGCGATCCGGAAGCCCCTGCGTACTATGCCGTGCCTCTAGATCAAACGCATCCACATCGGCAGAAGGAGGTCGTCAAAGAGGTGAACGTGCGGCTCGGTGGCAAGCGAACAATCAACATGCACGATATCGTTTGCATCCGACGCGTGTACGAGGTACAGAAGCAGATCAGCTTCTGCTACACCCAGAACTTCGCATCGCCACGCTACTCGCAGCAGTTCGTCGATTGGATAGTCGCGCAGTTCGAGGTGAACGAGGCGTTCTTTGAAAAAACCCGCGCCAAGTACGACATCGCAAAGAGTGCGAAGTGATGCCTAACCCCTCGCTCAACCGGACGCTACACAGCTTGCCGCCGTCCGGGCCGTCATTTCATTCTGGCCCTACCGGCACGAAGCTGTTCCGCGCCGGTTATCTCAAACGTTAATAGGCTATTGAATTTTGCCCCCGCGCAAATGCCGCTCACAGGGCCAGAGGGTCGGGCCAGAGGATCAGGTCTCCCATGTTGCATTTCTTCCCAAGAAGGCGACGTTCCTCCTCCCCATTCGATTCGCAACTGGCAAGCATGAGAAATGGGAGACTTGACCCCGGCTGCGCGGCGTGCAGAGCGTGCAACACATGCCTCATCGGGCTCAAACGCCGTCAAGTGCAACTGACCTGCTCGGGTTTATCGAGACAGTAATTCCTAGAAGACGGCGGGTTGCAGGTCTTGGCGGAGTTGCTGTTTG
>NZ_JBYTBE010000071.1:0-1200 GCF_058788955.1 Roseateles sp. FW301-B2
TGACCTGCTCGGGTTTATCGAGACAGTAATTCCTAGAAGACGGCGGGTTGCAGGTCTTGGCGGAGTTGCTGTTTGAACTCCACCGGGGTCAAGTATTGCAGGCTGCTGTGCGGACGGACCTCGTTGTAGTGTTGGCGCCAGGTTTCGATGACGACGCTGGCCTCGCGACGCGAGCGGAACCATTCGATGGACAGGCACTCGTCGCGGAACTTGCCGTTGAAGCTCTCGTCGGTACCGTTCTGCCAGGGCTTGCCCGGCTCGTTGAGCACGGTGGCGATGCCGGAGTTGGCGACCCACTCCAGGATCGCCAAGCTGACGAACTCCGGTCCGTTGTCTGAGCGCATGAACAGCGGCGCGCCGTGCTGGCTGACCAGCCGCGACAGCACCTCGATGACGCGCCTGGAGCGAATCGAGCCGGCCACATCGATGGCCAGACATTCCCGGGTGAACTCGTCAACGACAGTCAGGCACTTGATCTGCTGGCCGCTGGCCGTGGTGTCGAAGACGAAGTCATAGGCCCAGACCATGTTGGCTTTGAACGGCGTGTGGATGCGTGGCCGCACGGACGCGATGCGCTTGCGAGGCCGCTTCCGTGGCACCAGCAGGCCGGCCTGGCGCCACAGCCGGTGCGTGCGCGACCAACTCAGCTCGAAGCCCTTGCGGCGCAGGAACACGCGGATGCGGCGATAGCCGTAGCGCGGGTACTGTGCTGAGAGCTCCTTCATCGCCTCGATCACCGGCGCGTCCTTGGCTGGCAGCCGTGGCTCGTAGCTTGGCGTGGAGCGCGACATGCCGATCAGCCCGCAAGCCCGACGCAGACTCAGGCCACGCTCGCGAGCGAAGGCAACCTGAGCACGACGAGCCAGCGGGCTCACCATTTTTTTGCGTTGATCTCTTTCAGGATCGCGTTGTCCAGCGTGGCTTCGGCCAGCAGCTTCTTGAGCCGGCTGTTCTCCAGCTCCAGCGCCTTGAGCCGCTTGACGTCAGCGACGTCCAACTGGCCGAAGTGCTTACGCCAGGCGTAGATCGTCGGCTCGCTGACCTTGTGCTTCTTCGCGGCCTCGGCCACCGTGGTGCGGTCCGCCTCGCGCAGGATCGCAACCATCTGCTCTTCCGTGAATCGACTCTTTCTCATGGGCTCCTCGGGGGATGGAGCCATCTTCTCTTGGAATCAGTGTCTCGAAGAATCCGGGCAGGTCA
>NZ_JBYTBE010000072.1:0-1197 GCF_058788955.1 Roseateles sp. FW301-B2
GGCGGATTCAACCGGTCATCGCAACACATTCGCTGAATCGCTCAGCGGGCGTTTGGAAGCCGAGCGTCTTGCGTGGCCTCTCATTCAATTGTCTGG
This sequence comes from Roseateles sp. FW301-B2, assembly GCF_058788955.1. Lineage (NCBI taxonomy): Bacteria > Pseudomonadati > Pseudomonadota > Betaproteobacteria > Burkholderiales > Sphaerotilaceae > Roseateles > Roseateles sp. FW301-B2. The sequence goes on from NZ_JBYTBE010000072.1 coordinate 97, forward strand.
CGATCGAGTTGAGCTGGTGTTGGGAGTAGCCCGAGATGTCGATGCCCTTGGGCAGGTACTGCCTGAGCAGCCCATTGGTGTTCTCGTTGCTGCCCCGCTGCCAAGGGCTTTGCGGGTCACAGAAGTAGACCTTGATGTCGGTGGCCATGGTGAATCGCTTGTGCCCATGCATCTCCGTGCCTCGATCCCAGGTGAGCGATTTGTAGAGCTCCTGCGGCAGCTTGCGGGCATGCTTGATGAGCGCGTTGACGACCGTCTGAGAGTCCTTGCCGTCCAGCTTCACCAGCATCACGTACCTCGTCTGACGCTCAACCAGCGTCGCGATCTGGCTGCTCCCGCTGCCGAAGACCAGATCTCCTTCCCAATGCCCAGGCACAGCCCGATCTTCGACTGATGCGGGCCGCTCGCTGATCGACACCGCGTCGACGATCTGGCCATGGATCGCTGTCTTCTGCGTGTAGGAGCGAGAGCGCCGCATACCCCGCGTGCGCCGCAGATGCTCCAGCAACTCCTTCTTCAAGGCGCCACGCGCTTGAATGAACAGGCTGCGGTAGATCGTCTCGTGTGACACGTGAAGGCTCTGGTCGTTCGGATAAGTATGCTTGAGCCAACCAGCAATTTGCTCGGGCGACCACAGCAACCGAAGCATGTCCGCCACGACGCCAGCCAGCGCCCGGTTCTTGGCCAATTTGCAGAGCTTCGGCCGAAGAGCGCGCTCCCATGCAGCCTGGTCTGCCAGAGTTGCCCGATAACCGTCCTGGCCGCCGTTGCGACCGATTTCCCGGCTGATCGTCGACGGTGCTCTTCCGAGACGGTCAGCGATTGAACGCATGGACTGACCGAGCGTCAGCCCGAGCGAGATCTCTTCCCGCTCCGCCGAAGTCAGTGCACGCCGCGAGCGGCTGCGAGCCGCTGGGCGAATTCCGCCGGTCTCAGCAATGATCCGGTGAATCGAGGAGTGACCTCGGTCGAACAGCTTCCCAATCTCGTGCAGCGTCCAACCTGCCCTCCAACGCTCCCACATCAGCGCCTTCTGGCTATCCGAGTAGTAGATCCGCGGTCGCTGCCTCATGTCCAACACTCCTTCGGCCTGATCGGCCC
>NZ_JBYTBE010000073.1:0-1088 GCF_058788955.1 Roseateles sp. FW301-B2
GCGATGGCGCAAGACCTGGTCGTGAAGATCGGCCACGTCGGCCCCACCAGCGGCGCGATTGCCCACCTGGGCAAGGACAATGAGTTGGGCGCGCGCATGGCCATCGATGAGCTGAACGCCAAGGGCGTCACCATCGGCGGCAAGAAGGCCAAGTTCGAACTGCTGGCCGAAGACGACGCGGGCGACCCGAAGCAGGGCACGGCCGCGGCCCAGAAGCTGATGGACTCCAAGGTCAACGGCGTGATCGGCCACCTGAACTCGGGCACCTCGATCCCCGCGTCCAAGGTGTATAGCGACGCTGGCGTGCCGCAGATCAGCCCCTCGGCCACCAACCCCAAGTTCACCCGCAACGGCTACAAGACCGCTTTCCGCGTGGTGGCCGACGACGTGCACCTGGGCGGCACGCTGGGCAAGTACGCCGTGAAGGAACTCAAGGGCCAGTCGATCGCCGTGATCGATGACCGCACCGCGTACGGCCAGGGCGTGGCCGACGAGTTCGAAAAGGGCGTGAAGGCCTCCGGCGGCAAGGTCGTCGGTCGCGAATTCACCAACGACAAGGCCACGGACTTCACCGCCATCCTGACCTCCTTGAAGGCCAAGAAGCCCGATGTGGTCTTCTTCGGCGGTATGGATGCGGTGGCCGGCCCGATGCTGCGCCAGATGAAGCAGCTGGGCATCGAAGCCAAGTTCATGGGCGGCGACGGCATCTGCTCGGGCGAACTGCCCAAGCTGGCCGCGGGCACCATGGGCGACGGCCAGGTGGTGTGCGCCGAGGCCGGCGGCGTGGAAGGCGAATCCAAGAAGTCGATGGAAGGCTTCAAGGCCAAGTTCAAGGAAAAGTACAAGGTGGACGTGCAGATCTACGCCCCCTATGTGTATGACGCCGTGAACGTGATGGTGGCGGCGATGGTGAAGGCCGGCTCGGCCGAACCTGCCAAGTACCTGCCGGTGCTGGCCAAGACCGACGGTTACAAGGGCGTGACCGGCACGATCGGCTTCGACGGCAAGGGCGACATCAAGAATGGCGCGCTGACCCTGTTCACCTACAAGGGCGGTGCGCGCGAGCAGATCGCCGTGGTGCGCTAAGC
>NZ_JBYTBE010000074.1:0-986 GCF_058788955.1 Roseateles sp. FW301-B2
GCGGTGGTCAGCGCGGCGACTTGCGCCGAGGTCAGGGCCTGCAGCTGGCCGTTGGTGAGGGCGTCGAGCTGGTCGCTGGTCAGCGCGCGCAGCGCGGCTGTGCCGAGCGACTTCAGGTCGGCGGTTTCGATCGCGGCGATCTGGGCGGTCGAGAAGTTGACGATCTGGGCGGCCGTCAGGGAGGCCACCTGGGCCGAGCTCAGGGCCACCACGTCGGCGGTCGAGAGACCCGGCAGCTGGTCGGTCGTCAGCGCGTTGATCTGGCCCGAGGTCAGCTGCGAGATCTGGTCGCTGCTGAGCTTGGCGATTTGATCGGAGCTGAGCGCCTTGAAGGCCGCCGTCGTGATGGCGCGCAGGTCGGCCGATTCCAGCTTGGGCAGTTGCACCGAGGTCAGCGCCGCCACCTGGTCGGAGTTCAGTGCGGCGAACTGGGCCGTACCGAAGGCATTCAGGTCCTCGGTGGTCAGGTGGCCGATCTGGTCGCTGGTCATCGCGGCGACTTGCGCCGAGGTGAACTTGGCAAACTGGTCGCTGGTGAAGGCGTTCAGGTCACCGGTGTTCAGGCCTTGCACCTGGGCGGTGGTGAGCGCGGCGACCTGGCCCGAGGTCAGGGCTTGCAGCTGGCCATTGGTGAGCGCATCGAGCTGATCGCTGGAGAGCGCACGCAGCGCCGAAGTGCTGAGCGACTTGATGTCGGCGGTCTCGATCGCGGCGATCTGCGCGGTCGAGAGGTTGGCCATCTGGGCCGCGGTCAGCGAGGCGATCTGGCTGGAACTCAGCGCGACCACGTCGGCCGTGGACAGGCCGCCGAACTGGTCGGGGTTGATGTTCAGTGCGGCCACCTGGGCGGTGGTCAGCTGGGCGATCTGGTCGCTGGTGAGGTCGGCAATCTGGTCCGAGCTCAGTGCGCGCAGCGCGGCCGTGCTGATGGCGCGCAGGTCGGCCGATTCCAGCTTGGGCAGCTGCACCGAGGTCAGCGCCGCCAC
>NZ_JBYTBE010000075.1:0-983 GCF_058788955.1 Roseateles sp. FW301-B2
GCCGTGCTGATGGCACGCAGGTCGGCCGATTCCAGCTTGGGCAGTTGCACCGAGGTCAGCGAGGCGACCTGGTCGGAATTCAGCGCGGCGAACTGGGCGGTGCCCAGCGCGTTCAGGTCTTCGGTCGTGAGGTGGGCGATTTGGTCGCTGCTCATCGCGGCGACCTGGGCCGAGGTGAACTTGGCGAACTGGTCGCTGGTGAAGGCGTTCAGGTCACCCGTGTTCAGGCCTTGCACCTGGGCGGTGGTCAAGGCGGCCACCTGGCCCGAGGTCAGGGCTTGCAGTTGGCCGTTCGTGAGCGCATCGAGCTGGTCGCTGGTCAGCGCGCGCAGCGCGGCAGTGCTGAGCGACTTGATGTCGGCGGTCTCGATCGCGGCGATCTGCGCGGTCGAGAGATTGGCCATCTGCGCCGCGGTCAGGGCGGCGATCTGGCTGGAGCTCAGCGCGACCACGTCGGCCGTGGACAGGCCGCCGAACTGGTCGGGGTTGATGTTCAGCGCGGCCACCTGGGCGGTGGTCAGCTGGGCGATCTGGTCGCTGGTGAGGTCGGCAATCTGGTCCGAGCTCAGCGCACGCAGCGCGGCCGTGCTGATGGCGCGCAGGTCGGCCGATTCCAGCTTGGGCAGCTGCACCGAGGTCAGCGCCGCCACCTGATCGGAGTTCAGTGCCGCGAATTGGGCGGTACCGAAGGCATTCAGATCCTCGGTCGTCAGGTGTGCGATCTGGTCGCTGCTCATCGCGGCGACCTGGGCCGAGGTGAACTTGGCGAACTGGTCGCTGGTGAAGGCGTTCAGGTCACCGGTGTTGAGGCCTTGGACTTGTGCCGTCGTCAGGGCCGCCACCTGGGCGCTGGTCAGCGCTTGCAGCTGACCATTGGTCAAGGCGTCGAGCTGGTCGCTCGTCAGCGCGCGCAGGGCCGAGGTCGACAGCGACTTCAGGTCGGCGGTCTCGATCGCGGCGATGTGCGCGGTCGAGAGGTTGAC
>NZ_JBYTBE010000076.1:0-850 GCF_058788955.1 Roseateles sp. FW301-B2
TTTACTCGAGGATGGTGGCAACCACACCCGAGCCGACGGTACGGCCACCTTCGCGGATAGCGAAGCGCAGACCGGTTTCCATGGCGATCGGAGCGATCAGCTTCACGGTGATGCCGACGTTGTCGCCGGGCATGACCATTTCCTTGTCCTTCGGCAGCTCCACGGCACCGGTCACGTCCGTCGTGCGGAAGTAGAACTGGGGACGGTAGTTGTTGAAGAACGGGGTGTGACGGCCGCCCTCTTCCTTCGACAGCACGTAGATCTCGGCCGTGAAGTGGGTGTGGGGCTTGATCGAGCCGGGCTTGGCCAGCACTTGGCCGCGCTCGACGTCTTCACGCTTGGTGCCGCGCAGCAGGATACCGACGTTGTCGCCGGCTTGACCTTGGTCCAGCAGCTTGCGGAACATTTCCACGCCGGTCACGGTGGTCTTCTGCACGTCGCGGATACCGACGATTTCGATTTCTTCGCCGACCTTGATGATGCCGCGCTCGACGCGACCGGTCACCACGGTGCCACGGCCCGAGATCGAGAACACGTCTTCCACCGGCAGCAGGAAGGTGCCGTCAACGGCGCGGTCCGGTTGGGGGATGTAGGTGTCCAGCGCATCGGCCAGGCGCATGATGGCTTGCTCGCCCAGGTCGCCCGTGTCGCCTTCCAGCGCCAGCTTGGCCGAACCCTTGATGATGGGGGTGTCGTCGCCGGGGAAGTCGTACTTGGACAGCAGCTCGCGCACTTCCATTTCCACCAGTTCCAGCAGCTCGGCGTCATCCACCATGTCGCACTTGTTCAGGAACACGATGATGTACTTCACGCCCACTTGGCGAGCCAGCAGGATGTGCTCGCGGGTCTG
>NZ_JBYTBE010000077.1:0-789 GCF_058788955.1 Roseateles sp. FW301-B2
TCCGCCTTCAGCATCAACCGCATCGCGCTCTTCATCGAGCAGCGCGTGCAGGTGCCCGGCATGATCGGAGGTAGCAAGTGAATCTCGACTTCTCCTTCTTCAGCTGGGCGGTGGCGTCCAGCTTCATCGCCAAGGGCCTGATCTTCTCGATCCAGCTCACCCTCATCGCGATGCTGGGCGGCATTGCGCTGGGCACGGTGCTGGCGCTGATGCGGCTCTCGGGCAAGCGCTGGCTGGTGCTGCCGGCGGCCTTCTACGTCAACACCCTGCGCTCCATCCCGCTGGTGATGGTGATCCTGTGGTTCTTCCTCTTGATCCCGCTCCTGATCGGCCGGCCCATGGGCGCCGAGCTCTCGGCCATCATCACCTTCACGGTGTTCGAGGCGGCCTACTACTCCGAGATCATGCGTGCGGGCATCCAGAGCGTGCCCAAGGGCCAGGTCTACGCCGGCTACGCGGTGGGCATGAGCTATGGCCAGACCATGCAGCTGGTGGTGCTGCCGCAGGCCTTCCGCAACATGCTGCCGGTGCTGCTGACCCAGACCATCATCCTGTTCCAGGACACCTCGCTGGTCTATGCGATCGGCGCCTACGACCTGCTCAAGGGCTTCGAGGTCGCGGGCAAGAACTTCAACCGCCCGGTGGAGACCTATCTGGTGGCCACCGTCGTCTACTTCGTGATCTGCTTCAGCCTGTCGATGACGGTGCGCCGCCTGCAGCAGAAGATCCAAATCATTCGCTAAGGCAGATGGCCATGATCGATATCCAGAACGTCTCCAAGTGGTACGG
>NZ_JBYTBE010000078.1:0-693 GCF_058788955.1 Roseateles sp. FW301-B2
GTCATCGTCAGGCTAATATCCAAAGCAAACCCTCCGCCTCCTATGAGTCGGAGGGTTTTTGCTTTTAAGGGCCGCAATTACTTGAATTCAAGTTGATGATCCGGCCAAGCCGGGTTGATCAGGGCATAGAGGTCGTGATCGCGCCAGGCGCCGCTGATGAAGAGATAGCGCTTGCTATGGCCCTCATGCGCAAAACCAAGGCGCAGCAATACTTGACGGCTGCGCGTGTTTTCCGGGCGCACGGCGGCCTGCAGACGGTGCAGGCCTACGCGTTGGCTGAATATCTCGCCGCGCACCGCTGCCAAGGCCTCGCTCATGAGGCCTTGGCCTTGCCGTTGAGCATCCAGCGAGTAGCCCAGCATGGCACTCTGGAACACGGCGCGCGATACCTGCGAGACCTGGCATTGGCCGATCACCTTGGTCGGTGCATCCTGGCTGCAGATCCACCAGCGGTAAGCCTGCCCCTCCTCAAAGGCCAGCGCGGCAAGTTGCAGGCGCGCCGCTACCTGATCCGGCGCGAAAAAGCCCGGCGGCGAAGGCGGATCCCAGGGCGCGAAATGCGCCTGATTGCGCAGATAGAACTCGCTTACCGACTCGCTGAGCGCCACATGGGGAGTGACCTGCTCGGGTTTATCGAGACAGTAATTCCTAGAAGACGGCGGGTTGCAGGTCTTGGCGGAGTTGCTGTTTGAA